>CBFGWV010000024.1:0-33360 GCA_965652545.1 uncultured Candidatus Competibacteraceae bacterium | reverse complement strand
GCGTCCAGGCTGGCTTCGCTACCCGGTTCGCTGTCCTCCGCCACCGGCGCCGCAACGGGTGCCGCCTTGTTGCCTTCGCGCCGCAGGCGGCGTTCGTCGCGGGGCGGGACGCCGAAGAAGTCGCGATAGCACTTGGAGAAGTGTGGTGCCGAGACGAATCCGCAGGCGAATGCGACATCGACGATGGACATGGTCGTTTGCAGGAGCAATTGCCGTGCGCGGGCCAGGCGCAGTTCCAGGTAATAGCGGGTAGGCACGCAGTTGAGGTATTTCTGGAAGAGCCGCTCGAGCTGCCGTCGCGAGAGGCCGACGTGCTGGGCGAGCTCGTCCGGGCTCATGGGTTCTTCCAGGTTGGCCTCCATGAGCGATACGGCCTCGATCAACTTGGGCTGGCTGGTGCCCAGGCGCAGCCGCAACGGGATGCGTTGGCGGTCGTGCCGGTCGCGGATCCGCTCGCAGATGAATTCTTCGGAAATCGCCGCGGCCAGTTCGGCGCCTTGTTGGCGACCGATCAGGTGCAGCATCATGTCCAGCGGCGCGGTTCCGCCGGAGCAGGTGTAGCGGTCGCGGTCGATCTCGAACAGTTCGGATGAGATGACCAACCCGGGGAATTCTTCCCGGAGGCTCGCCATGTTTTCCCAGTGGATGGTGCAGCGATACCCGTTGAGCAGTTCGGCTTTGGCCAGCACGTAGCTTCCGGTGCACAAGGCGCCCAGAGGAAGGCGCCGGTTGGCCAGTTTGCGCAAGCTGGCGACGAGGGCCTTATCCACTGTCTGGTTGATGTCCACGCCACCACAGACCAGCAGCAGGTGAAAGTCGGTGATCGCCTGCAAGGGCACATCGGGTGTAAAAGCCAGGCCATTGCTGGCGGTCACCGGTTGGCCGTCCAGCGATACCACGCTCCACCGGTAGAGCGGTTTGCCGGACAGCTGGTTCGCCATGCGCAGAGGCTCCACGGCGGACGTGAAGGCGATCAGCGAAAAGCGCGGCACGAGCAGAAATACAAAGTGCAACGGCGTGCTGGTGGTGACGAGTTCTCTCATGAATTGACCCGCGGCCCGCAAGGTTTCGGCAAAGGCTATGGTGCGTCGCCGGATAGGAAAAAGCGAGAGATGCCGACGTCATAGCGTGCACGCCTATCGGGCCGCCTGGTTCAGCTAGGTCGAAGGGCGCTCGCAGTAGGACAGTCTCAAGCCCGACAGGCTACTTGACGATGAGCGTGCTGATTTCCGCCAGGTTGCTCACTTTCCGTGACACGCTGCCCAGCAACATGCCCTTGACCTCACCGAGGCCTCGGGTCCCCATGACAATGAGGTCAGCGCCGACGGCTTTGGCATGGGCGATGATATTGCTGGCCGGGTCGCCTTCGGCAATGGCCGTGTGGATATCTGTGGCGCCGGCGGTTTTCGCCCGATTGCGGGCATCTTCGAGGATCTTGTTGCCGACGAAGCGCAGGACGTCGGTCCGGTACCCCTCGATCTTTTCAACCTCCGCCATGGTGCGCAGCTCGGGGGGCAGTTGCATGTCCCGCACGACGTGGACCAGGTGGAGCTTGGATTGGTACTTGGCGGCCATATCGGCGGCCAGGGCGATGGCGCGCTGAGAGGCGCCGGAGGCATCGGTCGCGACGACGATATTCTTGATCATGACGAACCTCGCTGTGGATCGAAACCCCGGTGCTCAAGCACCGGGGCGTTGGGGGCAGTATGCCGCGTTTCAGGTTTCGCGGATGCCTCGCAAGCGCTCGTTGCGCCGACGCAGCAACTCCATGACCACGAGCAATACGACTGAGATCAAGATAAGTAGCGTGGCGACGGAGAGAATCGTGGGGCTGATGTTCTCGCGAAGACCCGACCACATCTGAACGGTCACCGGTCGTTGTGCGGGGCCGGCGAGGAATAGCACCAGCACGACCTCGTCGAATGAGGTAATGAAAGCGAACAAGGCCCCGGAGACGATGCCCGGTGTGATCAGCGGCATGATGACCTTGAAGAACGTGGTGCGCCCGTCCGCACCCAGGCTGGCGGATGCGCGAATCAGGTTGCGGTCGAACCCGATCATGGTGGCCGTGACGGTTATCACGACGAAGGGGATGCCCAGCGCCGTGTGGGCCAGGATCACACCCAGATAGGTTTGGGTGAGATTGAACCGCGCGTAGAAAAAGTACATACCCGCCGCGGAGATGATCAAAGGCACGATCATCGGTGAGATCAGCAAGCCCATGATGAGATTTCGATACGGCATTTCAGGGCGGGAGAGCCCTAAGGCGGCCACTGTCCCGAGTGTCGTGGCGAGAATGGTCGAGAAGATCGCGATGATGAAGCTGTTCTTGATCGAACCAATCCAGGCATCGGAGTTGAAAAACTCTGCATACCAGCGAAGGGAATACCCTTCGGGATCGAACGACAGCATCTTGTCCGAAAAGGTGAAGTACGGCTCCGCGTTGAAGGACAGCGGCAGGATCACCAGGATCGGAACGATCAGGAACAGGAAAATCAGCGCACAGATGAAGCGGTATCCGTAATACCAGGAGCGCTCCAGGGGTCCGGCATAAGTGGGAACGGCCATCGTCGTCTTACCCCAGTTTCATTTTGTCGATGCCGACCAGGCGGTTGTACACGATGTACAAGACCAGCACGATGCCCAGCAGGATGGCGCCCAAGGCTGCCGCCAACCCCCAGTTCAGGGATTGCTGCATGTGGAAGGCGATACGGTTACTGATCAACTGTCCATCACTGCCGCCGACCAGGGCGGGCGTAATGTAGTAGCCGATGGCCAGGATGAATACCAGCACGCTGCCGGCACCGATACCCGCCATGGTCTGTGGCACGTAGACCTTCCAGAACGCGACCCAGTTGTTCGCCCCCAGCGAGCGGGCGGCGCGGACATAGTTGGGCGGGATGGTCTTCATCACGCTATACAGCGGCAAGACCATGAACGGCAGCAGGATGTGCGTCATGGCGATGATGGTGCCGGTCTGGTTGTAAATCATTTGCAGGCGGTTATCGTCACCCACAAGTCCAATGGCCACGAGCATGTCGTTCAGTACGCCCTGGCTTTGCAACATGACGATCCACGCGGTAGTGCGTACCAGCAGGGACGTCCAGAACGGCAGCAGCACGAGGATCATCAGCAGGTTGGCTTTGCTCGCGGGCAGGATGGCCAGCAAATGGGCAATCGGAAAACCCAGCACGATAGTCAGCAGGGTGATCACGATGCTGAGCACGAATGTGCGCAAGAACAGCTGAACGTGTATCTGTTGCGTATCGGGCAGTGCTTCGATGTTGCCTTCGGGCGAGCGGACGCGATCGACGGCAGCAAGATAGTAGGCATCGGTATACGGCGACGCCTCGCGCTGGATGAGCTGCCAGACCTCAAGCTTGCCCCAATCCCTGTCGATATCGATGAAGCTCTCTTTGAACGGCGCGACGAGATCCCCGCTTCGCTCGGCCCGCGCGGTCTTGCGAACGGCACTCGACAGGCCGGGCATCTGGTAGTTCAGCCGCGTGCCGACCTGGCCGATGCTTCTGTTCTCGTTACCAATTGCGATGTCCGCGGCCAGCGCCGCGTAGACTGACTCAGGCGGCAGGTCCGTGCCATCCCACTCCTTCAAGGCCTCGCTGGTGTTCGCCAGGATGGTCACGACTTCGGGGTTCTGCACGCTGCGGAACAGCATGTCCCCGATAGGCATCAAAAAAGTGATGAGAATGAATGCCAACAACGGGGCCACCAGCAAAAAGGCCTTGAGCCGGGCGCGCCGCATGGCGCGTTGCAGGCTCACCTTCAGCGGTGTGCCGTCCGCCGTGGTCATCACGGAGGGCGATTCGATGGACGCCGCAGTACTCATTCGCGTCTATACCTCTACAAAGGAGAAGGACACACGCCCATGGCGAGCAGGGCGTGTGTCGGTATCAGCCGGTCTCTTGAAGGACCTTGGCTAGGCGCCTGCCGAAACGCTGTGCAGGCGCCTAGACGTCTCTGCTACTGCACCAGCCAGGCGCTGAAACGCTGGCTGACCGAGTCATAGTTGTCGGCCCACCACAGTGCATCTTTCTTGATGGCGTGCTCGAAGTTCTCCGGGGTGGTCGGCATGTGCGGCGCCATGTCCACGCCGGTGCCTGCGTGAGTGGAAACCAGCGCAGCGGACGATTTGCGTGCCGGGCCGTAGGAGATGTACTTGGCCTGGTCCGCGAGGCGCTGCGTGTCGGTGGCGAAGTACAGATAGTCCTTCACCGTGTCGGACAATTGCCCGGTGGGCACAATCCAGCCGTCCAGCTCGAACACCTGACCGTCCCAGATGGTCTTGAACGGCTGATTTTCCTCGACCTCGGCGGCGAAGAAGCGGCCGTTGTAGCCGGACGCCATCGAGACTTCCTTATCGGCCAGCAATTGCGGCGGTTGGGCACCCTTGTCCCACCACACGACCTGGCTCTTGATCGTATCCAGCTTGGCGAAGGCGCGATCCATGCCCTCGGGCGTATCGAGCGTGTCGTAGATGTCTTCGATGGCTACGCCATCGGCATACAAGGCCCACTCGAGGTTCGAATACGGGCTCTTCTCCAGCGAGCGCTTGCCGGGGTAGGTCTCGGTGTCGAACAGATCGGCAATGCTGTCGGGCTGGGCGTCGTCCGGGAACATGGTGGTATTGAAGGCCACCAGCGTTGCGTAGACGATCTGCGGAATGAAGCAGCCGCTCAACGAACCTTCGATGAAGTCCTCGCTGGCCGGCGTGCCATCGGGAGCGGGCGCGAGCAACGCGTCGTAGTCGATCTCTTCGGCCAAGCCTTCGTCACACATACGAACGGCATCGGGTTCGAGCATGTCGACCACATCCCAAGTGACCTGCCCGGCCTCCTGTTGTGCCTTTACCTGGGCCGGGGCGCTGCCACCCTCGTCGATGCTGATGATCTTGACACCGGTCTTGGCGGTGTAGGGATCATGGTAGGCATTGATCTGACTCTGCGTGTAGGCACCGCCCCAAGAGACGATGGTCAGTTCTTCGGCGCTTGCAGTGGCAGCCGTGCCTACGGCGGCCGCAACCATGACGGATAGGGTGGAAAGACGGAACTGCGTCATACCGGAACTCCTCTCATTTGGACATCAATGACCGTCACCGGTCGTGCTCTCCCGTGGTCGGGATTGTGGTTATCGCGTGGCAGTGGCGAACGTGTCGTGGTCTTACTGTGCGGCGCGGACAGAGTCAGGCGTCCAGTGCCCGGCAGTCCTCGGCCATCCAACCCACTTTCACCGTGGCGCCGACCTTCAACTGGGCGTGCGTCGACGAGTTGGGCACCTTCACGACGAAGTCGTCGTGGCCAGCGAGCGAGATGCGCGTGCGGATGTGATCGCCGAGGTAAATCAGCTCCTTGACCTGGGCGTCGAAGACATTCGGATACTTGCCCTCTTCGGGCGCCACGGCGACGCGCTCGGGACGCAGGGACAAGGTGGTGTCATGCCCGGCGCCCTCGACGTTGACCTTCAGGGCCTTCATGATCTCGCCCGAGGCAACCTTGACCGTGCAGATGTCGCCGTTGACCTCCATGACTTTGCCCGTCAGCCGGTTGTTCTCGCCGATGAATTGGGCGACGAACGCATTGCGGGGTTTCTCGTACAGCACGGACGGCTCGTCCAACTGCTGGATCACGCCGTCATTGAACACGGCGATGCGGTTGGACATGGTCAACGCTTCGCTTTGATCGTGGGTGACGTACACCACGGTCACACCCAGGCTGTCGTGGATGTGTTTGATCTCGAACTGCATCTGCTCGCGCAGCTGCTTGTCCAGCGCGCCCAGCGGCTCGTCCATCAACACCAGCTTGGGCTCGAACACCAGGGCGCGGGCAACGGCGACGCGCTGCTGCTGGCCGCCGGAGAGCTGCCCCGGCCGACGACCGGCCATGGCATCGAGCGAAACCATGGACAACGCCTTCTTGACCCGCTGGTCGATATCGCTCTGCGCCACTTTGCGCACCTTGAGCGGAAAGGCCAGATTCTCGGCCACCGTCATGTGCGGGAACAGGGCGTAGTTCTGGAACACCATGCCGATATTGCGCCGGTGAGGCGCGACATTGTTGATGGGTTGTCCATCGAGGAAGATTTCGCCGTGCGTCGCGGTTTCAAAGCCGGCAAGCATCATCAGGCAGGTGGTCTTGCCGGAGCCCGATGGGCCCAGCATGGTCAGGAACTCGCCACGCGCGATGTCCAGGTTCAGGTTCTTGACTACCAGAGTTTCGCCATCGTAGCTCTTCTGGACTTCACTGAATCGAACGTATGCGTCGGTGGTGTCCGGCATATTATCGTCTTCCCCGTGGCTTGGTATTGCGGTTGGTCGAGCGCGCCAAGGCGCAGTGTCGGACGCGTTGGCGTGACACTTTAATTATGCGGCCGATCTCAATCCTCGGGACCCGCTGATCGACAGGTCGATCCAACCGGGTTCTCCGTGGCCATCTTCATGAACATCAATTCAGTGTAGCGGCAATCAGCTGCCATTAATAAACCCCCCGAAAAGATTTGCGACGCATTCTTCCGTCCATGCGACGTCCCGTCCACGATATCCGGACGAGGTTTTAGTCTGGTTTTTCCGTACGCTGGCGTACTATTGCCCACGCCACATGTTCGCGGACCAAGCTGGAAGGATGCTGCCGACGACGGGCCAATGCCCGTTGGATCGTCAGCGACGGTCCGGCGTTGCCCAGGGCCACCGCAATGTTGCGCAGCCACCTGTTCCAGCCGATCCGGCGGATGGCGCTGCCCTGGGTACGGCGGAGGAATTCGCCTTCGCTCCAGGCGAACAAATCGACGAGACGAGGCGCATCGAGTGATTCGCGGACGGCGAAGTCGCTCAGTTCTGTGGTCTTGGCGAAGCGATTCCAAGGACATACCAACTGACAGTCGTCGCAGCCGTATATGCGGTTGCCCAACAACGGCCTCAAGTCTAGGGGAATAGACCCCTGATGCTCGATGGTCAAGTAACTGATGCAGCGGCGGGCATCGACGACATACGGTTCGACGATGGCGCCGGTCGGGCAAATATCGATGCAGGCGGTGCACTTACCGCAGTGTTCGGCGACCGGCCGATCGACCGCAAGCGGCAGGTCGACGTAAATCTCGCCAAGGAAAAACCAGGACCCGGCATCGCGGGCCAGTATGTTGCTGTGCTTGCCCATCCAGCCCAGGCCGGCTTTCTCCGCCAGCGGTTTCTCCATGACCGGCGCGCTGTCGCAAAAGACACGATACCCAAAGGGGCCGATCAGGCTCTCGATGCGGGTGGCCAGTTGTTGCAAGCGGCTTCGTACGACTTTGTGATAGTCGCGCCCCAAGGCGTAGCGGGATACGAACCCCAGTTGCGATTGCCCGATGACCGACCAGGCATTCTCGCTCTGTGGTGGAAGGTAATCCATGCGCACACAGATGACCCTGACCGAGCCGGGCACCAGCTCGGCAGGTCGGGTGCGGCGTTCGCCGTGACGTGCCATGTAGGCCATGTCGCCGTGAAACCCGCGCGCCAGCCAGGTCTTGAGCCGCGCTTCCGCCTGGGCGAGATCGATGTCGGCGACGCCGACCGCCCCGAAGCCGAGTTCGCGCGCCCAGTCGTCGATGTGGCCGCGGATCGTCGCCAGCATGGCCGGGTCGGGCTGCGCGCCGGGCGGTTGCGCGGTATCGTGTGCGCCCATTGCTGTATCAGGAGGCATGAGAGGCCATGGTACTGGCTCCGCCGGTTCCCTTCTACCGCGCCGCCGCGGTCGGTGCGATCGATCGGTTCGCCATCGAGCGTTTGGGCATTCCGGGCTACGCGCTCATGTGCCGTGCCGGCCGGGCGGCGTTCGATCACGGCCGCCTGCGCTGGCCGGCAGTTCGGCGCTGGGTGTGCGTATGCGGGGCGGGAAATAACGCCGGAGACGGCTACGTCGTCGCACGCCTTGCACGGGAGAGCGGTGATGCAGCCGTGGTGCTGACGTTGTCGGACCCGACCCGGCTGCACGGTGATGCGGCACTTGCCCGCAACGATGCATTGCGCGCCGGGGTCACCGAGCAGTCGTTCGCCGATGCCGATCTGGACACCGATGCCGTGCTGGTGGATGCCATGTTGGGCACGGGTCTGGGGCGGGCGCTGGAGGGGACGTGGCGCGAGGCGGCGCTCGCCCTGGCCGCGCGCCGCCATCGGGTGCTGGCATTGGATCTGCCTTCCGGGCTGGATGCCGATACCGGGAAAGTATGGGGCGCGGCGGTCGCGGCCAGCCTCACAGTGACCTTCATCGCGATGAAGCCTGGTCTGCTGACCGGTCGCGCCGCCGAGCACGTCGGGCGATTGGTGCTTGCGCCGTTGGACGTACCAGCCGCTGCGCGGGAGTCCGAGGGCAGTGCCGGTCAGTGGTATCGCGGTCAAGCCGGGGCCGAGGCCCTGGCGCCACGGGCGGCCTGTGCGCATAAAGGCCGCTTCGGTCATGTGCTGGTGGTGGGCGGCGATCATGGTATGGGCGGGGCTGTGCGTCTTGCGGCCACGGCGGCGGCGCGTTGTGGCAGCGGCCTTACGAGTGTGGCCACGCGTGAGCGCCACGCGGCAGTCCTGCCGGCGGCACAACCGGAGCTCATGGCCCAGTCGGTGGAGTCGGCGGCCGCCCTGGAGCCGTTGCTGGAGCGTGCCTCGGTCGTGGCCGTCGGGCCTGGACTTGGCCGGCACGCCTGGGGGCAGGCCATGCTCGAGCGGGTGTTACAGGAGGCCAAGCCGCTGGTGCTGGATGCCGATGCGCTCAATCTGCTGGGCAACCGGGCGGCCCCGGCCCCGGGCTGGATTCTCACACCCCACCCCGGTGAGGCGTCACGACTGCTCGGTGTGGCGGTTGCCGATATCGAAGCAGACCGCATCGGTGCAGCCAAGGCCATCGCCGTACAGTATCGCGCCACGGTCGTATTGAAGGGTGCGGGAACCGTCATCGCTTCCCCGGACGGCCAGATCTGCATCACTACGACGGGAAATCCCGGTATGGCATCGGGTGGCATGGGCGATGTGCTCACCGGCGTGATCGCCGCCCTGCGTGCCCAAGGTCTGTCCGGACACCTGGCCGCCACGCATGGGGCCTGGATGCACGGCGCTGCGGCGGACATGGCCGCCGCCGATCAGCCGCGAGGGCTGCTGGCGGGTGATCTACTGCCGATGTTGCGGCGCCTGGCCAATCCCGGCGTCGGTGCATGATCGAGCGTCGGCTTGAAGATGCAAGAGCCACCGAGCGCCTGGGTGCGGACCTTGCTGCGGTGCTGCCGCCGAGTGCCGTCGTTTATCTCTATGGCGATCTGGGGGCGGGAAAGACCACCATGGCACGTGGCCTGCTGCGCGCCATGGGCTATTCAGGCCCCGTTAAGAGCCCGACCTACACGTTGATGGAGCCGTACCGTACGGTAGGCCATTCGGTGCTCCATCTCGATCTGTACCGATTGGCCGATCCAGAAGAACTTGAATACTTGGGCTTTCGCGATGAGCTTATGGATGACACCCTGACACTCGTTGAATGGCCGGATCACGGCGCGGGCTATCTACCGCCGGCGGACTTGGTCATCCATCTGCGCTACGACGGGGAGTGCCGAGTTGCGCAGTTGCAGGGGGTGACCGACACCGGTCACCGCTGGCTGGCGCGGTTGCCTGTTGTGGCGTCGCAATGAAATCCGAATGCACTCAAGACGTTGCATTCATTTTGTTGCAATTGTGCTAATTTATACGAACAACCCGTTCCATAAGGGATAACGGATGAGGGGCTTTATCTTCATTGCGCTGTCGCTGTTTTGCCAGTTGGCAACAGCGGCCACCCTCGTTGGGAGCGCCAGGCTGCAAGAAACCTCGCAAGGTGTCGAGGTCGTGTTCCCGTTGAGTACACCCAGCCAGCACACGAGCTTCACGCTGGAGAACCCCTCGCGCCTGGTGGTCGACCTGCCCGCCGCCCGGCTGGCCGAGGCCACGCGCCAGCTCAGCGTGGCCGGCGGTCCGGTGCGTTCCGTGCGTGCCGGTGTGCGCAATGGCACCGACCTGCGCCTGGTTCTCGACCTGGCCGGTAGCACGCGCTACCAGACCCGTCTGCAGCCGGCTGCAAATGGCCACGAGTTGGTCGTCACCGTGTTCCGCCCCGGGGCGGCACCGGTTGCGGCGGTGCCGGCGCCGCGCACGTATACGCGTGTTGAAAAGCGCACCCGCGAAATCACCGTCGTCATCGACCCGGGTCACGGGGGCAAGGACCCCGGCGCCATCGGTCCGGGCGGCACCCGGGAGAAGGATGTCGTCCTGGCGGTATCGCGCAAGCTGCGCGATCTCATCGACGCGGAACCGGGCATGCGGGCCGTGCTGACGCGTGACAAAGACGTGTTCCTGCCTTTGCGCGACCGCATCAGCCTGGCACGGAAGGCCGGGGGCGACCTGTTTATATCCATCCACGCGGATGCGGTGGAGCGGGGCGAGGCCTCCGGGTCGTCGGTCTATGTGTTGTCGACCAAAGGGGCCTCCAGCGAGGCGGCCAGGCTTCTGGCGCAGCGTGAGAACGCGGCCGATCTGGTCGGGGGTGTGAATATCGCCCACCGGGACAAGGAGATCGCCTCGGTGCTGCTGGATATTTCCCAGGACGCGACGCTGGCGGCCAGCATCGTTCTGGCGGACAACGTTCTGAGCGAGCTCAAGCGCGTCGGCAACATTCACAAGCGCAATACCGAGCGTGCCGGTTTCGTCGTGCTGAAGTCGCCCGATGTGCCGTCGATCCTCATCGAGACTGCGTTCATCAGCAACCCGGCCGAAGAGCGAAAACTCAAGTCGGCCGACCACCAGACCAAACTGGCACAGGCGATCTACCAGGGCGTGTCGGGTTATTTCCGCAACCGTCCGGGCGAGCGCGAGGAAACCATCCTCGTTGAAGTGGAGGCGCCCGTTCCGGTTCCCACGCCGGCGCCCGCTCCGGTGGCCGCGCAACCGGTGCCCACGACCAGTGTGGCGGCTGTTGGGTCCACCCCGGTGATCATCCGCGGCAGCGCCCCGATCTCGGGCGGTCCGCAGATCACATCGGGTAGTGCGCCGCCGCAGTTGATCAGCCGCTCCATGAATGTGGGGGGTGTGCCGATGCCGCAACGCCGTGTGCATGTGATCGAGCGGGGCGAAAGCCTCGCTGACGTGGCGCGCCGCTACCGCATCAGCGTCAGTCTGCTGCGTTCGGCCAATGGTCTTGATCCCAACCAGTTGCGTATGCCCGCGGGTACCTCGCTGCATATCCCGGTGGTGGACAGCTAGCGAAGCCTCGCGCGCCAGCCGGGCATCGGGGGATGATGCCTGTCCACGCTGTCCGGGTCGGGTGGGTCAGGGTCAGACTCGCTGTGGACACATCCGTATGAGCTCGACGGCAGCATCCATGCTGCCGACGGTCTGACCCTGACCCACCCGACCCGGACAGCTCACTTCTGTGGCTGGTCGTGTCGGCCGAGTTAGGTCGAGTGAAATGTAGGATGGGTTGAGCGCCAGCGATACCCATCAGGCCCGGTTGTCGAAACCATTGCAGTGTCAGCCTTCTTCACCTCGCCGATGAACGCGGCGGTTGCCTCACACTTTTGCGACGTCCTCCTACGCCAGGGCTTGGATACCGTAGAATTCTCCCCTGACCGCTGTGACGGGAGCGCCAGGCCTGTTCCCCTGTTGCCGCTCTTCCCGTGGCGACAGGCCAAAGGCTTCCCGATAACACGTGGAAAAATGCGCAGCGGCGGTAAACCCGCAGGCGAGCGCCACCTCCGCCATGGGCAAGGTGGTCTGCAGCAGCAACTCCCGCGCGCGGGCAAGCCGCAGGTCGAGGTAGTAGCGGCCCGGGGCACAGTCGAGATGCTTCCGGAACAGGCGCTCCAGCTGACGACGCGATATACCGGTTCGCTCGGCCAGCTCATCGAGGCTTATGAGTTCGTCCAGGTTCGCTTCCATCAACGAAACGGCCTCAATGAGTGTCGGCTGGCTGGTTCCCAGGCGTAAGCGAAGAGGAATGCGCTGGCGGTCGTGACGGTCGCGGATGAGCGCTTCGGAAATCCCACGCGCCAACTGCGGGCCGTGTTGGTGGCCGATCAGGTGCAGCATCATGTCCAGTGGCGCGATCCCTCCGGCACAGGTGTAGCGGTCCCGATCAATCTCGAACAGCGCGGAGGATACGATCAGGCCGGGAAATTCCTCCCGCAGGCTGGCCGCGTTTTCCCAATGGATGGTGCAGCGATAGCCGGTCAGCAGATCCGCCTTGGCCAGTGCGTACGTACCGGTGCACAGCGCGCCCAGCCGCAGCCGCGCCCCGAGTTTGCGCAGGGCGGCGACGAGTGTCTGGTTCACCGCTTTGTGGATGTCCAGGCCCCCACACACCAGCAGCAGGTCGCAGTGGAGGGCGTTGTACAAGGTGATATCGGGCGTAAAGGAAAGCCGATTGCCGGAGATGACGGGTAGGCCGTCGAGCGATGCCACGCTCCACCGGTACACGGTTTTGCCGGCCAGTTCGTTGGCCACGCGCAACGGCTCCACCGCCGAGGTGAAAGCGATCAGCGAAAACTGTGGAAGCAGCAGAAAGACGATATGCAGTGGACCGGCGATAGCGGCGAGATCTCTCATCGGCTGCCTCATCGGGATTGGGTGCGCTGCTAGCCCATGGCCAAGAGGGTATGCGCCGGACGACGGCGCATACCTGTATCGGTCAGGCATCCATATGCGGAGTGCCTACTGCGCCAACCAGGCGCTGAAGCGCTGGCTCACGGTGTCGAAGTTGTCGGCCCACCACAAGGCATCCTTCTTGATGGCGTGCGCGAAGTTGTCCGGATTGGTCGGCATGTAGGGCTTCATGTCGACACCCGTGCCCAGGTGGGTGGAGATCAGCGCCGCGGAGGAGTTGCGTGCCGGTCCGTAGGAAATGTACCTCGCCTGATCGGCCAGGCGCTGGGTGTCGGTGGCGAAGTGCAGGTAGTCCTTGACCGCGTCGGTCAATTTGCCCGGGGCACGATCCAGCCGTCCAGTTCGAACACCTGGCCGTCCCAGAGGGTTCTGAACGGCTGGTTCTCTTCGACCTCCGCGGCAAAAAAGCGGCCGTTGTAGCCCGAGGCCATGGACACTTCCTTATCGGCGAGCAGCTGCGGCGGTTGCGCGCCCTTGTCCCACCAGATGACCTGATCCTTGATCGTGCCGAGCTTAGCGAACGCCCGGTCCATGCCCTCGGCGGTATCGAGCACCGCGTAGAGTTGGTCTATGGGCACGCCGTCGGCGTAGAGCGCCCACTCGAGGTTGGAATAAGGTGTTTTCTCCAGCGAACGCTTGCCCGGATAGGTCGCGATGTCGAACACATCGGCAAGGCTGTCGGGGGCTGCCCCATCGGGGAACATTTCGGCGTTGTAGGCGATCACGGTGGCGTACACGATATTCGGCACGAAGCAACCGCTGAGCGAGCCTTCGATAAAGTCCCCGGTGGCCGGCGTACCGTCGGGGGCGGGCGCCAGAATGCCGTCGTAATCGATCTCTTCGATCAAGCCCTCGTCGCATAGCCGTATGGCGTCCGGCTCCACGACGTCGATCAGATCCCAGGTAATCTGGCCGGACTCCACTTGCGCCTTGATTTGGGCGGGGGCGCTGCTGCCTTCGTCGACGCTGACGATCTGCACACCCGATTTGGCCGTGTAAGGCTCGTGATACGCCTTGATCTGGCTGTTGGTGTACGCGCCGCCCCAGGAGACGATGGTCAGTTCTTCTGCGCTTGCGGTGTCGGTGGCGCCGAGGACGGCCGTGACGCCAATGAATGTTGCGGACAAACGGAAAGGCGTCATATCTGTATTCTCCTCGCTTTGGCTAAACAATGGCCGTTACCGGCCGTGCGCTCCCGTGGTCGGGATTGTGATTGCATTCCATTAGTGAGTCGTGGCGTTTTGATGCGTCACATCGGTGCGAAGTGCGCCGTCTTTATTAGTGATAGTGCTAAGGCCTTAGGTGCGAGTAAATAACGCGTTGGGGATAGGCGGAGAAACGGTAATTTGACGCGCATGGCACGTCCGGAGCCGTATCCATTTTCAACAAATTAATCTCTACCCCCATTGCGTTATTTCTTGATCGCTTCACGTCGCGTGGGCACGGTGTTCAACGTGCCCACTCGGTGAATCGGCTCTCCAGTTCCGGTCTGGCGTTCCAGAACTCAGCATTGGAGAGCAGGCCGAAACGAAGGTGCGCGGGTGCCGTTGGCAGCTCGGCCGTCACCTGCGCATCCAGCAGTGCGATTGCGTTGAGGTTGGCAGGGCCGTAGGGAATGCGTTCCGCAAGTTGTGCACCGGGACCGGGCTGGCTCACATAGGCGAGAAAGTCGTAGGCCACATCGAGGTTCGCGCTCCCGCGCGCCAGCACCCAGAAGTCCACCGTGTAAATGATATTCGTCCATACGGTTTCCACCGGCAGGCCGGCTTTGCGGGCTTTGGTGACCCGCCCGTTGTAGGCTGCCGTCATCACCACCTGATTGGCGGCGATCATGTCGAAGGGTTGCTGCCCGCCGTCCCAGAACAACAAGTCGCCCTTGATCTGGTCCAACTTGGCGAATGCCCGATCCACACCGGCGGGTGTCGCCAGTACGGCATAGATGTCCCGGGTGGAGACGCCGTCGGCCATCAGGGCGATTTCGAGATTGAACTTGGCCGACTTGCGCAGTGCCCGTTTCCCGGGGATGGATTCGATGGACCAGAGATCGGTCCACGAAACGGGGGTGCGGGCTACTGTTTCGGGGTTGAACGCCAGCACATAGGCCCAGACGATGCTGCCTACGCCGCAGCGCTCCACCGCAGCGGGTATGAAATCCGCCGTCTTGCCTACCCGAGCCCAGTCTATGGGTTCGAGGACACCTTGCTGACAACCGCTGAGCAAATCGGAATGCTCCAGCGAGACCACATCCCAGTTGCCGAGGTTCTCACGCACGGCGGAGGCATCCAGCACGCCTTCGTAGTTGATCTCGTTGATGGCCTTACCTGTGTCGGCGACAAAGGGCTGAAAGAACGCCGTGTGCTGGCTGGCTTGGTACTCGCCACCCCAGGAGACCACGGTGAAGGGATGTGTACCGCTGGGAGCGGGGGCCGGAGCAGGTGCAATGGCGACGGTAGGCGCTGGCGCGGGAATGGGGGCTGGAGAGGCGACCGGTGCCGGTGCGGGTGTCGCCGCCGCCCGGCTTTCTGTAACGGGCCTTTTATGGTTGCGTGATCCAGACGAGGGCGACGATCAAAACCAGTTGAAGGCCCACAATGGCGATGCTTGTAAAAATCTGCCGATAAGTCATGACTGCGACTCCTGAAGGTGAAACCGTCGTATACCCTTGCTGTGGTATGGCGCGTGTTGGTCGGTTTGTTATTGTCGGCGATGCCGTGCCGAGTGCCTGTCGAGTCAGTTCCGTCTGTTTCGCCGGCGACTTGATAATAGATCTTTTTTGCGAGGGTGGATGATTGATGATCGGCTGAATTTCGTATAGCGCCGGATGTCGGAATTCGATGGGCTTAAATGCCGATCCACGCTGATTTTCAGTGAGTTTTTGTGTGCTCTTGTGTGAATGAGTCGGCCACGTTCTGTCGTATTGCAGCAGTGTGCGATTATCCGTGGGAGTAACACTAAACCGCGAGACGATAGACGCGCTAAGGGTATGAGCGCTGCAGCAGTCTCGCGCTCTTGCATATCGTCGGCGGTGAGCGGCGTGAAACGCCTTGCCGTCCAGTGTCGTTGCCGTCCAGTCGCCGGGGCTCCCGCGATACGGGCTCGGTTTCGATGCCGCAGGCGCGCTGCACCGCGTCTTGCGGTATCATCCGCGCCTTGTCGTCAAACGCCCCCACCCGGAGTCGCCCCGGCCCATGCTGCGTTTTCGTGGACGTTCCTCGCTTTCCGCCTTCCGTCGTGACCGCCTCATCGAGGCTCTGAATCAGACCGGAACCCCTGTCACCTCGCTGAGCGCCTGGCCGGTGTATCTGGTAGACGTTCGACGTCCACCGGATCCGGTGGAATTGGCGCGACTGGGCGTGCTGCTGGAGGTCGACGAGTCCGCGGAGGCATTCGCCGGGGCGCAGGTCGTTGTGGTGCCGCGTGCCGGCACCCAATCGCCTTGGTCGTCCAAGGCAACGGATATCGCCCATACCTGCGAGTTGGACTGGGTCGCCCGTATCGAAATCGGTACGGCATACGCGTTGGGCCTCGATGCGCCGTTGCCGGCGGCGGCGATGACCGTACTGCACGACCGCATGACCGAGTCGGTATTGACGCCCACATCGGATTTCTCAGTGCTGTTCAGTCATGCCGAGCCCAAGCCATTGGCCAGCGTTCCCTTGCTGGCCGAAGGCCGCGCGGCGCTGGAGGCTGCCAACGCCACGCTCGGCCTGGCGTTGTCGGATGACGAGATCGACTATCTGGCGGACCGCTATCGGGTCATGGACCGGGACCCGACGGATGTCGAGCTGATGATGTTCGCGCAGGCGAACTCGGAACATTGCCGGCACAAGATCTTCAATGCCGACTGGGTCATCGATGGCGAAGCCAAGGACAGCAGTCTGTTCGCGATGATCCGCAACACTCATGCCTGCGCCCCGGAGGGGGTGTTGTCGGCGTATCGGGACAATGCCTCGGTCATCGAGGGCTATCACGGCGATCGTCTGCTCATCGACGCCGACACCCAGGAGTACCGCCATCATCACGAGGCGGTGCCGATTCTGATGAAAGTGGAGACCCACAACCACCCCACGGCCATTTCGCCGTTTCCCGGCGCGGCGACCGGCAGTGGGGGGGAGATCCGCGATGAAGGTGCCACCGGCCGCGGCTCCCGCTCAAAAGCCGGCCTGACCGGCTTCTCCGTCTCCAACCTGCGAATACCGGGATTCGAGCAACCCTGGGAAGACGATTACGGCCGCCCCGGCCGCATGGCCTCAAGCCTGCAGATCATGTTGGAGGGGCCGATTGGCGGCGCCGCCTTCAGCAATGAGTTCGGCCGGCCGAATCTTGCCGGATACTTCCGCAGCTTCGAACTCGAGGTGCCGGAGACGGAGGGCAGCCGTCGCCGCGGCTACCACAAGCCGATCATGATCGCCGGCGGCATGGGCAATATCCGCCCCGGTCTGGTGGAGAAAAAGCCGCTGCCCGAAGGCGCGCCGGTGATCGTCCTGGGCGGCCCGGCTCTGCTCATCGGCCTGGGCGGCGGGGCGGCCTCCAGCGTGGCCGCCGGCAGCGGGGACGCGGAGCTGGATTTCGCCTCGGTCCAGCGCGGCAACCCCGAGATGCAACGCCGCGCGCAAGAGGTCATCGACCGCTGCTGGGCCCTGGGGGAAGACAACCCCATCCTCTCCATCCACGATGTCGGCGCCGGTGGCCTGTCCAATGCCTTGCCCGAGCTGGTCAACGACGCTGAGCGAGGTGCCGTCTTCCAGTTGCGCGACATCCCCAACGCCGAACCGGGCATGTCGCCGCGCGAGCTGTGGTGCAACGAGGCCCAGGAGCGTTACGTCTTGGCGCTGGACCCGCGCCAGTTGGCCCGTTTCGAGGCCTTCTGCCGGCGCGAGCGCTGCCCGTTCGCGGTGGTCGGCCACACGACGGCCGAGCGTCGCCTGGTCGTCGACGATGCGCTGTTCGGCACCCGTCCGGTGGACATGCCGATGGAGGTATTGCTGGGCAAGCCGCCGAAGATGCGTCGCGATGTGCGTTCACGCACACCCGTGCGGCGGCCGTTGGCGATCGACGCCACGATCGATGAGGCGCTCGATCGGGTGCTCGCGTTGCCGACGGTGGCGGACAAGACGTTTCTGATCACCATCGGCGACCGTACGGTCGGTGGGCTGGTCAGCCGCGATCAAATGGTCGGCCCCTGGCAGGTGCCGGTGGCCGATGCCGCCGTCACCCTGACCGGCTTCAACGATTATTGCGGCGAAGCCATGGCCATGGGCGAGCGCACGCCGGTGGCGCTGCTCGATCCGGCCGCCGCCGCACGCCTGTCGGTTGCCGAGGCGGTCACCAATCTCGCCTGCGCGCGTATCGACCGGCTGGGCGATATCCGCCTGTCCGCCAACTGGATGGCCGCCTGCGGCATCGAGGGCGAGGACGCGGCCTTGTACACCGCTGTGCGCACCGTCGGCATGGAATTCTGTCCCGCCCTGGGTATCGCCATTCCGGTGGGCAAGGATTCCCTGTCCATGCACACCGCCTGGCAGGATGCCGGTAGCGACAAGGCGGTGACCGCCCCGGTGTCGCTCATCGTCACCGGTTTCGCGCCGGTCCTGGATGCGCGGGAGACACGCACGCCACAGCTGCGGACCGACCATGGCCCCAGCCGACTGGTGCTCATAGACCTGGGCCGTGGGCGCAACCGCCTGGGCGGGTCCGCGCTTGCGCAGGTCTTTGGCCAATTGGGCGACAGGCCGGCGGATGTCGATGCCGAGGACCTCAAGCGTTTGTTCGCGGCGGTTCAGGCCCTGAACGCCAGTGGGCGTCTGCTGGCCTACCACGACCGTTCCGACGGCGGCCTGGTGGTCACCCTGGCGGAGATGATGTTCGCCGGCGGTTGCGGTCTGGATATCGACATCGCCGCGCTCGGCGATGACCAGGGCGCCTTGTTCGCGGAGGAGATCGGCGCTGTCCTTCAGGTGCCGGCCGCGGCGCTGGATGCGGTCAAGGGTACGCTGGCCGATTGTGGACTGGGCGATTGCAGCCATGTCCTGGGCCAGCCCTCGGACGACGATCACCTGACGATCCGCCACGGCGATCGCATTGTCCTGCAGCGTGCACGCACGGCGCTGCGCGGCCTGTGGTCGGCCACCTCGCACCGCATGCAGCGACTGCGCGACAACCCCGAATGCGCCGATGAAGCATACGCGACCGTGCAGGATGCGACCGACCCCGGTCTGTCCGCACACCTGAGCTTCGACCCCGCTGAGGATATCGCCGCACCGTTCATCGCCACCGGGGCACGGCCGCGCGTCGCCGTACTGCGCGAGCAGGGCGTGAACAGCAACAACGAAATGGCCGCTGCCTTTGACCGTGCCGGGTTCACCGCGGTGGACGTGCACATGAACGACCTGCTCGAGGGGCGGCAACGGCTGGCGGACTTCCGCGGCTTCGCCGCTTGCGGCGGGTTTTCCTTCGGTGACGTACTCGGTGCCGGCGGTGGTTGGGCCCGGCGCATTCTCTTCCATGAGGCCGTTCGCGATGAATTCGCGGCCTTCTTCCAGCGCGAGGACACCTTTGCGCTCGGGGTGTGCAACGGCTGCCAGATGCTGGCCCAGCTCAAGGATCTCATTCCAGGGGCTGCGCAGTGGCCGCGCTTCGAGCGCAACCGGTCCGAACAGTATGAGGCGCGTCTGACCATGGTGGAGATCGGCCACAGCCCGTCGATTCTGTTCCGCGGCATGGCCGGAAGCCGCGCGCCCGTCGTCGTGGCGCATGCCGAGGGCAGGGCGGTGTTCGCCGCGCAAGGCGATCAGCAAACTGTCGAAAACGCCGGTCTGGTCACGCTGCGCTATGTGGATAACCGCGGGCAGCGTAGCGACACCTATCCGGCCAACCCCAACGGCTCACCGGGCGGCATCAACGGCCTGACCACGCCCGATGGCCGCGTGACCATCCTCATGCCGCACCCGGAGCGGGTACGGCGCACGGTGCAGATGTCCTGGCATCCGGATGAGTGGGGCGAGGACAGCCCATGGATGCGACTGTTCCGCAATGCCAGGCAGTGGGTCGGCTGATCGACAAACACTATGCTCGACAGCTTGGCTATCGGTTACCTGGCGGCCCTGGGGGCGGCGGTGTGCTGGGCGCTTGGCGGGTTGCTGTCCGCCAAGCCCGCCCGTGCGCTGGGCAGTCTTGCATTCAATCGCATTCGCCTGTGCCTGATCTTCAGCCTGATGCTGCCGCTGAGCCTCGTGCTCGGCGGCTGGGCGAGTTTCGCCCCCGCTGATATCGCCATCCTCGCGCTGTCGGGGCTGGTGGGTATCTTTATTGGCGACACCTTGTTGTTCGCCGCCATGACCCGGCTGGGGCCACGCCGCATTGGCCTGATCTTCGCGACCAATGCCCCCATGACCGCTGTTCTGGGCGTTCTGCTACTGGACGAAACCTGGGGGCCGGCCCAGACGATGGGCGGCATCCTGGTGGTGATCGGTGTCGGATTGGCGGTGAGCGCCGGGCGCGATGCACTGCCCGACGACCCGTGGGAGGGGATCACCGGGCCGATGGTGGTGGGTGTGACGCTCGGTCTTCTGGCCGCGCTCGGTCAAGCGGTGGGCAGCATCATTGCCAAGCCGGCGATGGCCGATGGCGGCGATGCGCTGACGGCGGCGACGATTCGCGTGGGCGCGGCCGTGGTCGCCCACCTGTGCGTGGCCCGCATCGCCATGTTCCGCGCCCGTGGACCGATGACCCGTGCGCTGTTCTGGCCCACGCTGGGCGGCGCCTCGCTGGGTCTGCTACTGGGCATGAGCCTGCTCATGGCGGCCCTGGCCCGTGGCGATGCCGGTGTGGTGGCGATTCTGTCCTCCACCTCGCCGATCCTGGTGCTGCCCTTGCTGTGGTTGATCATGAAACACCCGCCCGCGCCGATCAGTTGGATTGGGGCGATTCTGGCGGTTATCGGCACCGGTTTGATCGTCGCCGGCTGAGCGCCTCAGGTTTGTTGCAGCCTGATCCACTCGCCGCTGTACATCGGCCGGTTGGCCGGCGTTTTGGGCATGCCGTCGCTGATGTCTTCTACGGTCACCAGCAGGCGGCCGTTGATCATCGGCATGGTTTCGGTGCTCACTTCGATGACGCGCTGTCCGTCATCGGGCAGAACGCCGACCATGCGCGGTTGCCCACCGTTTTCGGGCACCACCCACAATACACAAGCCATGCGCTCGGGCAGCGTCATCGGCCGCATGTTCTTGACGGTGAGCACACCCATGTTGTCCGGCGCACTGACCAGCCAGGTAGGGGCATTGGTGGCCATGCTGCTGAGGACCACTGCCCAACCGGTACGCTGACGCTGTTCCTGTACCAGCCCCAGGGTCATTACCAGGGCGAGCACGGCGGTCACCGCGGTGAGGGCGCGCCAGAGGTTGAGTCGCCGGTACCAGGGCTCTGCGGGCGCTGTCTCGGCAGGGAACAGGCGGCGCTCCAGGGCCTGCCAGACCGCCGGAGGCGGCGCCAGCGGCGGTGGGGCGAGCGCACCCTGGAGATGGTCGTTCCACTGCCGCACCCGACGGCGGATGGACGGGTGTGCGGCCATCAGACCTTCGAAGCGGCGGCGGGCGGCGCCGCGCAGGGTGCCCAGGGCGTATTCCGCCGCCAGTCGGTCCTGGAGTTCCGGGTCGGTGTACTTCATGTCGCTTCCAAGCACTCGCGCAAGCGCAGGAGCCCTCGTCGGATCCACGACTTTACGGTGCCCAGCGGCGATCCCAACCGCTCGGCCACCTGGTCGTGGGATAAATCATTGAAGAAGGCGAGCAAAACCGCGTCGCGCTGCTTTCCGTCCAATACCTCCAGGCATCGATGTACACGCACGGCCTCATCGGCATTGGCGACCTGGGTGTCCGGGCCGTCGCCGGTGTCGGCCAGCCAGGCCAGATCGTCCACCGACTCGTCGGACTGTGGCCGGCTCTGCGCCCGCCGCAAGGTATCGATGGCCTGGTTGCGGGCGATCCGTCCCATCCACGTCATGGGCTTGGCCACATCAGGCCGAAAATCCGCGGCACTGCGCCAGATCTTCACGTAGGCCTCCTGCAGCACCTCGGCCGCTACCTCTGGATGACGAACTGTACGCAGCACCAGCGGGTATAGATGCGCGCTGGATATCGCGTACAAGCGGGCAAAGGCGTTGCGATCGCCCAAGGCGCACCTGGCCAACAGGTGTTCCAGGTCTTCGATCATGATCGCGTCCTGATCAGTCGGCGCACCTGGCGCAGGTAATGGGCGGGGTCGGGCTCCCGACTCTGGCGCTGGGCTTCCCACAAGGCTTGGCCCAGGCATTCCATCATGCGGTGCTCGGCGTGGTGGGCATCGCCCTCCTGGCGGGTGAGCGCGGCGTAGGCCGCGGCGATGCCGGGTGGCCGATCGGTCTGCAGTTGCTCGCGTATGGCCAAGTGCATGCCCATGTGCAAAAAGGGGTTGGATTCGCCGCTCTCGGGTTGCCAATCCCGTCCCAGGACGTCGTCGCCGGCCAACCAATGGTGGTACTCGGGGTGCTCGGCGATGACCGCAACCACCTGCTGCTCCAGGGGTTCCAGCGCTAGCCCGTCACCGTGCTTGCGCCAGGCAGTCAGGTAGAAGCGTCGCAGGCTGTCACGGTCTTGTCCGAACACCTCAAGCCTCCGCCGTCTTGTCCGGAAAGTGACACAGGTCGGCCACCAGGCATACCGCGCAGCGCGGCTTGCGCGCCACGCAGACGTATCGCCCATGCAGGATCAGCCAGTGGTGGGCGTGCTGGCGAAAGGCTTTGGGTATGCGCTTGAGCAGCCCCTGCTCGACCGCCAGTGGCGTTGCGCCGGCTGCCATGCCGGTTCGGTTGGCCACGCGGAAGATATGGGTATCCACGGCCATGGTCGGCTCGCCGAAAGCCACGTTCAGCACCACGTTCGCCGTCTTGCGGCCCACCCCGGGCAAGGCTTCCAGCGCCGCGCGATCACGCGGTACCTCGCCGCCGTGGCGATCGAGCAATATTCGGCAGGTCTTGAGGATGTTCTCGGCCTTGCTGTTGTACAAGCCGATGGTGCGGATGTGGTCCTTCAGCCCCTCCAGCCCGAGGTCGACGATGGCCTGCGGTGTGTTGGCGACCGGGAACAGCTTGGCGGTGGCGACGTTCACGCCCTTGTCCGTGGCCTGGGCGGACAGCACGACGGCCACCAGCAGCTCGAATGGGGTGGTGTAGTTGAGCTCGGTCTTCGGCTCGGGACAGGCCTTGGACAGGCGGTCGAAGAAGGCCTTGATCTCGGTACGTGTCATGGGGGGCACAGGATAGCCGATCGTCATGGGTTTTGCGTCGTGGGCAGCGGCTGTGCCGCGCGTGCCGGGTGGCGGCTGCGGGCATCGATATGGTTTTTCGCCGCGATCAGCAGCCCAAGACCGATGAACGCCCCCGGCGGCAGCGCCGCCAGGAGAAAGCCGCGGTAGTCAGGCAGCAGGACGATGCGCCAGTCGCGGGCGACATCGCCGAACAGCAGCTGCGCATCGGCCAGCAGTGTGCCCTGGCCGACGATCTCGCGCAGCCCGCCCAGCAGTACCAGCACCAGTGTGAAGCCCACCCCCATCATCAAGCCGTCCAGCGCCGCCTTGGGGACCGGGTTGCGCGCCGCATAGGCTTCGGCACGGCCGATGATGGCGCAGTTGGTGACGATCAGCGGGATGAATATCCCCAGAATCTGGTGCATCTGATGCAGGAAGGCGCTCATCAGCAGTTCGGTGGTGGTCACGAAGGCGGCGATGATCAGCACGAACACCGGCAGGCGGATGTCATCGCGGACGAGGTGACGTATGGCCGATACGCAAGTGTTCGATGCCAGCAGCACCAGTGTGGTGGCCAGACCCATACCCAGCGCGTTGACCACCGTGCCCGAGACGGCCAGCAATGGGCACAGGCCCAGCAACTGCACGAAACCGGGGTTGTTCCGCCACAGGCCCTGGGCGGTGATCTCGGCGGCCTCAAGATGATTCATCGGCAAACAAGCCCTCGCGATGGGTCCGTATGTAGACCAGCAGGCGATGTACCGCACCAACTACCGCGCGCGGGGTGATGGTAGCACCGGTGAACTGGTCGAAATCCCCGCCGTCTTTGCGTACCGACCAGCGCGACTCCGGTGGCGCTTGTAAGGACGTGCCGTCGAAACTGCGGATCCAGTCCGAGCGGTCGATCTCGATCTTATCGCCCAGGCCCGGGGTTTCCCGGTGCGCAAGTACCCGCACCCCGGCTACTGACCCGTCGGCGTAGACGCCGACCAGCAGCTCGATGGCGCCGCCGTAGCCATCCGGCGCCACCGGCGTGGCGAACAGGGCCACCGGGCTGGCGCCGTCGAAGGCGCGGTAGAAGACGACCGGCTCGTCAATGCCCAGGGCCTCGCGGTCGCGGCGCAGGACGGTGTCGGTCAGCGGGTCGTTGCTGTAGCGATGTGCCGGTACCAACTCGTGCAAAGCGGCTTCCAGGGCCGCCCGTCGGTTGAACTCGATACGCTCGCGTGTGCCGCTGTAGGTGCCGGCGACCAGCACGGTGCCGACCAGCGCGAACAACGCCAGCACGCCGGCACTGACGAGCATCGCGCGCCAGGGCATCAACGGCCGGCCCCAAAAGGTTTGGGCGTGGTGTAGTAGTCGATCGTCGGTGCGGCCAGGTTCATTAGCAGCACGGCGAAAGCCAGGCCGTCCGGGTAGCCGCCGACGCTGCGGATGACCCAGGTCAACACACCGATGCCCAGGCCATACCACCACCGGCCGACCGGCGTGGCAGCCGCCGAGACCGGGTCGGTCGCGATGAAGAACGCGCCAAGCATCGTGGCGCCGGCAAAAGCATGCACCAGGGGAGAGGCCAAGTGCTCCGGTGCGAACAAGTGGCCGAGTGTGGCCAGCAGCAGCAGGCCCAGCAGCAGGCTCAGCGGTATGCGCCAATCCGCCACGCGTCGGGCGACCAGCCACAACCCACCGGCCAACCACGCCAGTGCCGGCCATTGCCAGGCGCCGGCACCCGACCATCCCGGCCCCGGTTCGGCGATGCCGCCGCCATGTACCGCGGTGCGCATGCTGTCCAGGGTCGTGGCGCCGGTGTAGCCGTCGATGGCGGGTGACCCGGTGATGATGCCCCAGGCCTCGCTCAGCCCCGGCAGCGCATGCGGGCCGGCGGCCGGCCAGGCGCTCATCTCCAGCGGGAAGGCGATCAGCAAGACCACATAACCCACCATGGCCGGGTTGAACGGGTTGTACCCCAGGCCACCGAACAGCTGCTTGCCCAGGACGATGGCCGTGCCCGTGCCGATAACGATGAGCCACCACGGCGCAAGTGCCGGGATGGACACCGCCAGCAGTACCGCGGTGACCACCGCACTGCCGTCAGTCAACACAGGGAGCGGGCGCCGGCCGCGGGCTGCGAGCACGGCCCATTCCATGGCCAGCGCGGTGAACACCGCAAGCCCGATCTGGACCACGACCCCGTAGCCGAAGCACCACACCAGGGCGACGATACCCGGCACCAAGGCGGCCAGGACCTCGGTCATCACGGCACTCACCCGGCGTGACGGGGCTATGAAGGGCGACTCGCCCGCACCGTCGCTCACGGGTCGTCGGCCTCGGCTGCCGCTTGCTTGCGTGCCTGGGCGCGCGCCTTGGCCGCGGCGATGGCCGCCTGCTTGTCCGTGCCGGCGGTGGCCAGCCCGGCCTTCTTCTGCGCCAGGCGCGCGGCGCGTTCGGCCGCCTCGCGCGCCTGCCGTGCGATGTGCTCATCGTAGCGACGGCGGGCGATGTCGGCTTTTACCCGCTCCTGCGCCTGGGCGGCCAATACGCCTTTGGAGTGGCGGTAGTACTGGACCAGTGGAATCTCGCTCGGGCAGACCGCGGCACAGCAGCCGCACTCGATACAGTCGAACAGGTGGAGTTCGCGTGCGCGCTCGTGATCCTGTGCCCGCGCATGCCAATACAGTTGCTGCGGCAACAGGCTGGCCGGGCAGACGTCCACGCATTCGCCACAGCGGATGCACGGCTTGGGTTCGGTTGCGGCCTGCGCCGGCAGGACGAGCACGGCATTGGTGCCTTTGCTGACCGGCACCCGGTCGTGTGGCGGCGCGAAGCCCATCATCGGCCCGCCGATCACCAACCGGCGGTGGTCGAGGCTGTAGCCACCGGCGTAGTCGATCAGCGCCGACAGCGGTGCACCGATGGGCACATCCAGCACCCGCGGTGTGCGCACACCGGCACCGGCCACGGTCACCAGCCGTCGTGTCAGCGGCAGGCTATGGCGCAGGGCATCGTGTACCGCGGCAGCGGTGCCCACGTTCTGGCAGATGACACCGACGGCGGCCGGCAGGGCGCCGCTGGGTACCCGTCGGCCGGTGAGTGTCACAATCAACTGGCGCTCGCCGCCGACCGGATAGCGGGTGGGGACCGCGACCACCGCGATACCGGACCCCGCAGGCAGCACGGCGGTCAGGGCGGCGATGGCCTGGGGTTTGTTGTCCTCCACCCCGATCAAGGCCTTGCGCACGCCCAGGATGTGCATCATCAACCGCACCCCGTCCATGACCGCACCGGCCCGCTCGCGCATGAGCATGTCGTCACAGGTGATGTAGGGCTCGCATTCGGCGCCGTTGACCACCAGCAGGTCCACCGCTTGGGTGCTGGCTGCGCCCAGCTTCACTGCGGTGGGGAATGCCGCGCCTCCCAGCCCGACCACGCCGGCTTGGCGCAGCGCCTCGCGCAGCGTGTGCGGGTCGGTGTCCAGGGCCTCGGCGAGTGCGACGGGGGGCGGTGCCCGGTCGCCATCGGTGGCGATGACGATGCAAGGCGCCACCAAACCGGAGGGGTGGGTGATCTCACGTGGCTCAATGGCCGTCACATGCCCGTCGGCCGGGCTGTGCAGGTTGGCGCTGACGTTGCCGTCCGCCAGGGCGATGCACTGGCCCGCCTCGACCCTGTCGCCCACAGCCACGCAAGCGCGCGCTGCCGCGCCGATGTGCTGGCCCAGGGGCAGCACCAACTGAGGCGGCATCGGCAGCCGCTCGATCGGGAGCCGGGTGGACTCGGCCTTGTGTGCCTCAAGCGTCAATCCCCCCGGGAAGCGCTGCCGTCCGGCCCACAGGCGTCGCAGCGGTATCACCCGGACACCTTGCCGGGCAGCGGCCAGACCCAGGTCTGCGCGTCCACCGGTACCGGGTCCATGCGGATGCAGTCCACCGGGCACGGTGGCAGGCACAGCTCGCAGCCGGTGCATTCGGCCGCGATCACCGTGTGCATGCGTTTGGCGGCACCCACGATGGCGTCCACCGGGCAGGCCTGGATGCACAAGGTGCAGCCGATGCAGGTGCTCTCATCGATGATGGCCAGGGCCTTGGGCTTTTCGATGCCGTTATCCGGGTTCAGCGGCTTGGGTTCGCGATCGAGCAGCTGCGCCAGCGCTTTGATCGTCGGCTCGCCACCGGGTGGACACTGGTTGATGTCGGCCGTATCGGCCGCAATGGCTTGGGCATAAGGCCGGCAGCCGGGGAAGCCGCATTGCCCGCACTGTGTCTGGGGCAGCAAACCGTCGATACGCTCCACCAGCGGATCGCCCTGGACCTTGAAGCGCTCGCCGGCGTAGCCCAGCACCAGGCCGAAGACCAGGGCCAGCCCCACCAGCGCGAGCACGGCCAGCGCGACGGTGGTCATCGCGTAAGCCCGGTGAAGCCCATGAAGGCCAGCGACATCAGCCCCGCGGTGATCAACGCGATGGGCGCGCCCTGGAAAGGCGCCGGCACATCCGCCGCTTGAAGCCGCTCGCGCATGGCAGCGAACAACACCAGCACCAGGCTGAAGCCAGCGGCCGCCCCAAAGCCGTATAAGGCCGAGCCGAGCAGGTCGTGGTCGTTCTGGACATTCAGCAGCGCGACCCCCAGCACCGCGCAGTTGGTGGTGATCAGCGGCAGAAAGATGCCCAGCACCCGGTGCAGTAGCGGGCTGGTCTTGTGGACGACCATCTCGGTGAACTGCACCACCGCGGCGATCACCAGAATGAACGCAATGGTGCGCAGAAACGTCAACCCCAGAGGGGCGAGCAGATACGTCTCCACCAGATAGGCGCAGATGGACGACACCGTCAGCACGAACGTCGTCGCCAAGCCCATGCCGGTGGCAGTTTCCAGCTTGCGCGACACGCCCATGAATGGACACAGCCCCAGGAACTTCACCAGGACGAAGTTGTTCACCAGCACGGTGCTCAGCAGAATGAGGGCGTAGTCCATCGTGGCGTAAGGTGTAGGCGTCACTCGCCGCGTGCGCGAACACTATCAATACTGGGGCGGGACTGCACAGGTTTCCCGCGCCGTGGTCACACCTCTTTCAGCCATCGGTACGACGCAACGCATGGATCATCTCGTTTTCGACAACCGTTTTGTCCGCGATCTGCCCGGGGACCCGGACGAACGCAACGTGCCCCGCCAGGTTCACGGTGCCTGCTGGAGCCCGGTCATGCCCACCCCGGTGTCGCAACCGGCGCTGGTGGCCCATGCCGAAGAGGTGGCCGAGTTGCTCGATCTCTCCGCCGCCGACGTGCACAGCCCGCGCTTTGCGCAAGTGTTCAGCGGCAATCAGCTGCTACCCGGTATGCAGCCGTATGCCGCCTGCTACGGTGGCCATCAGTTCGGCAACTGGGCGGGGCAGTTGGGCGATGGCCGGGCGATCAGCCTGGGCGAGGTCGTCAACCGTGCCGGCCAGCGCTGGGAGCTGCAACTCAAGGGCGCCGGCATGACGCCGTACTCGCGTGGGGCCGATGGGCGGGCGGTGCTGCGCTCGTCGATCCGCGAGTTTCTGTGCAGCGAGGCCATGCACCACCTGGGTGTCCCCACCACCCGCGCGCTGTGTATCGTCACGACCGGCGATGCCGTCCCGCGCGACATGTTCTATGACGGCCGGGTACGTAACGAACCCGGAGCCATCGTCTGCCGGGTATCGCCATCGTTCATCCGCCCCGGTCATTTCGAGATCCATGCCGCCCGTGGCAATGACGCGTTGCTGGAGACGCTGGTGGACTTCACCATCGATCGGGACTTTCCCTGGATCGAAGGCAACCGGACCGAGCGCCGCGCGCAGTGGTTCGACGAGGTCTGCACCCGCACCGCCGACCTGATGGTGCACTGGACCCGGGTCGGCTTCGTGCATGGGGTCATGAACACAGACAACCTCTCCATCCTGGGGCTGACCATAGACTACGGTCCCTACGGCTGGATCGACGACTACGACCCCGACTGGACGCCCAACACCACTGACGCCGGTGGCCGTCGCTATCGGTTCGGCCATCAGCCGCAGGTTGCGTATTGGAACCTCGGCCGTTTTGCCGGCGCGCTCAGCCGTACGCTGGAGGAGTCTGCGTTGCAGGCCGGGCTGGATCACTACGCACAGCGCTATATGGCCGGCTACACAGAAATGATGGCGGCGAAGTTCGGCCTGGCCGACTACCGCGATGAGGACGCCACGTTGATCGGCGATGCACTGGCGTTGCTCAAGCAGGCTGAGGTCGACATGACGCTGTTCTTCCGGGGGCTGGCGGATATCGATCCAAAAGACCCGAGAATCGGCCCGTTGGACGAGGCCTTCTACAGTGATGAAAAACGCCAGCGCCACGGCGTCGAGTTCCAGGCCTGGCTTGCGCGCTATGCCGCCCGTGTGCTCGCGGACGACGAGCCGGCTGATCGCCGCAAGCGGCGTATGAATGCGGTCAACCCACGGTTCGTGCTGCGCAACTACCTGGCCCAGGAAGCGATCGAGCGGGCCGAGGCGGGCGACATGGCAGGTGTGACGGAACTGCTCGATGTCATGCGCAAGCCGTACGACGAGCAACCCGGCCGTGAGGCCTTTGCGCGCAAGCGGCCGGACTGGGCCCGGCACAAGGCCGGTTGCTCGATGCTCTCGTGCAGTTCGTAACGCGTTTCAGGTGTGCCAGTGCCATTGCGATCAGGTTGGCCACAAAGCCCCTCTCCCCTGGCGGGAGAGGGGTTGGGGAGAGGGGGATGCCGGGTTAGCCACCGCGATAGGTTCTCGCCACCGCAGGCTGACCCCCTCTCCCCCAGCCCCTCCCCCGCGAGGGGGGAGGGGAGCCACCACCGGTCGCGACCTGACGAAACTCAGTAACAGGGCACAACCTCGCCACTGGCCGTCGTACACGTGCTCGTGTGGGACACACCTGTACCCTTGTCGTAGTCGGTCGAGCCCTCGTACGTGCCGCCGGCACTGTTCTCCGCCGTGGTACTGCGGTTGCCATTGACACTGCCGTCGCTGCCGCGGGTAACGCCGCCGCTGCTTTGGACGTTGCCGCCGTTGGCACCTTGGGCCGCAAAGGCGCCGCTGCGCCCGGCGCTGCCGTCCTGGTTGACGTAGGCGCCGCCGGTACGGCCGGCAACCCCGCCATTGGCGCCGCGCCAGGCGCCGCCGCTTTGCATCTGGGCGTTGCCCTGGCCGTCGCTCGTGTATGCGCGTCCGCGCACACCCGCCGCTCCGCTCGGCGTGGCGAAGCCGCTGACCGCCCCGCCGCTGACACCACCGTCAGGGTTGGCGACGGTGGCACGGGCGCCAAGTCTCGCCTGGGCATCGGCGGTTTGGGAAACGAAGGCCATGGCTGCCGAAAGTGACAGGGTGAGCGCGGCGACAGTGCTGAATGAGCTCGATTTCATGTCGGTATCTCCGGTTTGGCTTGAAGGTGTGTTACCCCAGGTCGAGGTCTTGCAGAAGCTGCAAACGCCACTCCAGACGCTCCAATTGTTCACGCAGCGCATGGCGCACGATCTCTTGCTGCTCCGGTGTCAGGGTTTCGTAGTAGAACGTCAGTCGTTGATCCTTGAGTTGGCGAAAGTCTGCCAACAACCCGTCCACCGTCATTTCGATGCGCCGGCTCAAGGCCCAAAGATCGGGTTGCGGTGAATCCAATGCGGTACGGGCATCGGCCAGTAATTGGCGAATGGTTTCCTGGCGGCGTTCGGATGCAAAACCGGCGGCAAGCTCCAGTTGCCGTTTTGCGTCGAACTGCGCAGGCTCGAGTTGCAATTCATTTACCAGGGCTTGCATGTTCATTATCGTATTTTTGCCGATGATTGACGTTTGCCCGATGGAGGCGACCGACAGGCTGACAGTCAGTGCTCCGGTTGCTCCGATAAGTGCGGCAATTCGAGGTGTCATCGGGCATCTCCAGTGGTGCCTATCCGATGGCTCCCACAGTATTGAGTCTTGACGCTGAAGGTGTTTCGAGAAAGGCCGCGGTTGTAACAAGATGTTTCTCAGGGATGATCGGAAACATTTGCTTACATTCACCGGCCCGTTTCGGGGTTGCGCGGCGGGAGGCGCCTGGAGGACAGTCGTATTACGGCTTTTGGGGGACGAGATGCCAAACGGTGCGCGAGTTCTGTTGGTGGAGGACGATCTGAAGCTCCGCGCCCTGTTGGAGCGCTACCTTTCCGACAACGGGCTTATGGTGACCGGTGTGACGGACGGGGTCCGCATGGATGCCGCCATCGGCCGGCAGGACTTCGATCTGATGATCCTCGATCTGATGCTGCCGGGCGAAGACGGCTTGGCCATCTGCCGCCGGCTTCGCGGCCAAGGTAATGACCTGCCGATTCTCATGCTTACCGCCAAAGGCGACGATATCGATCGAATCGTGGGGTTGGAGATCGGTGCCGACGACTACCTCGGCAAGCCGTGCAACCCGCGAGAGTTGCTTGCCCGCATCAAGGCCATCCTGCGCCGCCGCCCGGCGCCGTTGGCGGGTGCACCACAGGAGCAGCCGGTGCGGCTGCGGTTCGGTCCGTGGACGCTGGATACCGGACGCCGCATGCTGTCTCGCGAGGGGTGCGAAGCCACCCTGACTAGTGGTGAGTTCGCGGTGCTGCGGGTGCTGGCCAGCCACCCGGGGGAGACGCTCACACGCGATCGTTTGATGAGCCTGGCGCGCGGGCGCGAGCATGGCGCGTACGATCGCAGTATCGATGTGCAGATTTCCCGTCTACGACGGATGATCGAAGCCGACCCGGCCAAGCCGCGATACATCCAGACCGTATGGGGCGTCGGCTATGTCTTCGTGGCGGACGCGCCGGTGTGAAATGGCTGCCCGATACTGCGCTGGGCCGTACCGCATTGCTCATCGTCGGTGTACTGCTGTTCAGTCAGGTGGCCAATATCCTGCTGCTTCGTCATGTCGTGGTCCACCCGGCGGCGGAACAGGCCGCAGCCCTGTTGACCTTGCAGATTCGGCTGGCCGCCCAGGGTGACGAGGAAGCCTTGCAGTCGGTGCGGTGGGCGCGGGAGCCGCCCGGGCAGCCGCTGGGCTACATGCGCTATTTCTCTGTGGTCGAATCCACCGTGCGAACTCGCTTGCCCGAGAGCGAAGTACGTTTGCTGGGCGACGATCAACCTCGCTTGTGGGTGCGTCCGGCGCACGCCCGTCAATGGATGGGCTTGGCGCTCACGAACTACGACCAGCGGGCGGTATGGCTGTTGCTCGGCTGGTTGGCCGTCAGCGGGCTGGTCGCCGTCGTCGCGGCATTGTTTTTTGCCCGTCATCTCAATCGGCCATTGGTAGAGCTCGCCGCCGCCGCCCGCGACGTCGGGCACGGTCGGCTGCCGCAGGTGCGGCCGAGCGGCCCGCGCGAGTTGCGGCAACTGGGCGTCGCACTCGCCGCCAGTGCCCAGGCGGTACGGGAGGCCACCGCCGAGCGCGAATTCATGCTGGCGGGTGTTTCGCACGATTTGCGCACCCCGCTGGCACGTATGCGCTTCGCCCTGGAAATGCTCAACGGGGGCGATGCGGCCCTGCGGCAAGGCCTGGCGGATGATGTGGACGAACTCGAACACATCACCGATCAGTTCATCGGCTACGTGCGCGCCGGCTATGACGAAATTCCCTGCCCAAGCGACCTCAACGCACTGGTCACCGCCGCCGCGGAGGCTTGCCACCAACCCATCGAGCTGCACTTGCAGCCCTTGCCCCTGTTGTCGCTGCGACCGGTGGCGATCCGACGTCTGCTCGACAACCTTCTGTTTAATGCACTGCGTCACGGTGCCCTTCCACTGACGGTGGAAACGCGCGAGGGCCCCGACTCGGTGGACCTGGTGGTTCGCGACACAGGCCCGGGCATTCCCCTCGACGAGGTGCCGCGCCTGTTGAAGCCGTTTACCGCCCGCCATCCGGCGCAGGGGCGAACCGGCCATGGGCTAGGCTTGGCCGTGGTCAGCCGAATCATCGAGCAGCACGAAGGCCGGCTGGCGTTCCATAATGACGATGGCTTGGTCGTGACCGTGCGGCTGCCGGTCCGCAAAAGGGGAGAGTGCGCATGAAAGGGGCGGGTGGGTCATCCGGTGGTGTGGGACAGTTCTTTCTCGGGCTGGTCATGATGTGCGGCGGGTTCTATCTGCTGCTCAATGCGATCGCCGTGCGATCGACGTTTGGCCTCGGGATGGGCTTGTACGGGTTTTCCGCATACGGCGCCCGATTCACCATCACCAGCGGTATGGTGATGGTGCCCTTCATGTTCGGCATCGGGTTGATTTTCTACGATGCACGCCGCATCTGGGGCTGGCTATTGGCCGGCGGGTCGTTGGTGGCGCTGATTTTCGGTGTCATCGCCTCCGTGCAATTCAGCTTCCGCGCCATGTCCGCCTTCGACCTCATCGTCATCCTGGTGTTGGCGGTCGGTGGGTTGGGG
>CBFGWV010000023.1:0-33985 GCA_965652545.1 uncultured Candidatus Competibacteraceae bacterium | reverse complement strand
CCCAGCAGCGCATCGGCGCTGACCCGCCCGGTGATCTCCCCCAGCGCTTCATGCGCCAGGCGCAGCCCTTCGGCGGCCAGTTCGGGCTGATTGTGCGTGAAGTGGCCTGCAACCTCATCCAGCAGGCCGGCAGCACGATCCATGGCCTCGAGGTGACGACGACGGGCGCTGAAGCCGCCTTCGCCGGCGCTGTCGAAACCCATCACGGACTTGAGATGCGTGCGCAAGGCATCCAGCCCCTCGCCAGTGCGGGCGGACAGACGAATGCGCGGCGGTGCCCGCTCGTCGCTCAAACCAGGCGCCTCGCCGGTGAGATCGATCTTGTTGTCGACGATCGTCACCGCAAGCCCGGCAGGCAGGCGGCCGCGCAAAGCCGCCAAAGCGGCCGGGTCGCGCTGCCCGCTGTCCTCGACCCACAGCAGGCGGTCGGCGGTTTCGATGGCCGCCCAGGCGCGGCGGATGCCTTCGGCTTCGACAACATCCTGGGTGTCACGCAGGCCGGCGGTGTCAACCACATGCAGCGGCAGGCCGTCGATGGACAGATACTCGCGCAAGACATCACGTGTGGTACCGGGAATGTCGGTGACGATGGCCGTCTCACGCTGGGCCAGGGCATTGAGCAGGGAAGACTTGCCGGCGTTGGGCGGGCCGGCAATGACCACGGTCATACCGTCACGCAGCAGTTGTCCCTGCCGCGCCTGGGCGCGCAGGGCGGCCAGGGCCGCACGCACCCGCTCCAGGTCTTGATGCAGGTGGGTGTCGGCGACGAGCTCGATCTCTTCATCGGGGAAGTCGATGCCGGCCTCGACCTGCACCCGCAGGCGGATCATCGCCTCGCCCAGTTCAGCCACCGGCCGCGAGAGCGAGCCGGCCAGGGAGGCACGGGCAGCCTTTGCAGCCTGACGGCTGGCCGCGTCGATGAGGTCGGCGACGGCCTCGGCCTGGGCAAGGTCCAAGCGGCCGTTGAGAAAGGCCCGTTCGGTGAATTCGCCGGGCCGCGCGAGCCGCGCACCCAGCGTGCAGACCCGTTCGAGGATCGCGTCCAGAACGACGGGGCCGCCGTGGCCTTGCAGCTCGACGATGTCCTCGCCGGTGTAGGAGCACGGCCCGGGGAAGATCAGGATCAGCCCATCGTCGAGGCTTTCACCCTCGGCATCGCGAAACAGGCGATGTGCGGCGTAGCGGGGGCGGGGCAGGGGGCCGGCAACGGCCTGCCCGATGGACAGCGCCAGCGGCCCGCTGATGCGGATGACACCTACGCCGCCGCGACCCGGCGGGGTCGCGACGGCGGCGATGGTATCGTCGTTCATGCCTTGGCGGGTGGTGTGTCCTCGCCGGCTTCGATGCGTTTGGTGATCACCCATTGCTGGGCGATGGACAGGACGTTGTTGACGATCCAGTACAGCACCAGACCCGACGGGAACCAAAGGAAGAACACTGTGAACACCACGGGCAGAAACTGCATGACCTTGGCCTGGATCGGGTCCGGCGGCGGCGGGTTGAGCTTCTGCTGGATGAACATCGACGCACCCATGATGATGGGCATCACATAGAACGGGTCACGCTGGGAGAGGTCGTCGATCCACAGAATCCACGGTGCCTGGCGCAACTCGACGCTCTCGAGCAGCATCCAGTACAAGGCGATGAACACCGGAATCTGCACCGCGATCGGCAGACAGCCGCCGAGCGGGTTGATCTTCTCCTTGCGGTAGAGGGTCATCATCTCCTGGTTCATGCGCTGGCGGTCGTCGCCGTAGCGCTCGCGCAGACGCTGAATATGCGGCGTCATCTTGCGCATGCGTGCCATGGAGCGGTAGCTGGTCTCGGACAGCTTGAAGAACACCGCCTTGATGCCGATGGTCAGGATGACGATCGACCAACCCCAGTTGCCGATGACGCTGTGAATCCATTTCAGCGCGATGAACAGCGGGTGAGAGATGATCCACAGGAAGCCGAAATCCACTGTCCGTTCGAGGTTTGGCGCTACCGCCTCGAGACGGTCCTGAATCTTCGGCCCCACGTAGAGTTCGGCTTGAAACTGGGCCCGGCCACCGGGCTCGGCGGTGCGCGGTGCACTGGTCATGCCAATGACATAGCGCTCGCCGGTCAATGACTTGGTGTAGAAGTGATTGACCGCATCCTGTGCCGACGGCACCCAGGCGCCGAGAAAATAGTGCTGAATCATCGCGACCCAACCACCCTGGACTTCGCGGTCTAGGTTGGCCTCGGCCATGTCGTCGAAGCTGATCTTCTCGTAGTTCTTCTCCTGGCTGGAGATCACGCCACCGGTGTAGGTGTACACACCGAAGGCGTTGTTGCTCTCGGTCGGCGGCATGCGCTGCAACTGCCTGTACTGACGGCCGGTCCAGGCGGCATCGCCGTTGTTCACGACCTCTTGATCCAACCCGATGACGAAGCTGTCGCGGGTGAAGGTATACCGCTTGGTCACGGTCAGCCCGGACGCGGGGTCCGTCCAGGTCAGCGGAACCACCAGCGTGTCGGCACCGTCCTCGATGCGGTACTCCGTAGCCTCGGCAGTGAAGGCCGCAAAATGGTTCGGTGCCGGCATGCCCTCACCAGCGAGCAGTCCGCTCTGGGCGAAGAACTGACCGGTGCCATCGTCGTGCATCAGCACGAACGGTTGGTCCTGGCGCTGGACCGATTCAGGGTAAGTCGGCAAGGCGACGCGGCGGATATCGCCCCCTTGCAGGTCGATCTCCACATCCAGCACGTCGGTACGCACATGGACTCGACCCGAACTGCCGGCGGTCGTGCTGCCGGCCGTCGGAACGCCGCCGCCGTCGGTTTCCGACGAAGGGGGGGTCGCTATCTGGGGCACCGAGCCGTCATCGGCCGGCTGGCCTTCGATCGCCACCGGTGGTGGAGCGGTGATCGCGCGGTGCTCGTCAACCCAGGCCTGATAGATCAGGAACAGGACGAAGACCAGGCCGATGACCAGGAACAGGCGTTGGTTTTCCATCAGCGGGCATTCTCATTGTGCTCGGGCACCGGATCGTAGCCGCCGGCGTGCCAGGGATGACACCGACCGAGACGGCGCAAGGTCAACCAGCTGCCGCGCAGGGCGCCGTGGTGACGCAGCGCATCCAGTGCGTATTCGGAACAAGTGGGGGTGAAACGGCAGTGATAGCCCACAAAGGGGCTCAGCGTGAAGCGGTAGGCGTAGACCAGGGCAATCAACAGGTTCCGCATCGCTTGACCAACCGTCTCCAGTGCCGGGCCAGTGCCTCGGACAACTCGGCGTTGGTCGCCGTGATGGCAGCCGGCCGGGCCATGACCACGACGTCCAGGCCGCCCATGTCCGCGGCATGATGGCGGAAGCTCTCGCGGGCCAGGCGTTTGAGGCGGTTACGATCCACCGCCCGTCGCGCGCTCTTGCGTGCGATAGCCAGGCCCAATCGGGCCCTTGAGTCTTCATTGACCCGCGCAAGCACGGTAAACCATTGATCGGCGGACCGCTGGGGAGCGCTGAAGACCGAACGGAACGCCCCCTGGGTCAGCAACCGGGCGCTGCGCGGGAAACGCAGCCCTTGGGTCACATCGATCAGGCCGTCAGGCGCTTACGGCCACGGGCGCGACGGGCCTTGATCACATCACGACCACCTTTGGTGGCCATACGGGCACGAAACCCATGGGTACGCTTGCGATGCAGGTTACTGGGCTGGAAAGTCCGCTTCATGACGGCATTGCCTTTGATCGGTACAGGAATTCCGAACGCAGGAGCGCGCCCGGCAAAAGAGGCGGGAATTTACGCAAGCGGCGGTGGTACTGTCAAGCAAGCGCTTGAGATGTGGTGATATCACAACTGGCCGAGCGCGGCGCCAGGCACTAGACTCTGTGGCCTTTTCCCGTCCTTTACCGCCACCTATGAGGGATATCTTCGTGGAGCAGTCGCTTTGGAAAGCGTGCCTCGACAATCTGGAGCACGAACTCTCCGAGCAGCAGCTCAACACCTGGATCCGCCCGTTGCAGGCCTTGGAGGACGGTGAGGCCCTTCGTTTGCTGGCGCCCAACCGCTTTGTGCTGGACTGGGTGCGCCAGCATCATCTGCAACATATTCAGACGGCGCTCGCCCGGGTACGCCCGGAGGACCCGCTGCAGGTCGTATTGGAGATCGGCTCATCGAGCCGTCAGCCGCAGCCTGCACGCCCGGCTGCCGCCCCACGCCCCCGGCCGGCCGGTGTGGTGCAGATGGTGGCCGAGCACCCCACCCTCTCCAGCAACCTGAATCCGGATTTCACCTTCGACAATTTCGTCGAGGGCAAGTCCAACCAACTGGCCTTGGCAGCGTGCATGCAGGTGGCACAGAATCCTGGCACGGCCTACAACCCTTTGTTCATCTACGGCGGCACCGGGCTGGGCAAGACTCACTTGATGCATGCGGTGGGCAATCTGCTGCGCGGCCGCCACCAGGAATCGCGAGTGGTATACCAACACTCCGAGCATTTCGTGGCTGATATGGTCCGTGCCCTGCAACACAACGCCATCAGCGACTTCAAGCGCTATTACCGCTCGCTGGATGCGCTGCTGATCGACGACATCCAGTTCCTCTCGGGCAAGGAGCGTTCGCAGGAAGAGTTCTTCCATACCTTTAATACGCTTCTGGAAGGCCGCCAACAGGTGATCCTCACCTGCGACCGCTACCCCAAGGAAGTCACCGGGCTGGAGGAGCGTCTGAAGTCCCGCTTCGGCTGGGGCCTCACTGTGGCCATCGAGCCGCCCGAGCTCGAGACGCGTGTCGCCATTCTCATGAACAAGGCTCAGCAGGCCTCGATCACGTTGCCCGAGGAGGTGGCGTTTTTTATCGCCAAGCGTATCCGCTCGAACGTTCGCGAGCTCGAAGGTGCGCTTCGCCGGGTGCATGCCAACTCGCAGTTCACCGGCAAGCCGATCACGCTGGCCTTCACTAAGGAAGCCTTGCACGACCTGCTGCAACTCCAGGACCGTCTGGTGACTGTAGAGAACATCCAGAAGACCGTGGCGGACTATTACAAGATTCGCGTTGCCGACCTGCATTCGAACCGGCGCACGCGGGCGCTGTCCCGCCCCCGCCAACTGGCCATGGCCTTGTCGAAGGAGCTGACCAACCACAGCCTGCCGCAAATCGGCGAAGCGTTCGGCGGGCGCGACCACACCACGGTGCTGCATGCCTGCCGCAAGATCCAGGAACTCATACAGAGCGATGATCAGTTGCGCGACGACTACAACAATTTGTTGGCGACGTTGACCTCCTGACGCCTGTGGGTAACCTGTGGATAACCCAATCACGACCTGTGGATAAGTTTGTGTATGACTTGTGGACTGAGCAGAGCGGGAAAACACCCACAGAAGGCGCACAGTTTATCCACATACTTATCCACAGGTTTCAATGCGCCAGCCGTTTGTTTTGCAAGCGAAACCGGCAAGTCACCCACAGAACGCACCCCACTTAATAACAACAATCTTTATATATTTAAGACCTTCCTACAGATGACTGCATTCGGGAACAGACCATGAAACTCGAAGCGCAACGCGAACACCTGCTCAAGCCTTTGCAACAAGTCATCGGCGTGGTGGAGCGTCGCCAGACCCTGCCGATCCTCGCCAATGTCCTGTTGGTGGCCGACGGGCAACGCCTGACCCTCACTGCAACCGACCTGGAAGTGGAATTGGCAGCCCAGGTGGACTGGCCCTGCGACCAGCCAGGGGAGATCACCGTACCCGGGCGCAAGGTGTTCGATATCCTGCGTGCCCTCCCCGACGGTGCAGGCATCAGTCTGGAGGCGGGCGATGGCAAGCTCGTGCTGCGCTCGGGCCGTAGCCGGTTCACCCTGGCGACGCTGCCGGCGGCCGACTTCCCCGCGCAAGAGGCGGTGGACGGCCTCTCCAGCCTGACGCTCGCTCGCGCCGATCTCGCCCGCTTGATCGGCAGGACCCAGTTCGCCATGGCGCAACAGGATGTGCGCTACTACCTCAATGGTTTGCTGCTGGATGTGGCCCCCGACGCGGTGCGCGCAGTGGCCACCGATGGCCATCGACTGGCCTATGCGCACGTGGCTTTGGAGGAAGGGGCAGCGCTTCAGGAGTCGGCGCAGGTCATCGTGCCGCGCAAAGGGATACAGGAGCTGGCACGGCTGCTGGGCGAGGGCGACGGACCGGTGACGCTGCACTTCGCCGCCAATCACATCCGCGTCGATATGGGTGACATCCGCTTCACCTCCAAGCTCATCGACGGCAAGTTCCCGGACTACAAACGGGTGATACCGCGCAACCAAGAACGCGCTCTGGTGGCGGATCGGCCGGTCCTCAGAGCGGCACTCTCGCGGGTGGCGATTCTCTCGACCGATAAATTTCGCGGTGGCCGGCTGACGCTGTCGGACTGGTTGCTGAAGATCCAGGCCAACAACCCCGAGCAGGAAGAGGCGGAAGAGGAACTCGAAGTCAATTACTCAGGCGGTGACCTGGAGATTGGTTTCAACGTCGGCTACCTGCTGGATGCCTTGGGCGCGCTCGATGGCGATCTGGTCAAGATCAGTCTCAGCGACAGCCAGTCGAGTTGCCTGATCCAGGAACCGGAGAAGGACGACGCGCTGTACGTCGTCATGCCCATGCGACTTTAGGCGGCGGCCTGCGTGACCCTACTGCGTTTCGAGGCCCACGGGTTTCGGAATCTCTCCTCAGTCGTCATGGAGCCGGCCCCCGGGGTGAATCTGATCAGCGGCGCCAATGCCGCGGGCAAGACCAGCGTCCTGGAGGCGGTGCACACCCTGGCGCGGGGGCGATCCTTCCGCACCCGGCATTTGCAGGACCTCGTCTGTCAGGGCGCCGCCGGGTTCATGCTCACTGCCCGTGTCCGTGACGGTGAGCGGAACGTACCTCTGGGCTTATCGCGCGAGGCCGGTCGCCTGCAACTGCGGGCCGATGGCCAACCGGCTACCGGCTTTGCCCAGATGGCCACGCAGTTGCCGGTTTTGTTGCTGGACCCGGAAAGCCATGCCTTGATCGATGGCGGGCCCGCCGAGCGGCGTCGGCTGCTGGATTGGGGGGTGTTCCACGGGCAGGCAGGGTTTTTGACAGTCTGGCGTCAGTACACCCAGGCCCTGCGCCACCGAAATGCCGCACTGCGCAGCAATGCCTCCGACCGCACGGTGCAGAGTTGGACACCTGCCATGGTTCGCCATGCCGATCAGCTCGACCATTGGCGCGGCGACTACATCGCTACGCTGGAGCCGGTGCTCGGTGGCTTGTTGCGCGAGCTCATCGGGGTCCAGACGACGCGTATCGTGTACCGCCGAGGCTGGCGGGCAGAGGACGATCTGGGCACCATCCTGGAGCAGGGTCTGGCGCAGGACCGGCGTCAGGCGCACACCCGCTCCGGACCGCATCGGGCGGACTTCGAGTTGCTGTTGGACGATACGCCACCGCGACAGCGCCTCTCGCGCGGGCAGCACAAACTGCTGGTCGCCGCGCTGGTGATGGCCTTGGCCGATGACTACCGCCGGCGTCAGCAACGCGCGTGTGTGCTCCTGGTCGATGACCTGCCGGCAGAACTGGATGCGGACAACCGACAGCGACTGCTGGGGTCGCTGGGCGCCACCGGCAGCCAATGCCTGATCACCGCCATCGAACCGTCGGTACTCGCCGGGACGACAGTTGCGGCGCACTTCGTACTGGAACAGGGAGTGATGCGGCCGACAGTGGTAAACTAGCGGATCGTTTGCCGTTTACGTCAAGAGAGTGACCCGCCGCATGAGCAGCGATTACACCTCCTCCAGTATCAAGGTCTTGAAGGGTTTGGATGCGGTGCGCAAGCGCCCGGGCATGTACATCGGCGACACCGATGACGGCACGGGCCTGCACCACATGGTATTCGAGGTGGTGGACAACGCCATCGACGAGGCCCTGGCCGGACACTGCTCCGATATCCAGGTCACCATTCACGCCGATGAGTCGATCACGGTCTGCGACGACGGTCGCGGCATTCCCGTGGATATCCACGAAGAAGGCCAGTCGGCGGCCGAGGTCATCATGACCGTGCTCCATGCCGGCGGTAAATTCGACGACAACAGCTACAAGGTTTCCGGCGGTCTGCACGGCGTGGGCGTGTCGGTGGTCAACGCGCTGTCCGATTACCTGCGCCTGACCATCCGCCGCGATGGAAAGCTGCACCAGCAGGAGTACAGCCTGGGTGTTCCGCGGGCGCCGTTGCGGGTCATCGGCGAAACCGACCTGACCGGCACCGAGGTGCATTTCCGCCCCAGCCCGACCATCTTCACCAACATCGAGTACCACTACGATGTGCTGGCCAAGCGTCTGCGTGAGCTGTCGTTCCTCAACTCCGGGGTGCGCATCGCGCTGACCGACGAGCGCAGCGGCAAGGCGGATGTGTTCGAGTACCAGGGCGGTATCCGTGCCTTCGTCGAGCACCTCAATCGCAACAAGACCCCGTTGCACGAGCAGGTGTTCTACTGCAATACGGACAAGGACAGCATCGGCGTCGAGGTGGCCTTGCAGTGGAACGACTCCTACCAGGAGAACATCTTCTGCTTCACCAATAACATTCCGCAGCGTGACGGCGGGGCGCATCTGGCCGGTTTCCGCAGCGCGATGACGCGCACGCTGAACCAGTACATGGAAGCCGAAGGCATCCTGAAGAAAGCCAAGGTGGCCACCAGTGGCGACGATGCGCGCGAAGGCCTGACCGCGATCATCTCGGTCAAAGTGCCCGACCCGAAGTTCTCCTCGCAGACCAAGGACAAACTGGTCTCGAGCGAGGTCAAGACGGTTGTCGAATCGGTCATGGCCGACAAGATGGCCGAGTACCTTCAGGAACAGCCCGCCGACGCCCGCGCGATCACTGCCAAGATCATCGACGCCGCCCGCGCCCGCGAGGCCGCGCGCAAGGCGCGCGAAATGACCCGTCGCAAGGGTGCGCTCGACATCGCTGGCCTGCCCGGCAAGCTCGCCGACTGCCAGGAGAAAGACCCGGCCCAGTCCGAGCTCTTCCTGGTGGAGGGCGACTCCGCCGGCGGCTCCGCCAAACAGGGCCGCGACCGGCGCTTCCAGGCCATCCTGCCGCTCAAGGGCAAGATCCTCAACGTCGAGAAGGCGCGTTTCGACAAGATGCTCTCCTCGGCCGAGGTGGGCACGCTGATCACCGCGCTGGGCTGCGGTATCGGCAAGGACGAGTACGATCCGGACAAACTGCGTTATCACCGTATCGTCGTGATGACCGACGCCGACGTGGACGGCTCCCACATTCGCACCTTGCTGCTGACGTTCTTCTATCGGCAGATGGGCGAGCTGATCGAGCGCGGGCATATCTACATCGCCCAGCCGCCGCTGTACAAGGTCAAGCGCGGCAAGCAGGAGCACTACGTCAAGGATGAGGCCGAATTGGCCGCCTATCTGCTCAGTTCCGCCCTGGACGGCGCCCGTCTGCAGGTGGCCGAGAACACGCCGCCGATCACCGGTGCCAGCCTGGAGGAGCTCTCGCGCGCCCACATGGCGGTCATGACGATGATCAAACGGCTCTCCCAGCGTTACGACGCCTTGCTGATGGAAACACTCATCCAAATGCCGGTGCTCAAGCGCGAGGCCTTGCAGTCGGCCGACGGGCTTACCGAGTGGTGCGACCAGCTCCAGCGCCAGCTCAACCATGCGAGCAACGACAAGGCCCGCTATCGGGTAGACCTGGAAGCCCGTGAGGGGCGAGAGGGTTATCTCATCCATGTCGCCTGTCGCACCCACGGCGTGGATCGCGAGACCCGCCTGTCCGGCGAGTTCTTCGATGCGCCCGAGTACGAAAACCTGATCCGCCTGGGCGCGCGCGTGCGCGGTTTGTTCGGACCGGGTGCAGAAGTCGGCCGTGGGGAGCGTAGCCAGGCGGTGGACGATCTCAAGCAGGCGGTGGAGTGGCTGATGGACGAGGCCAAGCGTGGCCAGCACATCCAGCGCTACAAAGGCTTGGGCGAAATGAACCCCGACCAGCTCTGGGACACCACCATGAACCCCGAGACCCGCCGGCTTCTCCAGGTGCGTATCGAGGATGCCGTGGCCGCCGACGAGGTGTTCACCACCTTGATGGGCGACCAAGTGGAGCCGCGGCGGGAGTTCATCGAGCGCAACGCGCTGACGGTCGCCAACCTCGACGTGTGACCGCCCTCGTGGGATGGCCCGATCGGTCCGCTTACGGTCCGGTCGGGGCCGCGCCAAGCCAGGGTAGCGGCGCTATCGTGATGATCCGTTCCATCGCGATACAAGGTGCCGACCCATGTCCAAGGCTTTGCTGGTCATCGATGTCCAACAGTCGTTCCGTCATCAACCGTACTTCGACGAGCGCGAGCTGCCCCGCTTTCGCGAGCGCTTGCTGGCACTGGTCGCCGGGTTCAAGGCGCGCGGTTGGCCGGTCGTGAACATCTTTCACCTGGAAGAGGGCGGTCCGTTCGATCCGGCCAACGGCTTTGTCCGGCCGCTGGATGATATGGCCATCGACGGTGAGGTTCGCTTCGATAAGCGTGTCCACAATGCCTTTACCGGTACCGGGCTCCAGGCCTGGCTGGATGACCGGGGTATTCGCGAACTCACAGTGTCGGGTATCCGCACCGAGCAGTGCTGCGAAACCACGACACGGGTGGCTTCGGACCTGGGCTACCGCGTGAACTTCGTCACCGAAGCTACGCTGAGCTTTCCGATGACCAACCCGCGCACGCGCGAGATTGTCCCACCGGAGGCCATCTACACTCACACCGAAATGGTCCTCGAGCGCCGCTTTGCGCGCATCGTCACGGTCGATGAGGCGCTTGCATGAAACCTCCGGTCCCGGTGTTCGCGTTGGGTGTGCCGGGGCTGGTACTGCTCGATTATGCAGGGCCTATGGAGGCTTTGCGGTTGGCCGGCTTCAGCCTCCACCCTGTGGCCTGCGATCCGCGGGTGGACACCAGTCTGGGGCTGGCGCTGGAGGGCTTCGCACCCCTGCCGGAAACGCTACCGGACGGTGCCCTGGTGCTTGTGCCCGGCTGTCGGGATGTGGACGCTGTGCTGGCCTCCGGCCACGGTCGTATGCTGGTCGACTGGCTGCGCCGCGTCGCCCGTCCAGAGGTGACCATCGCGTGCGTCTGTGTCGGCGCACTGATCGCCGCCCGCGCTGGACTTCTCGCCGGCCGTCGCTGCACGACGCATTTCACGCGCTGTTCGGATCTTGAACTGCTGAGCCCCAGCGCACGTGTAATACCCGACCAGATCTTCGTCGAAGACGGTCCGCTGCTGACCAGTGCCGGCATCACCGCGGGGATCGACCTGGCCTTGCACCTGATCGCCCGTTTCGCCGGGCCACAGGTCGCCGTAGACGTGGCCCGCGCCCTGGTCGTGTATATGCGCCGCCACGGTGCCTCGCCCCAGCTCTCGCCATGGCTGGACTACCGCAATCACCTGCATGCGGGCATCCATCGCATACAGGACCGGATCGCCGCTGACCCCGGTGCGCCGCTACAACTGCGTGAGCTTGCTGTGCAAGCCCATTTGAGCCCGCGTCATCTCACACGCGTGTTTCGCCAGCATACCGGCATCAGCGTGATGGGCTACCAGCAGCGACTTCGTCTGGCGCTCGCTCAAGCCCTTCTGGCCGAGGGTGGCCGCTCGATGGACCGCGTGGCCGAATCCGTGGGGCTGGGTTCCGCTCGCGCGCTGCGTCGATTGTGGTCGCGCCATCTGCCAGGGACACCATCGACGGCGCTGCAGCTGTGAAAAACACACGTTCCTGATTGTTACGCGACTTTAACGAGTGCTGCCAGTTACACTCATCCCTATGGATTACGACCAGAGGCGGGTTACTCGGTGTAAACGCAGGCTACAGGCGCGCATCGGCGTGTACGAAAGCTTGCTACAGTTAACAGTGCTGCGCCTGATTCGCCTACCCGGCCACGGGCAATAATCCGGTCGACCCGTGTCAGCCGCAGGGCTTGGCGATGCGACCCCGCACTGGGGGGTGATACGAGGCATGATCACAACACTGGGTCGGTGGCAACTTCTCGTGCTGGTACCGGCGTTGGTGCTGATCGTGGCCGCGTTCGTGATCGTGGTCGCGATTTTTGAACACGAGCGCTGGAACCGACTGCTCGAACGCCAGTTGGATAGCGAATCGGCTCAACTCGCCCTGAGTTTTCCAGCCGCCCAGCAAGCCGGACAACGCGACAGCTGGCTGAGCATCTGGCAGGCTCGGATGCCGCCGCGTCATTGCCTCGAGGTCGCCAACGGCGCCGGAGAGGTCCACTATCGGCTGGGTCAATGCGAGCTCATCGATGACAGTGTGGACGCGCGCTGGACGCGAAACGTGGTGACCGGCCGCGACACCGGCTTGCACCGCTTTACGCTCTACGCGCCACCACCGGGCTACTTCGCCGTACTGATCGAGGTGGCGATTACACACCTGCCACTGGCTATTGCCCTGATCATCGCAGCCGTCACCTTGAGCCGCGCCTGGTTGAGACGTTGGGTACTCCCGCCCATTCAGCGCTTGGCACACTCTCTCGCCCAGAGCCAGGCGCACAATCTCACTCTGCCGGTACATTGGCAGAGTCGGGATGAAATCGGCCAGTTGGTCGACCGCTACAATGCTGTTTTGGCCGCCCAGGCGCGGCAGGATACGAATACGCGGACGCAGATGTTCCGCGATATCTTTGCCAAGCACACGTCGGCCATGTATTTGGTCGACAGCGATACGCTGAACATCGTCGACGCCAATCTGGCCGCACAGCGGTTCTATGGCATGGATCGGCGACAACTGCTGGCATCCCGGTTCACCGACCTCAACCTGCTCAGCGACACCCGTCTGGAAGCCTTGCACCAGACAGTCAGCCTGAGCCGCGAGGCCCGTTTCGAATTGCGCATGCGGCGACCGGATAATGCAATACGGGATGTCGAGGTCTACCTCTCGCCCATCCTGAACGAGGACGGCGAGGGCGTCTGGTTCGTTATCGTCCACGATGTCACCGAACGTCACCAGGCCGAGCTGGCTTTGAAAGAACAGACTCGGTTGCTGGCGCAGGCCGAGCGCCTGGCCCACCTGGGGCACTGGTACTACCGGCAAAGCGATGGCCGACTGACCTGGTCAGAGGAAACCTACCGGATCCACGGCTTCCCGGCCGACCACACGCCCACGCTGGAGTCCATGATCCAGTCTGTCCATCCGGACGACCGCGGACTGGCGGCACGCACCTTGCGCAGCGCCATTGCCGAGCAGCGCGCGTTCGGTATCGAACTGCGTTTGCAACCCACCAGCGGCAGCGTACGCTACGTCTGGTCGCAAGGGCATTGCGACATGGTCGACGATGGGCGGTTCCGCGGGGTTCTGGGCGTGCTGCTGGACATCACCGAGCGCAAGCGGTTGGAACAGGAACTGCTTGAGCGCGAAGCGATTTGGCGCCAGGGCGCCGCATTGGCCAGTCTCGGTGCATTCGTGTCCGATCAGACGCTGGATCGTTGCGTCTTCTGCTCACAGGAACTCGCCCAGATTCACGGCCTGACGGTCGATGAATACATGAGCCGCTATGGAACCGGCTCACAATTGGCGCGGGCCGTCCATCCAGACGATCGCAAGCGCTTCCTCGATACCCTGGAGGGGCGCGCCCATCGCGGTTCGTCGTATCAAATGGAGTACCGCCTCTACACGGTCAAGGGCGAGCTGCGTCATGTCATCGAGCGTGCCGAACCGCTGGCCCACCTTTCCGGCCATGTGGTGATGGTCGGTTCGGTGCAGGACATCACCGAGCGCAAGCAGATGGAAAACGAGCTGCGTGAACGTGCTGTCTATGACAGCCTCACCGGTGCCTACAATCGCCGTCAGTTCCTTGAGGTCGCCGATCGCGAGTTCCGCCGCAGCGAGCGCTACCGCCGCCCGCTCAGCCTGCTGATGCTCGATCTGGATCATTTCAAGCTGATCAACGACAACCATGGCCACGCCGCCGGCGACGAGGCGCTGCGTCAAGTCAGTGCGGTATGCCACGGTGTCTTGCGCGAACAGGATATCTTCGGTCGCTTGGGGGGCGAGGAGTTCGCGATTCTCCTGCCCGAGACTTTGGGCGTGCATGGCGTGGAGACGGCCGAGCGTCTTCGCGTACGCATTGCCGGCCTGGCGATCGAGAACGCCGACGAACCGATACGTTTGACAGTGAGTATCGGTGTCGCCTTGTACCATCGCGGCGACACCAGTGTGGAAACGGTGGTTCAACGTGCAGATCGTGCGCTGTATCAGGCCAAGGAGCGCGGCCGCAACCAAGTGGTGTTCAGCGACGAAGCCGACGCAATCACCGGGAAGGCTTTACCGCTGAATGGATAAGCGGTAAAGCCCCTGATGATCGGCATCGCTGGTGAAGTACACATTACCATCCGGACCCGCGGCGACCCCAGCGGGCCGCAGCCAGCGCCGTCCGTCGGGCTCTTGTAAACCGGTCACCAGATCTTCCACGCCGGCTATCTCATTGACTGACGCGAAGCGCACTACGGTCAGCTTCGGTGCCCTTCGTGTGGACGGGTTGCCGCCGCTACCACCGCCAGGTTGGGTGGCCCATGAACCATGGACGGCAATGACCGCATCTCCGGCAAGGGGTTCGAGCGGGCTATCCATGGGTACAAACGCCAATCCCAAAGGTGCGCTGCGTGCCGGCAGTGTGGCCAAGGGCGCTGTGACATCCGCTTCGCTTCGCGGAGGCTGGCTTGTGATGCAGGCATCGGCCACGAGCTCGCCATCGATGTGCTGGAACCATGGCATGCCGTGATACGAGCCGGCGGACAATCGGGTGAACACCTCCGGCGGTTGTTCGTAGCCCCAATGATCCGGGCCGTTGTTGGTGGCATAGAGCTGGCCGGTCTGCGGTTGCCAGGCCAATCCCACGGGGTTGCGAAGACCGCTTCCAAAAGCCTGCCACTGTGGAGGATCGACGGATTCGTCCAAGACCATCACGCCGCCGCGGCGATCGTCGAAATCGTAGCCCTCGCCGATATACTGATCGCTGCAGTTACCGCTGATTCCCAGCGACACGTAAAGCCGATCATCCGGCCCGACGGTCAGCGTCCGGCTCGAATGACCACTTCCGCCGGGTAGCTCGGCGACCATCTCGAAGTCGGAGGCATTGCGCGGCCGCTCATGCGCTTCGTATGGGGTCCTGAAGACGCCGTCGGTTCGCGCGACGTAGACCCAATCGTCACGAAAAGCCACAGAATGCGGATACTGGTTCAGCTTGGCGAATACTTGGGGCTGGGTATACGGCGGCTTCAGCCGATAGACATTGCCCGAGCGCGATCCGATGAACAGATCACCACCGGGATGAAAGGTCAGCATTCGCGGACCGTCCAGGCCCGATGTCAGTACCTCCACCCGCATACCCGCAGGTGCCTGGATGACGGCCTGGGTACCGTCGAGCTCCAGCGTCTGCTCGGTCAGCTCCAGCGCTTGGGTACCGGCATGGGCGGTGCCGCAAATCAGCGACAAGGAGATGAACAAGCTCGTGTAGCGATGAATCACGATGGACTCCCCTCAGCGATGGCTACGATGCACTGAGGGGTAGACTGCGAAAAGCGGCTTCCGACTCCGCCAACATGAAAACGGCTCCCAAAGGGAGCCGTTGATGTCTCGACAGCATGGTGGCCTATTGATTGAGCCAGGTCTGGAACCGTTGCTCCAACGCAGGCCCCTGGCGGTTCCAGAACTCGGCGCTGGACACCATGGCGAAGCGCAGATTCGCCGGCGTGGTCGGCAGCTCGGGTGCCAGGGCCGGGTTCACCAATGCGTTGGCCTTGGTATTGGCCAGCCCGTAGGGGATGAAATCGGGCATCATCGCCATGGGCTCCGGACGGCTGGCATAGGCGATGAACTGGTAGGCAGCATCCAGGTTGGGAGTGCCCTTGACGATGGCCCAGTAATTCAGTGTGTAGATCACGTTGTTCCAGAGGATCTCGACATTGGTGCCCTCGTTGCGTGCTACACTCACCCGTCCGTTGTACGCCGTGGTCATGACGACATCGCCGCGACCGATCATTTCCATGGGTTCGGCGCCGCCGGCCCACCAGACGGTGTCGGGCTTGAGCTGATCCAGCTTGGCGAACGCGCGGTCGACGCCCTGAGGCGAGGCCAGCACCGAGTAGACATCGCGGGTGGAGACGCCGTCGGCCAGTAGGGCGATTTCGAGGTTCCACTGGGCCAGGTTGCGAAGACCGCGCTTGCCCGGCATGGCGCTGGTGTCCCAGAAATCTGCCCAGGACACCGGTGCCCGTGGGAGCCGGTCGGGGGCGTAGGCGGCAACATAGGCCCACACCACGTTGCCGACGCCGCAGGTTTCCACCGCCGCGGGCATGAAATCAGCCGTACTGCCGACCCGACTCCAGTCGATGCGCTCGAATACGCCCTCTTCGCAGCCGCGCAGGATATCGGCAAATTCCAGATCCACCACATCCCAGGTCAAGCCGTTGGAAACCGCGTCCTTCACCTCGGCGAGGGTGCCGTTGAAGGTGGCCTCTTCGACCGGAATGCCGGCCTCTCTCGAAAACGGCTCGAAGAACGAGGCACGCTGGCCGTCTTGATAGGTTCCACCCCAAGAGACGATGGTCAAATCATGCGCTGGCATCGCCGGCATCGGAAACGCCGGTGCGGGCGCTGGGGCGGACGCGATGGGCGTCGGCGCTGGCGTGACCGGTGTCGGGGCAGGCGCTGGCGTTGGGGCACTGGCCGTGGGTGCCGGCGGTGCGGCGACTGGCGTCGGGCTGGAGGCGGCACCGCTGCTCGATGCCCGCATATTGATCGCGATCGGCTCGGCGCTGCGCGGCTGGGAAACCCAGACGAGACCGACTACCACTAGCAACTGGAGTCCTGCGATCGCCAGGCTCAGGAGAATTTGTCTGTAAGTCATCGGGGTCCCCCGTCACGCACGGGCCAAACGGCGTAAGAAAAACGTATCCTCACAAGTGTGAAGGATAAGGCCTGTTGCGATTATTTGTGTCAAGTATTGTTAACTGTGACGCTTGTTTTCCGGGCAACGGAATGTCGCCCGGTTCAAGCCGATTCCACGGTGACGGGAATCTTGCCGATCTTGGCGCGCCATTGTGCCGGCCCGGACTGGTGAATCGATTCGCCGCGGCTGTCCACGGCAACGGTGACCGGCATATCCTCCACCACGAACTCATGAATGGCCTCCATGCCCAAGTCTTCGAACGCAACGACGCGCGATTTGCGAATGGCTTTGGACACCAGGTAGGCCGCACCACCCACTGCAATGAGATAGACGGCCTGGTGGTTTCGGATCGCCTCTACCGCGACCGGTCCACGCTCGGCCTTGCCGATCATTCCGCGCAGGCCGGTTTTCGCCAGCATCATCTCGGTGAATTTGTCCATGCGTGTCGAGGTGGTGGGCCCCGCCGGCCCGACAACCTCGCCTTGGACAGGGTCTACCGGACCGACGTAGTAAATGAACTTGCCGTTGAAATCGACCGGCAGCCGTTCGCCACGGGCGAGCATGTCGGCAATGCGTTTGTGCGCAGCGTCGCGACCGGTGAGGATGGTGCCCGATACCAGAAGCGTGTCGCCGGGCGTCCAGCTGCGGATGTCCGCTTCACTTGCGGTGTCCAGGTTGACGCGCTTGCCGGCAGCCGCCCGGGTAACCTCAGGCCAGTCGGCGAGGCTCGGGGCAGTGAACTGCGCAGGCCCCGAACCGTCGAGCACGAAATGCGCATGCCGGGTCGCCGCGCAGTTGGGGATCATGGCCACGGGCAGGTTGGCCGCATGGGTCGGGTAGTCCAGGATTTTGACGTCCAGAACGGTCGTCAGTCCGCCCAGCCCCTGGGCGCCGATACCCAACTGATTGACCTTTTCATACAACTCCAGCCGCAACTCGTCGATACGGCTGGCGGGGCCGCGCTCGATCAGCGCCTGGATGTCGATGGACCCCATACATGCCTGTTTGGCCAGCACCATGGCTTTTTCGGCGGTTCCGCCGATCCCGATGCCGAGAATGCCCGGCGGGCACCAGCCTGCACCCATGGTGGGTACGGTCTTGAGCACCCAATCGACGATGGAGTCGGACGGATTGAGCATGGCCAGTTTGCTCTTGGCTTCGGACCCGCCGCCTTTGGCGGCGACCTCGACCTCCACCGTATCGCCCGGCACCACGCTCATGTGGATGACCGCCGGGGTATTGTCGCGGGTATTGGTCCGGCCTCCGGCAGGGTCGCTCAGTACCGAGGCGCGCAATACATTGTCCGGATGCAGGTAGGCCCGCCGCACGCCCTCGTTGACCATGTCCTCGACACCCATGCTCGCGTCCCAACGCACGTTCATGCCGATCTTCAGGAAGACGGTGACGATACCGGTGTCCTGGCAGATCGGCCGCCGCCCCTCGGCGCACATCCGCGAATTGATCAGAATCTGAGCCAGGGCATCGCGGGCGGCCTCGGACGCTTCCCGTTCGTAGGCGGCATGCACCGCACGGATGAAATCCTGCGGGTGGTAATAGGAGATGAACTGCAAGGCATCGGCGACGCTCTGGATCAGGTCGTCTTGGGCGATGACGGGCATGGAGCCTCCGAAACACCAGGTTTGGCGGTGGGGGTGGACGGTGAGCGCCCTTATACCATAAGGGGGGTGGACGGGTGCGCAGGACAATACGCTACCGTTTTGATTTTGCTAGCGACTTGTATTTTCTCATTGGCGACTCGCCGCCGTATACTGCGAGGATAATGCCCCACTCCGGTGCGTTGACCCTCACCGGCTTGTCCAATCCCCCCGAGGCCTCTATGAGCGACGATTTCGAGAATCAGGCGCTGTTCTATCACCGCAATCCTACCCCCGGAAAACTCGAAGTCGTACCCACAAAGCCCCTAGCCAACCAACGCGACCTGGCATTGGCTTACTCCCCAGGTGTGGCGGTTGCCTGCAACGCGATCGTGGCGGACCCTCAGGAAGCGTCCACGGTCACGGCGCGGGCCAACCTGGTGGCGGTCATCACCAATGGCACCGCCGTGTTGGGATTGGGCGCCATCGGTCCGCTGGCGGCCAAGCCGGTGATGGAAGGCAAGGGCGTGCTGTTCAAGAAGTTCGCTGGGATCGATGTGTTCGATATCGAAATCGATGAGCGCGATCCAGACAAGCTGGTCGATATCATCGCCGCGCTGGAGCCGACCTTCGGCGGCATCAATCTTGAGGATATCAAGGCGCCGGAGTGCTTTACCGTCGAACGCAAACTGCGCGAGCGCATGCGCATTCCGGTGTTCCATGACGATCAGCACGGCACCGCCATCATCACCGCGGCGGCGGTCCTGAATGCCTTGCGGGTGGTCGAAAAGGCGATCGGCGAGGTGCGCTTGGTGACCTCCGGCGCCGGCGCCGCCGCGGTGGCCTGCCTGGATCTGCTGTTCGCCCTCGGGCTCAATCCGGACAATGTCCTGGTTTGCGATAGCCGTGGCGTCATCCACGCCCAGCGTGACAACCTCGATGCGACCAAGCAACGCCTGGCGCGGGACACGCCGCTGCGCACTCTGGGCGAGGCGATGGCCGGCGCGGATATCTTTCTCGGTCTGTCGGGCCCGGGGCTGGTGACAGCGGAGATGGTCGCCACCATGGCGCCGCGGCCGTTGATTCTGGCACTGGCCAACCCCACGCCGGAGATCATGCCGGAGCTCGCCAAGGCCGCACGGCCCGATGCCGTGATCGCCACCGGTCGGTCCGATTACCCGAACCAGGTCAACAATGTCCTGTGCTTCCCGTATATTTTCCGTGGCGCACTGGATGTCGGCGCCACCACCATCAATGAGCCGATGAAACTGGCCTGTGTCCGCGCTTTGGCGGATCTGGCCCTGGTACCGCCCTCGGAAGAGGTCGCCGCGGCTTATGGCGACCAGGCGCTGGTTTTCGGTCCCGAGTACCTCATTCCCAAGCCGTTCGACCAGCGTCTGATCCAGGTGCTGCCGGTCGCGGTGGCGCGGGCGGCCATGGAGTCGGGCGTCGCCACGCGGCCGATCGAAGATTTCACCGCCTACCGTCGTCAGCTTGAGCGCTATGTGTTCCGCTCCGGTTTGCTGATGAAGCCGATGTTCGAGCGGGCCAAGGCGGACCCCAAGCGTGTGGTCTATGCGCAGGGCGAAGAGGAGCGGGTATTGCGCGCGGTTCAAAACGTGGTGGAGGACGGCTTGGCGAAGCCCATCCTCATCGGCCGGCCGCAACGGGTGCAGGAGCGGCTGGAGAGCCTGGGCCTGTCGATCCGCCCCGGGGTGGACTTCGAACTGATCGACCCGGCGGAGAATCCGCACTACCACGAGTGCTGGCAGGAGTACCACCGCCTGCTGGAGCGCAAGGGTGTGGACCCTTCGGCCGCACGGATCCGGGTCAATACCCGCGCCACCGTTCTTGGCGCGCTGCTGGTGCGCCTGGGGCTGGCCGATGTGCTGATTGCGGGCATCACCGGCACGTTCATGCGTCATGTCGAGCATGTCACCGATGTGCTGGGGTTGGCACCGGGGGTGCATTCGCCCATGGCTTTGCACTTGGTCATCACACCCAAGGGCACCTTGTTCATGTGCGATACCCAGGTGAATCAAGACCCTAACGCCGAAGAGATCGCCGATATGACACTGATGGCAGCTGAAGCGGTGCGCCACTTCGGCATTGTGCCCAAAGCGGCATTGTTGTCCGCATCGAATTTCGGCTCCCGCCCCAACCCCTCGTCCCTGAAGATGGCGCGGGCCTTGCAACTGGTTCGTGAGCGCGCACCGGATCTTGAAGTGGAAGGGGAAATGCAGGCCGATACCGCATTGTACGAGCCGTTGCGCCAGCGCCTGTTTCCCAACTCCCAGCTCACCGGGGTCGCCAATTTATTGATCATGCCCAATCTGGATGCGGCCAATATTGCGTTCAATCTGGTGCGGATGGTGGCCGATGGTGTCGCTGTGGGGCCGATAATGATGGGGCTGGCGCGTCCGGCCCATGTGCTGACCAAAGCGGCGACGGTTCGCCGCATCGTGAACATGACCGCGGTCGCGGTAGTGGATGCACAGCTGACCGCGGCGGCCAGTGAGTAAGCCGCTATGGAACTGAAGTGGTTGGAGGATTTCCTGAGTTTGGCGCGCACGCGCAGCTTCTCGCGTTCGGCGGAGGAGCGGCACGTGACGCAGTCCGCCTTCAGCCGCCGGATCAAGGCGCTTGAACTGTGGGTGGGCGCGCCGCTGGTGGATCGCAGCACCTACCCGGCCCGCCTGACCGCGGCCGGGCGGTCGTTTCGCGACGCGGCCGAGGATGCGGTGCGTACTGTGCTGGAGGCGCGCGACGAGCTGCGCGGACGCCAGCGAGCGACCAAGGATGCGCTCAACATCTATGCCCTGCATGCCTTATCTGTCCAGTTCCTGCCGCGCTGGTTGAAGTCCTGCAAGCAGGCACTGGGGCCGGTCGAGGCCCGCGTCGTACCGGAGAACCTGCACGGCTGCGTAAGCGCGCTGAAAGCCGGCAGTTGCGACCTTGTGCTGTGCTACGCACATCCGGCCGTGCCCCAGGTGCTCGATGGTCAGCGCTACCCGATGCGGCGGCTGGCCAGCGAGCGCCTGGTTCCAGTCAGTGCCCCGGATGCCCATGGCCGCGCCCGCTTTGCACTGCCGGGCGCCCAACGTCAGCCCATCCCGCTGCTGGCGTATTCGCCCGGGACGTTTCTCGGCCAGGCGGTCGATTTCATCGTCTGCCGACATGCGCCACGCGGCCACTTCCAATGGTGTTATGAAAACCCTATGGCCGAGGCCTTGCGTCCGATGGCCATCGAAGGCCATGGGTTGGCATGGCTGCCCGAAACCGTGGCTGCGGCCGATCTCGCCGCGGGCCGGTTGGTGCAGGCCGGAGACGCGACGTGGTGCACACCGCTGGAGGTGTGCTTGTATCGGGCTCGCGACCAGCACCGCGACTTGGTGGAGCGTCTTTGGGCCTGGCTGGACTCCGGGGCCGCGGCGGCATGAAGGACAAACACCTCCTTGATGTCACCCGCCCTTGGGGCTGTTCAGCGCCGCCTCCAGTTCCGCGAACGTAGTTGCCCGGCTGGCCGTGTCGATTTCGATACCCAGTTGATGGGCAATCTGCGAGAGCGAGAACAAGCCGCGGATTGCCAGTTTTCCGCTGTCGGGGTCGGTATCCGCGACCATGGAATGCTGTCGTCCGGACGCCCGCAACGTGGCGATGATATCGCCGACCCGCGCCGTGAGTACCTGATCCATCATCAACACGTCCAGTTTCGGCCCCAGGGTCATGATGTCCCGCACCAGCAACTCGTCGTAGCGGCCGCCAGATTTTTCCAGTATCCGCTGGGGCTTCTCCCCCTGGATGTCGCGGCTGGTGATCAAACCGCGCACGGTCCCGTCGGGGTCGGCGACCAACAGCAGCCGGACGCCGCTCTTGATCATCCGCTCATGGGCCATGAACAGCGGTGTGGTCATCGAGACCATGATTGCCGAAACCTGACGCAGGTCCGTCATGCAGTGGATGGCCGGGTCGTCTTGCGTGACCTGCTGCGGCAGATTCTGCCGCGGCCGAAAATACGTGGCGCCGTGTGCCAGATGATGGAATGCAAGCGGTGCGTATCTGCTGGCAGTCATGGTCGTTACCTCGAACCCGGTGCCCCCAGCGCCTGGTCTGTACGCGGAACGCCGTCCCCGGGTGTCGACTTGTCGTTCTGTCTGAACAGGATCTCGTCCGACCAGCGCAAGATCTGCTGCACCCGCGGTGTCACCAGTTTCCAGGCCTCGCGGCGGGTCGCCCAGAGAAAACCATTGTGCTCGGGCCGCCCGAGCTCGGGGTTCACCGGCAAGTACACACGGTTGCCTACACTGCGGGCGATGTAATACCGGGCAACCTTGCGGCCGTGGTTATAGGGCTGGGTTTCGCAAAATGGTTCGCCCCAGTCGAATTTGAGGTCCACCAGCCCGGTTTCCTCCTGCACTTCACGCATGGCGGCATCCAGCGGCGCTTCGCCGGACTCGACCTGACCCTTGGGGAAGTCCCAATAGTTGTAGGCCCGCAGTAGCAGGTAGCGGTAGTGATCGCGGTGCCAGTAAAGCACCACCACGCCGGCGGAAAGCGTTGTGACCGCCATGAGGCTCCCCGTTCGTGGTACGTACTGTCGATCATAGCAGCCTGTTGCCGCGGCAATGGCTTTGTATCGTCGTGCATGGTTGCCGGAGGGGCCGGCTGTCCGCTTCATGGGCTCTTTGGCGCTCGATAGTTGCGAACGGCGTCGACCAGGGCGGTGACGTGGTCGGGGTCCACCTGGGGGGTGATGCCGTGCCCCAGGTTGAAGACATGGCCGGGATGTGGGCCGAAGGCCTCCAGCACCTTGTGGGCCTCGCCACGTATGGTTTCAGGCGGGCCGTACAGCACGGCCGGATCGAGGTTGCCTTGCAGGGCCACCCGATCGCCCACCCGCGTGCGTGCGGTGCCGATATCGCAGGTCCAGTCCAGGCCGAGCCCATCGCAGCCGCTGTCCGCCATCGCCTCCAGCCACTGCCCGCCACCTTTGGTGAAGAGGATCACCGGAACCCGTCGGCCGTCAGCCTCTCGGGTCAGCGAAGCCACGATACGGGACATGTACGCCAGTGAGAACGCCCGATAGGCCCCGTCGGCCAGCACCCCACCCCAGGTGTCGAAGATCATCAACGCTTGGGCGCCCGCGGCGACCTGGGCGTTGAGGTAATCGGTTACGGTATCGGCAACGCGACTGAGCAGTTCGTGCAGTAGCGCCGGCTCGGTGTACAGCAGGGCCTTGATCGTTGCGAAATCGCGACTGGTACCGCCCTCGACCATATACGTGGCCAATGTCCAGGGACTGCCGCTGAAGCCGATCAGTGGCACGCGGCCGTCCAATGCGGTGCGGATCGTCCTTACCGCATCCATCACGTAGCGCAGTTCCCCTTCCGGGTCGGGTCGGGGTAGGCGTGCGACGTCGGCGGCCGAGCGTATGGGATGGGCAAAGCGCGGGCCCTCGCCTTCGCCGAAGGACAGGCCGAGCCCCATGGCATCGGGGACGGTGAGGATGTCTGAGAAGAGGATGGCTGCATCCAGTTGATAGCGTGCCAGCGGTTGCAGCGTGACTTCGCAGGCCAGCTCCGGGTTGCGGCACAGGTCCATGAAGCTCCCCGCCTTGGTGCGGCTTGCGCGGTATTCGGGCAGGTATCGGCCCGCCTGGCGCATGATCCACATGGGCGTGCGGGGGGTGGGTTGGCGGAGCAGAGCGCGCAGGAGCAGATCGTTGTCGAGGCGGGACATGGGCCGTCATCGGTGGCAGGACGTCAATGCCGGCAAGGGTACCTGAAGAGACGGTCTGTCGCGCGGCTGGGTGCCGGGTTCCCGCCCGGTCGATGGGGTGGATCGTTGTCCGACTCGCTGTGAACACGTCCGTGTGCGCTCGACGGCAGCATCCATGCTGCCGTCGGTCGGACAACGATCCACCCCACCGACCGAGCTGTGTCTGGTGGCGCCCGATGTGCTGCCCTTTGTTCGAGGGAAGGAGTCAGACCTCGAGGTAGTCCAGAATGCCTTTGGCCGCTTCACGCCCTTCGAACACGGCGGTGACCACCAGATCGGACCCGCGCACCATGTCGCCGCCGGCGAAGACTTTCGGGTTACCGGTCTGGAAGGCCGGCGCCGTGGCGCTGGTGTTTACCCGCATCCGCCCCCGGTCGTCCAGGCCTAGGCCGAAGGTGTCGAACCAGGGCTGGGGGCTGGGGCGGAAGCCGAAGGCGATGAGAACCCGGTCAGCCGGGATGATCTCTTCGGAGCCGGGGACGACCTCCGGGCTGCGTCGGCCACGCACGTCGGGTGCGCCCAGGCGCGTCGTGCAGACCTTCACGCCTTCGACCTTGCCGTTGCCCACGATTTCGATCGGCTGGCGGTTCCACAGGAACTGGACGCCTTCTTCCTTGGCATTGGTCACCTCGCGCTTGGAGCCGGGCATGTTGGCCTCGTCGCGACGATAGGCGCAGCTCACTGAGGCGGCACCCTGGCGAATGGCGGTGCGGTTGCAGTCCATCGCTGTGTCGCCACCGCCGAGCACAACCACCCGTTGGCCTTTCATGTCGATAAAGTCGCCCGGGTCGGACTCCAGCCCCAGCAGGCGATTGATGTTCGAGATCAGGTACGGCAGGGCATCATGCACACCCGGCAGGTCTTCGCCGGCAAAGCCGCCTTTCATGTAGGTGTAGGTGCCCATGCCGAGGAACACGGCGTCGTAATCGGCGAGCAACTGCTCGAAGGCGATGTCCTTGCCGATTTCCGTGCCGAGGACGAACTCCACACCCATGCCTTCCATGATTTCGCGGCGGGTCTGCACGACTTCTTTCTCCAGCTTGAACGGCGGGATGCCGAAGGTCAGCAGGCCGCCGATCTGGGCGTAGCGGTCATAGACCACTGGGGTGACGCCGTTGCGCACCAGGATATCGGCGCAGCCGAGCCCTGCGGGGCCGGCACCCACGATGGCGACACGCTTGCCGGTGGAGACGACTTTGGACATGTCCGGCCGCCAGCCGGCTTTGAGGGCCTCGTCGGTGATGTATTTTTCGATCGAACCGATGGTTACCGCGCCGAAGCCGTCGTTCAGCGTGCACGCCCCTTCGCACAGGCGGTCCTGAGGGCATACCCTGCCGCACATCTCCGGCAGGGAATTGGTGCGGTGGCTCATCTCCGCCGCTTCGAAGAGGTTGCCCTCGTTGATCAACTGCAGCCAGTTGGGGATGTAGTTGTGCACCGGGCACTTCCACTCGCAGTACGGGTTGCCGCAATGCAGGCAACGGCCGGCCTGGTCGGCGGCACCTTTGGCATCGAACTGGCCATAGATCTCCTTGAACTGGACGATGCGCTCACGCGCCTCCACCTTCGGTGGATCGTGTCGATCCAGATCCACGAACAACAGCGGTTTCGATTTGGACATGGTTTAGATCTCTGGCGTCATGCGGCTTGGCGCAGGGTATCGAGCAGGGACTCCAGATCGAAGGCCTTGGGTTTGATCAGCCAGAAGCGGCTGGCGTAGTGGCGGAAGTCCTCGAGTACAGCCTGCCCCCAGTCGCTGCCGGTTTCGGCCACGAATTCCTCGATCAGACCGTACAGGTACTCGCGCTGCGGCGTCATGTTCTCGATGGCGATCCGGTGGATATCGATGAGTTCGTGGTTGTAGCGGTCGACGAAGTCGTTGGTCTCATCGAGCACGAAGGCGAACCCGCCGGTCATGCCGGCACCGAAGTTCATGCCGGTGCGGCCCAGCGAGACGACGACACCGCCGGTCATGTACTCGCAGGCGTGATCGCCCATGCCCTCCACCACGGCGATGGCCCCGGAGTTGCGCACCGCGAAACGCTCGCCGGCGGTGCCGGCGGCGAACAGCTTGCCGCCTGTGGCGCCATACAGGCAGGTGTTGCCGACGATGGCCGACTCCTGGCTGGCGAACGTACTGCCCGCGGGCGGGTAGATGACGATCTTGCCGCCGGCCATGCCTTTGCCCACGTAGTCGTTGGCATCGCCTTCGAGGATGAGATTGAGACCGCCGGCATTCCAAACCCCGAAGCTCTGGCCGGCCGTGCCCGTAAGGTGCAAGGTGATGGGATTGTCCGCCATGCCATGGTCGCCGTGGCGGCGGGCGATCTCACCCGAGAGGCGGGCACCGATCGAGCGTACGGTGTTGTTTACGGTGTAGCGGAACTCGCCACCGCTGGCGGATTCGACCGCGGGCAGGCAGTCGGCCACCATGGTCTCGGCCAGCTCACCCTTGTCGAACGGCGCATTGTGCGGCTCTACGCAGAACCGGCCCACATCGGCCGCCACACCGCCGTCAGAGAGAATGGGCGCAAGGTCGAGCTTGGCCTGCTTGGCGGTGCTTCCAGGAAGCATCTCCAGCAGGTCAGTGCGGCCGATGAGGTCGGTGAAGCGGCGGACGCCCAGGGCCGCCATGAGCTCGCGCACCTCGCGTGCAATGAAGGTGAAGTAGTTCATCACCTTCTCGGCATTGCCCTTGAAGTGCTTCAGGCGCAGCACGTTGTTCTGCGTGGCCACGCCCGTGGCGCAGTTGTTCAGATGGCAGATGCGCAGGAACTTGCAGCCCATGGCGATCATCGGCCCGGTGCCGAAGCCGAAGCTCTCCGCGCCCAGGATTGCGGCCTTGATCACATCCAGCCCGGTCTTGAGCCCGCCGTCGGTCTGGACGCGGACTTTGTCGCGCAGGTTGTTGCGTCGCAGGGTCTGGTGCGTCTCTGCCAGGCCCAACTCCCAGGGACTGCCGGCGTACTTCACGCTGGTCAACGGACTGGCGCCGGTGCCGCCGTCGTAGCCGGCAATGGTGATCAGGTCGGCATAGGCCTTGGCAACACCGGCGGCGATGGTACCGACGCCGGGTTCGGACACGAGCTTGACCGACACCAGTGCGCCCGGGTTGACCTGCTTGAGGTCGAATATGAGCTGCGCCAAGTCCTCGATGGAATAAATGTCGTGGTGCGGCGGCGGGGAGATCAAGGCCACGCCGGGACGGGAGTATCGCAATCTGGCGATCATGGCGTTGACCTTGTCCCCGGGCAACTGGCCGCCTTCGCCTGGCTTTGCGCCTTGGGCCACTTTGATCTGAAGCACTTCGGCGTTGACCAGGTACGCCGGCGTCACCCCGAAGCGCCCCGAGGCGACCTGCTTGATCTTCGACATCTTGATGGTGCCGTAGCGGGCTGGGTCCTCGCCGCCTTCTCCCGAGTTCGAGCGCCCGCCGAGCCGGTTCATCGCTTCGGCCAAGGCCTCGTGGGCCTCCGGAGAGAGCGCCCCCAGGGACATGCCGGCGGAGTCGAAGCGCCGGAGGATCGCCGTTTCGGCTTCAACCTCGTCAAGGGGTACGGGGTCGCAGGCCTCGAGGCGCAGGCGCAACAGATCGCGGAACGTGCACACGGGCCGGTCGTTGACCTGCTTCGAATAGGTCAGGTAGTCCTCATAGCGTCCGCTGGTGACGGCCGCTTGCAAGGTCTGCACCACATCCGGGTTGTAGGCATGGTATTCGCCGCCGTGGATGTACTTGAGCAGACCGCCCTGGGGAATGTCCTCGCGGGCACGCCAGGCGCGTTGGGCCAAGATGCGGGAGTCCTGCTCCAGATCGGCGAAATCCGCCCCCTGGATACGGCTGGGTGTACCGGTGAAACAGCGCGCCACTACCTCGTCGGCCAGGCCAACGATCTCGAACAATTGAGCACCGCGATAGCTGTTGATGGTACAGATGCCCATCTTCGACATGATCTTGTACAAACCCTTGTCGATGCCTTTGCGGTAGTTCTCCCCGAGCTTCGACAAGTCCGCCTCGGCATGGATCTCGCCGGTGCGCACCAGATCGTGCAGCAGCTCGTAGGCCAGATACGGGTAGATCAGCGATGCGCCAAAGCCGATGAGCACGGCGAAGTGGTGGGGATCGCGCGCCGTAGCGGTTTCTATCAGGATGTTGCACTTGCAGCGCAGACCGTCGGCCACCAGGCGCTGGTGCACGGCACCGACCGCCAGCAAGGCGTGTGCAGGCAAGGTGTCGCGGCTGATCTGGCGGTCGGTCAGCACCAGGGTGATGCACCCGTTGCGGACCGCATCGAGAGACTCGCCGACGATGCGCTCAATGGCCGCCGCCAAGCCTTCGTCGGGGCGGTAGTTCAGATCGATACGCCGTGTGGGAAAGCGCTCGGGCATGGCCAACAGGGCGCGGTATTGCCCTTCGGAGAGCACCGGCGAGCTGACGACGAGCCGCGAGGCCATGGCCTCGGTCTCCTCGAACAGGTTGCCCTCCGAGCCCAGGCTGCCCTCCAGAGACATGACGATGGCCTCGCGCAGCGGGTCGATCGGCGGGTTGGTGACTTGGGCGAACTGCTGGCGGAAGTAGTCGTACAGCGGCCGCTGCTGTGCGGACAGCACCGCGAAGGGCGTATCGTCGCCCATGGAACCAACCGCCTCCTGGCCGGCTTCGGCCAGCACACGCACGACCTGGTCGCGTTCTTCGAAACTGACGCCGAAGAGCTTCTGGTACACCGCCAGGTCATCCGTCTCCATTGGGGTGGAGGCCGGCTTCTCGTTACGGAACAGTGATTGCAGATGATGGCTGTGCCGCGCCAGCCAGCGGCGATAGGGTTGACGCGATTTGAGCAGGTTGTCGATGTCTTCGGAACTGAGCAGGCGCCCGGCCTCGGTATCCACCGCAATCATCTGTCCCGGGCGGACCCGACCCTTGGCTACCACGTCTTCGGGGGCGTAGTCGTACACGCCGATCTCCGAGGCGATGGTCACGTGACGGTCACGGGTGACGACGTAGCGTGCTGGCCGCAGCCCATTGCGATCCAGCGTACAGGCGGCGAAGCGACCATCAGTCAACACGATGCCCGCCGGGCCGTCCCAGGGCTCCATGTGCATGGCGTTGTACTCGTAGAACGCCCGCAGGTCTGCATCCATGCCCTCGACATTTTGCCAGGCCGGCGGGACCAACAGCCGCATCGCGCGGAAGATATCCATACCGCCGGCGAGCAGAACTTCCAGCATGTTGTCCAGTGAACTGGAGTCGGAGCCGGTCATGTTCACCATGGGCCGCAGATCCTCCATATTTGGGATCAGTGGCGAGGTGTACATGAATCCGCGGGCCATCGCCCAATTGCGATTACCCTGAATAGTGTTGATTTCGCCGTTGTGCGCCAGAAAACGAAACGGCTGAGCGAGGCGCCATTGCGGTGTGGTGTTGGTTGAGAAACGCTGATGGAACACGCAAACGGATGATTCCAGGCGCCGATCGCCAAGGTCGGAATAAAACACCGGCAACGCGTCCGGCATGACCAGGCCTTTGTAGGCGATCACCCGTGAGGACAGCGTGGGCACATAGAAGAAGGGGTCGTGCTCGAGGTATACCCGCGAGGTCCGTCGACGCGCGCACAACAGATGGCGTTCGAATGTATCGGCATCCATACCGGGCGGTGCGTTGACGAAGACCATTTCGATATGCGGCAGCGTCTTGCGTGCCTCATCTCCACAGACTTCGTCATTCACTGGGACGACACGCCATCCGGCGCTCGACAGGCCTTGTTTCTGCAACTCGGTATCGAGCCGATCGCGCGCCTGAGCCGCGGCGGTCCGATCGGGATTGAGAAAGACCATACCAGCCGCGAACAGTGGATTGACCTGGATACCGGCTTCACCCGCCAGGGTACGCATGAATTGCGTGGGGAACTTGATCAGCAGACCGCAACCGTCACCGGATTTGCCGTCGGCCGCCACTGCGCCGCGATGTGTCAATCGCGCCAAGGCCTCAATGGAGGTTTTCACCAGCCAATGGCTGGCTTTATCGTCCAGATTGGCGATAAGGCCGAAGCCGCAGTTATCGCGCTCGAATTCCGGCCGGTACAGGCCTTGGCTCTGGGTGGCGTTCATGGGCGTCACTCCGAATGGCACAGCAATCGTATGTGTCCGCCCTGCGGGTGATTCGCACCGTGGTCTCGCGCGGCCGAAATTGCACGGCATTTGGCCGACATGCGAGAACAGCACCGGATACCCGTTTGATATCGGTCCGGAAGGTGGCAGCCCCAAGGGCGGCCCTCCACTATAAACAGCGGTACCGATGCAAGCAATTCAAAACTCTATGCAAATTTGGACTAGTTATCTACATCTGCCGCGACCTTGGTGAGCGCCGACACGGATCGTAACCAGGGCTTGCCGGCTTTGAGTTCCGCTGGTAGGCCATTCGCGGCGGCGTTCGCCTGGGCTTGGTCCTGATAGGGTCCCAGCAACAACACATACCAGCGTGCGCCCGCATTGTCGGTCGCCAGAATGGTCGGCTGTATGGGGAAGTCGTGGGTGGCGACGAACTGTTCGACTTTGGCGGGGTCGTCGGAGGCCAGCAACTGAATCATGTACTCCTCAGCCGGGCGGCTCAGCAGCCAGTCCGGCGCGGTGCCTCTTGCCGGGGTGCTGCTCAGCGTCGGCTTGAGCGTCAACGCGGGGGTGGCGGCGAGCGGCTCGGCAATCGATACCAGCTTTATGGCCGCCGGTGCTGTGGGAGCGGCTGCCGAAACCGGCTGGTCTGCGAAGGGTGACGGACGATCGGTCGGTGGCGGGGCAGGGGCCTCGTTGGACAGGTCATCGCTCGTTTTGGGTATGCTGACCGGTGGTGGCGTCTGAGCCTGGGCCACAGAAGGTTCGACTTCAGTGACGTCGGGCTCTTGCACGGGTACTACAGCCGGGGGCGGGGCCTGGACCACCTCATCGTCCCAAATGGTCGCGGGGGGTTCGTCGTCAGCCTTGTCGGCGCTCGCTGGCGGTGGCAGGGCAGAGGGGAGGGGATCCGCCGCCAACGGTGGATCCGCCGGCGGTGGCGTGCTGCTCACGCTGGTGGGTTCGTTAGCCGCGATTGTCGTGGGTGGCGGGGCGTCGTCTGCGGCCATGAAAGCCCACAGCCCCAGGCCGAGCCCCAATACGGCCAAACCGCCGGCAATCGCCGCAAGAAGCGGCCAGCCCAGTTGCAGGAGCGGATTTTGTTTCGCCTGCCGTTCGCCGCGCATCAGCAGATTGATAGCGGCCGGTCGTCCGCCCGCTCGGCGATAGATTGCGCTCAATCGACCCGGGGGCGGCACGAACCCTTCGCCCAGGCCGGCCTGACGTAGCCGATGTCGGACATAGTCTGCCGTTTGCTCCGCCGATAGCGGCGATATGGGCATGTCGAACACCCGCTCCGGTGGAACGGCATGGCTGACCCGCTTGAGACGCTCATCGATGGCCGCCGTGGCGAACAACATCAGGTGCAGCAGACCGCCCTTGGTAGGGTTGGGTGAGAGGCTCAGCGACGCCAGGAAGACCAAATCGTCCGGCAGCAAGTGATGCGCATCATCGATTGCGACCGCCACGGCCATGCCGCCGCCGCGCAGATGACGCAGATACTCGATCAGGCGCTTCGTGGGCGTAGTGCCCATCTCGTCCGCATCCAGTCCCAGTCGCTCACCGAGCGCCTGCGGCAGTCGGATACCCGGCGCGGCCTCCATGGTCAGGAACGTGACCCCGGGACGGGTTTCCAGAAGGGCGTCCAAACGTCGGATCAACGTCGTCTTGCCTGAACCGTCAGGACCTTTTACCAGACCGATCTCGGCACCGGAGGTGGCGATGTTGAGTAACGTGCCCAGCTTGTGATTGAGCGAGGGGGTGTCGAAGAAGCGATCGGCCGGCACCGGCATCGGGTTGAACGCGGCATACAGTGCGGATTCCGAAACACGTAACCGGCTATCGTCCCGCATGACTTATGCCGCCGCCAGGGTAGCGGCCAGCGTCGACTCGTCCGCGACGGGTTCGACGACTGCCATCCCCAATGCTTTGAGTAAAACCAGACGGAGCTCCCCATCCATGACCTTCTTATCGACCTGCATAAGCTCCCGCAGGCGTGCGACCGAAACGTCTTCGGGCCGTCGGGAGGGTAGGCCGGCGCGCTCGATCAAAGTCTGTACTCGTTGCAGGTCGGCATCGCTGATCCAGCCCAGACGTCGAGAAAGGTCGGCGGCCATCACCATGCCCGCGGCGACGGCTTCGCCATGCAGCCATTGCGTATAGCCGGTGGCGGTTTCTATGGCATGGCCAAACGTGTGGCCCAGATTGAGTATGGCGCGAACCCCGCCCTCGCGCTCGTCTTCGGCCACCACATCGGCCTTGACCTGGCACGATCGGGCAATGGCTTCGGTCAGGGCGCCCGTATCGCGGCCCAGCAGCGACTCGAGATGGGTCTCGATCCAGGCTAGAAACCCGATATCGCGGATCAAGCCATACTTGATGACCTCGGCCAGCCCGGCACGCAGCTCACGGTCCGGGAGCGTCGTGAGCGTATCGGTGTCCACCAGCACCGCGCGAGGTTGGTGGAATGCACCAATCATATTCTTGCCGCCGGGGTGGTTGACTCCGGTCTTGCCGCCCACGGAGGAGTCGACTTGGGCCAACAGTGTCGTAGGGATCTGGATGAAATCCACCCCCCGTTGATAACACGCCGCTGCGAAGCCGGTCATATCCCCGACCACCCCGCCGCCGAGCGCGAGCAGCGTACATCGACGGCTGAAACCGAGGGCCAGGAGACGATCGAATATCGTGGCGAGCACCTCGAGCGTCTTGAAGCGCTCACCGTCAGGAAGCACATGCACCTCGACGCGTAGGCCGTTGAGCGTCTGGACCAGTTGGTCCAGATACAATGGGGCCAGTGTCTCGTTGGTGACAACCAGGACTTCACTGCCGCCGAGATGAGGTTTCAACAAGTCTGAGCGCGTCAACAGGCCGGACCCGATATGAATCGGATAACCTCGATCGCCCAATTCCACGGACAAGCTGCGCATCCCCGCTCCCGATGTGGTGGTGCTCTATATGAGCTGGTGGCCCTGATCGGACAGACCGCCGAACTCTAGAAAATGGTTATGGAATCAGCCGCCTTGTGCAAGCGCCCGGATTGGCGCGGATTTGAGTATCCGCTGCGCCACCTGACGCGGCTGCTGATGATCCGTATTGACGATCAGGTGGGCGATACTGCGATACAGCGGGTCCCGCTCTGCCAACAGTGCCGCAAGGCGTGCTCTTGGGTCCGGCGTTCGCAGCAAAGGTCGGTTCCGATCACGCGCGGTGCGCCGCAGTTGCTCATCAACACTGGTTTCCAGGTAGATCACAAAGCCGCGCGCCCGCAGGCGCTCACGTGTCTCCGGGCGCGTCACCGCACCGCCACCGGTGGCGAGTACCAAATGGCTGTTATCGGTCAGTTCGTCGATGACCGACGCCTCCCGCTCCCTGAAGCCGGCTTCGCCCTCCACCTCGAAAATCAACGGGATCGTCGCCCCCGTCCGCGCCTCGATCTCGTGGTCGCTGTCCACGAACGGCAAGTCGACGAGCTCGGCCAAACGCCGCCCGATCGTCGACTTGCCGGCCCCCATGGGACCGACCAAAAAAAAACTGCCCGGCTGGTTGTCCATGCCGGGCAGTTTG
>CBFGWV010000022.1:0-35466 GCA_965652545.1 uncultured Candidatus Competibacteraceae bacterium | reverse complement strand
AGATCCAGACACCAACGCGAAGCTATCTGGACAAGCGCGACAGCCTCATCGCCGGGAGTTATCTGGCCTTAGGTGTCGTCGGGACGAATCTGGCGACGGAGACATTCGAGGAGCTCCAGACCGACCTCGAACAAGTCAAGAGAATCCTCGACAGCCAGGATCCGACACAGATCGAGCAACTCACCCGAGAGCAAACCCTCGGCGATCTGTTCGTCTCTGGGGTGCTGGGGTACTACGCGCAGTTCGTCGCCCTGGGGCACATCAGCGGACTGGCTAACGCCAGCCCCGTCCTGTTCCAGCCCACTGTCGGCACCTTCGGTTACGAGCCGCATCAGCGGACTATCTTTGGTCTTGTTCGTGGCATTGAAGCCCACGGCGTGTACATGAATATCCGCTACGCGGCGCAGATCGGCGCGGCCGATAATGACCCGGATCACCGTAAACAGATGGCGATCCAGACTGGCATGCTCAGCTCGGCCTTGGAACATATGGTCCCGGAGCAGATGTTCACCGATCCTAACGCTACCACCCCGATGCAAGCAGTATCGGCGGTCAAAGCGCTAGCTATGGCCAGCACCCAAGGGCAACGCATCTATCACCTCACACCCGAGAACCAAAGCCACACGCTGCCGAACATCCGGCAGGCTGGTCACACGATGACTGAGATTCGCGATGCGCTGGCCACCGGCAAGGAAGTCATCGCCCATGCCGATCCTATCCAAGTAGATGGATGGAAAGGGGCGGGATACATCATTCTCGATCCCAATACGGGGGCAGGCGCCTATAAGATAGGTGGTGGAAAGAATGGCGCATTTGCTGCGATCGGTGCGTTTGCTGGAGGGGTGATGGCTGTGTTCGGTTTGTTTTTTCTCCCAAGTGCTGCAGGTTTGCTGCTTTTGTTCTTTGGCTTGCATATATTGTTTCTAAGTGTGGTCGTGCTAATTGCTGAAGGTGCTCTGGACTTGCAAAATGCACTCGATGCAGGGATTATTGTTTTGGGGCTTTTCAGGGCATTGTCTACACTATTCGCCGGGCTGGGGAAGGCCGCTCTGTTGTCAACGCCTGGGGGGCTCGTGATGGGTATAATCCTTGTCTTGGCATCCGCTTACGGTATTAGCAAATTTGTCTCGGAGTGACGGCGTTGATGTTGACATTTGCTTGGACTTTTGCCTGCATATTTTTATGGTTGTTTTCTATTTATTGGTATTTTTTTTGGGGAGGCTTGCATGAGCGTCCAATAGAAAAATTTAGCGGCGTTATGGCTCCATGTGTTTTGATGATCTTTGGGTCGTTACTTGGTTCCCACTGGCCTTCTTATCTTGGGGGTGTTGGTGTAATTCTATCTCTACTGTATTTGGCATTTGTCGCCGTTAAGGAGGGGTTAGACGCGATTGTGAGGAAGTCAAACGGATCTGACGTTGGTGATTGATGCCCCTCAATGGCACATCATTTGCTTTTTAAGCAACTTACACCTGCACACTCTCATCCAGGAGGCCGCCACCCAATCGGGCGAGTCCTACACACCCAGGCGCTTGCCGAGCTGGCCGCCTTCCTCGACGCCGTCCAGCCGCAACCGCTGATCGAAAACCTCGATGAAATGCCCGCCGAACGCTTCACCAACTGGGTGGGGGACTTCGAGTCCGTCGAAGCGGCCGTTGACTTTTACCCCGCGCGTGGCGCCCTGGACAGCAGCAATCCTGACAATCGAGCACATGTGGATCGAAGTGGCTGTCGACTTCTCGCGCACGGCGCCCTGGATAGCACCCCGACAGCTGGGTACGCTGGATGCCTCACAAATGTCGGGTTCTGACGACATGTCAATTGTTCCTCCTTGTTTTCTGTCGGGCTAGCGCAGGGCTCAATGCCATGTTTTTAGCTGCATCGCTTGGTAGTTTTGGCTTCAAAGAAGTCGTTGGTATGATCGGCTCTTCGACAGGATGGCTCGATGCCGTCAGCGATCTGACCGGAATACAGTCGGGGTGTGGAGTATGATTGTCGCTATCCAGTTTTTGGCAATCATTTTTGCCACAGCTATGATGGCTGGTGCTGTGTTTAAGAATCCGGAAAATATCCTGGGGAACGTGGCAATTGATACAGGTCTGGTGAACGTTATCGGAATCCTTTTGGTTTCGTCTGCGCTCAAAGATGAGATATCAGAACATATTTTTCTTGTTCTTTTTATCGTTGCTTCTGTTGGGGTGGCAATAAAAACCTGTGAGGTGATTCGCCTTGGATTGCGGCCTAGTTTTATTTTTCTTTCTGGCGTATTTTCATTGGTACAGCTGTGGATGTTTTTTCCAGGCGTCGGGAGTCATCATGGTGTAGGTCTCTTGGTTGGTATTTTACTGTTTGAGTATATTCAACTGATTTATTCGCTGCAGCAAAATTCAGGACGTCGCCTGGCGGGAGGGCGGGCCAAATCGAAACGAGTAGAGCCGAGGATTTCATACAAGAAGGATGGCAAATAGATGGTGAATCCATCCGATTCCTGACAATATGCTTTGGGGGGATACGAGGAACCCAGCACCGGCCCGCGGAGTATCTCGCGAAGATCGGTGTGTGTTACCTGAGTCGTCGGGTGTTAAGACTGCTTCGATCACGCGCTGAAATGACTGAGTATGAATTATCAGGAAACTATGGAATGAGCAACGAAAAAAGACAGAACACATTGGATAATCTGCAGTTGGTTTGTTTTTTTGTGGCTGCTTGGGTTTTGTTTAAGCTGATATCTATGGTCCATCCGTCGAAAAGTATTCTCGTGTTCCTGGATGAACTTGGTCTCATGTTTATCTCCGTGTTTTTTACTGTGAAGCTCGCGTTTGGTGCGAGTCGAAACCTACAAGATCGGTTTGAGGAAAATGCTAGCAGGATGCGAATGATATTAACGACTATGTTTGAGTTGGGTGCGGCCGTCTTGTTGTGTTTAGCTATCTCATACTACTATGCTCGTGACGATGGCCCGGGCATGGGTGTTGTAACGGATAATATGGCCTTTGGCATTGATGGTGAGTAGAAGGCAGCATTAAATAAGGTACCGCTCCTGTCTTTGTCGTTGATTTTTGTTTCGACTGCCAATCTGCTGCCTTCGGTATGCTTATGCACGATGATGTCAAAGACTTGATGTACTGGTTAAAGTTCGCTGCATTGATGTTATCCATGCTCGCTTTCCTATATGGCATCTACGAATTTCAGCGATATTCCGCGTTCATGAGTGGTGAAGTTTGTGTTGATCGGCCAAGCCTCTACAGCGATTGTCTTCGATATCTCTATTCAGGTGATAAAGGCTTCGAGGACGCCGTACATAAGAAAGCAAGAGAAGTGCCGCTATTCTTGACGAGTTTTCCTGCCATCGCCGTGTTTTTTGAAGTGCTTGGTGTAATAGTCGATTTCGTCAAATCCCGTAAAAAGAAGTGAACAATCAGTTAGGTTGCTATCGAACGCTTCCAAGATACGCTGCGACTGAGGCGTGATGCCCGCCTAGCAACGTCTCAGTGGATTCAACCACCTCAACCCGCCCATCCTCCACATACGCCGTCCGCTCCGCGATCAGTCGGGCATCCTCAGGGTTGTGGCTGACCAGTAGCACGGTCAGCCCGAGCTCGCGGCGCAACTCGTCAACCAACTCGAGCATGTCCCGGCGCAGGGCGGGGCCGAGGGCGGCGAAGGGTTCGTCAAGCAGGGCGATGGGCTGGTGGCGGACGAGCAGACGGGCGAGGGCGGCGCGTTGGCGCTGGCCGCCGGAGAGTTGCGCCGGCTTGCGGGCATCGAGGCCGGCCAGTCCCACACGCGCCAGCGCGCCCATGACTTGAACGCGCTCGGCGGCGTTCAAACGCAGCGTCGGGCGGATGCCCAGGCCGACGTTGGCGGCAAGATCGAGGTGGGGGAACAGGTTGTGCTCCTGAAACAGCGTGGTGACGGGGCGTTTGTGCGGCGCCAAGTGGGTGACGTCGATGCCATCGATTCGCACGCGGCCGCCGGCGACGGGCTCGAAGCCGGCGATCAAGGCGAGCAGTGTGCTCTTGCCGGCACCGCTGGGGCCGATGACGGCCAGGCACTCGCCACGCCGAACGGTGAGGTCGAAGTGGAACACCGTGCCGGCGTAGTCGAACTCGACACCGTCCAGTTGCAGGTAGTCGTCTGTCATTCGCCACCACGTCCCGCAATGCGTTCCACAGTCATGAACAAGGCCAGGCACACCGCCAGCAACAGCAGGGCGATGACGCCGGCGTCCTCCAGCCGGTAGCTGGACAGGCGCTGATACAACAGCAAGGGCAGTGTGGTGGTGTCGCGACTGCCGAACAAGGCGATGACACCCAGGTCCCCCAGCGACAGGCAGGCGGCGAGTGCGGCGCCCAGGGCGAGTGGGCGGCGTAGCAGGGGCCAGTCCACGATGGCCAGGCGCCGCCAGCCGCTGAGCCCCAGGCTGGCGCACAGTCGGTCGTGATGGCTGGCCACGGTATGGGCCGGCCCGCTGAGGGCGCGGATCACGAAAGGCAATGCCATGAGCGCGTTGACCAGGGCGACGACGGCGAGCGCGACGGCGGTTCGGTCGGCGCTGTAGCGCAGCAGCAGAAAGGCCCCGGCCCCCAGCACCAGCGGCGGGCAGACCAGGATGACGCTGCCGCCGAGCTCCATCAGGTTGGCCAGTTGCGGGCGGTGGTGCAGCCGCAACCGCCGGCTGCCCAGCACCACGGCGACGCCGGCGGCGACGGCCAGGGTGGCCGCGGGCAGGGCCACGGCCAGGCTGCGCCCGACGGCCGCGAGGACGGCCGGGTCGGTGGCGACGCGTGCCAGCGGCCCGGTCACCCCGCCGATGACGACCATGGCCACCGGTGCGGCGACGAACACGGTGGCGAGCGTCAGCAACAACCCGTCCGCCAGGCGCCCGGCACGTCCGGCGGTATCGGGGCGCGGTGCCGGTCGCTCCGCAGCGGCGGCGCTGATCCAGTCGCGTTGCAGGCCTTGCAGCAGCACCGCCAGCCCGGCGCACAACGCCAGCTGCACCAACGCCAGGACGGCCGCGCGCGGCGGGTCGAAGTCGAAACGCAGCGCCTGATAGATGGCCACCTCCACGGTGGTGGCACCCGGCCCGCCGCCCAGGGCCAGCACGATGGCGAAGCTGGTGAAGCACAGCATGAACACCAGGGTGGCGACCCCAGTCAGGCCCTGGCGCAGTAACGGCCATTCGATCAACCGCCACACCTGCGGGCCGGCAAAGCCCAGTTGTCCCGCCAGACGCCAGGTTTCGCCGGGGACGCTGGACCACAACGGCAGCAGCAGGCGCACCGCCAACGGCAGGTTGAAGAACACGTGAGCGATGAGAATCCCCGGCAGCCCGTACAAGCCCTGCCAGGGCGCGCTGCTAAAGGTGGCGGCCAGCGCGCGGTTGAGCACGCCGTTGACACCGTACACCTGCACCACGCCGAGTACGGCGACGATGGCCGGGATGACCAGCGGCAGGCCATACAGACGCAGCAACCAACCGCGCCCGCGGAACGATCGCCGTGCCAGGGCCCGCGCCACGGGTATCGCCAAGCCGACGCTGAGCACGGTGGACAGTGCCGCCTGGGTCAGCGTGAAGCCGATGACTCGCCGCAGGTAGGTGTCATCCAGCAGGGCGGTCAGCGACGAGCCGCCGCCGTGCGCCAGCAGCGCGCCCAGAGCCAGGGCGATCAGCCCCAGCACGGTGGCGACGACGGCCAGCGCCGGCCAGACGGTGCGTGGCACCGGTCAGCGGCTCATCGCCTCCAGCCACTGGTCGATCCACGCCTTGCGCGATTGCGCGACCGTCTGCGGGTCCATCAGTATGCTCCGCGCCGGTTGGGGAAGGCCGGCGAATTCCGGCGGCAACGCATCGCCGAGGTCGATTGCCGGCATCATCCAATTGCCGGTGGGGATATGGGTCTGAAATTCGGGGCTGAGCATGAAGCGCAGGAAGTCGGTGGCAAGCTCCGGCTGGTCGGACGCGGCCAGGCGTGCGGCGACCTCGACCTGCATATAGTGGCCCTCGGGGAAGATGGCCGCGCGGTAGCGGTCGGTCGCCTCGTTGATCAGGTGATATGCCGGCGAGGTGACATAACTGAGCACCAGGGGCGCCTCGCCCTCGATGAACAAGCCGTAGGCCTCGCTCCAGCCCTTGGTTACGGTGAGCACGCGCGGGGCCAGCCGCGCCCAGGCCTCTGCGCTGTCCTCGCCGTACACCGACTGCATCCACAGCATCAGCCCCTGGCCCGGGGTGCTGGTGCGCGGGTCCTGGATGATCACCGTCGGTCCATTCGGGTCGTCCAGCAACTCCGCCAGGCTGGCCGGTGGTGTGGCCAGTGTTTCGCTGTCGTAGACGAAGGCGAAGTGGCCGTAGTCGTAGGGCAGGAACACCGTGTCCGTCCACGCCGTGGGCAGGGCCAGATCGGGGATGTCCACGCCGTGGTCGGCAAACAGCCCTGTCGCGGTGGCCTCGGCCATCAGGTTGGTGTCCAGCCCGAGCACCACGTCCGCGCGGGTGTCGTCGCCCTCCAGCCGCAGGCGGCCCAGCAGGGCGACACCGTCGTCCACGGCGATCAGTTCCAGGTCGCAGGTGCACTGCGCCTCGAAGGCCGCTTCCACTGCCGGACCCGGCCCCCAGTCCGCGGCGAAGGACTCGTAGGTGTAGACCGTCAGGGTGGGCCGGTCCTGGGCCAGGGTGGTGCCGCAGGCGGCCAGCAGCAAGACGAGGAGGGACAGACGCATGGTGGTTCTCCAGTGGCGTGACGCGGGGAGAACCGTGGGGACGGCGTCTCATCTCCCTACGCCGGCATGACCCGGATCAGGTGCATCGGGTTGGGACGGCGAGTCCCTCTCAGCCCTGAAGCAGGGCACCCCGTTGAGACGGCTATACGCTAGCGGCAGGAGATAGGTACTGACAAGCCTTGTTTGCTGGCAGGGAGGCGGGGGCGGTGTGCACCGCCCCCGCGCGAAGACCGGCAACGGTCATCCGGCCTTGGGTACGTAGGCGCTGCACCAGCCCTCGGCGGCGACGAGCTTGCCGCCGAAGATGGGGCAGGGACGCCAGGCCTCGCCATCGGTACCTTGAATCAACTGGCAGTTGCTGCATTTCTGCATGGTGCCACCGGGGCCGCCGGCGGTGACGTTGGGGAACTTGCCGGCATCGACGGTCGATGCGTCGTGCTTGTAGTTCAGCGCCACGGCCTGGGGGTCGTCCTCGGCCAGTTGTTGTGCCTGGGCCATGGCCGGCAGGGCGCGCAGGCCCAGGGCGACGACCGGCGTGGCGGCCAGAATGCGGATCACCCGCCGGCGGGTGAGATTGATGCTGCTGCTTTGCATAGTTCGCCTCGTTCGATGTGCAGGCTTTTGACAGGTGCCCGGCCAGGAGCCTGTCGAGCTCGTGAACCGGACCTCTCCGACGCGGGATACTTCGATCCCTTCATATCCAGTTTGGATGATACATCCGCCCGCCGCGCTGACCTGGGTCAACAGGCACGTCCTGAACAACTGGTCGCAATACTGAAATGACCCGCCGCCACGGCCCGATACGGTAGCCACCCTGCCGTACCACATCGAGAACGCGTTCAACGCGACCAACGGGAGATTGGAATGACCAAGCAGATACTGGCGGCCCTACTGGGTGTCGCACTGACTACCGCGGCCTCCGCGGAGACCTTGCGCGTCGGCCTGGAGGCCGCCTACGAGCCGTTTGCCTACAAGAACGAACAAGGCGAATTGGTTGGCTTCGATGTCGAGATCGCCGAGGCTTTGTGCGCACAGATGGACGTGACCTGCGAGTTCGTCGAGCAGGACTGGAAGGGCATCATTCCGGCGCTCAACACTCGCAAGTACGACGCCATCATCTCCTCCATGTCCATCACCGAAGAGCGCAAGAAGGCGGTCGATTTCACGCAGAAGTACTACCAGACGCCGTCCGTCCTCGTGGCGCGTGCCGACAGCGGTATCGACGGTGCGGCCGGCAGTCTGGCCGGCAAGCGCATCGGTGTGCTCAAAGCCTCCACTCAGGAACGCTATGCCCTGAAAGCCTATGCCGGTGCCGAAGTAGTGGCCTATGACTCGACCCAGCAGGTGTATCTGGACCTGGTCGCCGGGCGTCTGGACGCGACGGTCGCCGATAGCGTCGAGGTGAGCGTCGGCTTCCTCGGCAAGCCCGAGGGCGAAGGCTTTGCATTCGTCGGTGGCCCCATCAAAGACGATGCCATCTTCGGTGCCGGCGCGGGCATCGCCGTGCGCAAGGGCGAGCAGGCCCTGCGCGAGCGGCTCGATCGGGCCATCGAGGCGATCCGCGCCAATGGCACCTACGCGGCCATCAACGCCCGCTACTTCGACTTTGACATCTACGGCGGTTGAGCACGGTCCGGTCCGGTCAGCGACGGGGGGAATGAGCGATGCTCCAGGGGTACTACGGCCATGTGCTGGCCGGGGCGCTGGTCACGCTGCAGATCGCGCTGGCATCGCTGATGCTGGCGACGCTGCTGGGCCTGCTCGGCGCCAGCCTGCGGCTGTCGCACTGGCGGCTGTTGTCGGCCTCGGCAGCCGTCTACGTCACCCTGATCCGCGGTGTGCCGGATTTGGTTCTGATGCTGCTGTTCTTCTATGGCGGCCAGGTGGTGGTCAACCACCTGCTCCAGGCGGTGGGTGTCACCGCCTGGGTGCAGTTCGAGCCCTTCTCGGCCGGCGTCGCCACCCTGGGGTTCATCTACGGGGCCTACCTGACCGAGGTGTTCCGCGGGGCGTTGTTGGCGATACCGCCGGGGCAGGCGGAGGCCGGGCAGGCGTTCGGTTTCTCCCGCAGACAGGTGTTCACCGGCATCAGCCTGCCGCAGATGGTGCGTCTGGCTCTGCCGGGGTATCTGAACCTGTGGCTGGTGATCGCCAAATCGTCGGCGCTGGTGTCGGTCATCGGCCTGCAGGATCTGATGTACCGCGCCCGCGAAGCCGGCGCGGCCACCCGTGAGCCCTTCACCTACCTGTTGTTCGCCGGGACCCTTTATCTGGCCATCACTACCGTCAGCCTGTGGGCCGCGCGCTGGGCCGACCGGCGCTACAGCGCCGGTGTGCGCATGGGGGTGGTGTAGTGGATTTCTCCATCATCGTGACCGCGGAGTCGCTGGGCCTGTTCTGGCGCGGGCTGTTGACCACGCTGGAACTGCTGGTGGTGTCCCTGACGATCGGTCTGGTGTTGTCGGTGGGTTTGGCCGTGCTGCGCAACGCGCCCAACCGCTGGCTGTCGACACCGGTGTGGGCGTACACCTACGTGATCCGCGGCACGCCCATGCTGTTGCAGCTCTACCTCATCTACTACGGCTTGTCGCAATTCGCGGTCATTCGCGATAGCGCCCTCTGGCCGTGGCTGTCGCAGGCTTGGGTATGCGCGGCCCTGGCGCTGGTCGTCAACACCGCCGCTTACACCACCGAACTCATCGCCGGAGCCATGCGCAGCCTGCCGCATGGCGAGATCGAGGCGGCCCACGCGGTGGGCATGGGGCGGGCGGCGATCTACCGCCATGTGGTGCTCCCGGCGGCGCTGCGCCGCGCGTTGCCTGCATACAGCAACGAGGTCATGATGGTTTTGCACAGTACGTCCCTGGCCAGCACAGTGACACTGCTCGATCTGACCGCGGCGGCGGACCGCTTGTACGCGACCTATTACATGCCGTTCGAGCCGTTCATCGCCGCCGCCGGGGTCTACGTGCTGTTGACCTTCATCCTGGTGGGCCTGTTCAAGCTGGCCGAGCGCCGCTGGCTGACCCATCTGCAACCTCGACGCGCGTAGATACGGAGCCCCTATGTTGACCCGACGCCATGCGTTGCCCGAGCCTGCGACCGGCACCCGCCGCGAACTCATCAGCCTGCACTTCGGTGAGCCGGGCCATGGTGGCAAGGCCTATCTGCAGGCCAGCCTCCATGCTGATGAGATCCCCGGGATGCTGGTCATCCACCACCTGCGCCCGCTGCTGGAGCAAGCCGAGCGGCAGGGCCGCCTGCGCGGCGAGGTCGTCCTGGTGCCGGTGGCCAACCCGATCGGCCTGTCGCAATGGCTGATGCACGATTTTCTCGGCCGCTTCGAGTTCAACAGCGGCGAGAATTTCAACCGCCACTATCCAGACCTGCTCGATGCGGTCAGCCAGCGTGTGGAAGGCCGGCTCGGCGACGATGCCGATGCCAATACCGCCCTGATCCGCGAGGCCTTGCGTGCCGAAGTCGCGGCCTTGCCGGCGGTGACGGAGCTGGCGGGCCTGCGCAAGACCTTGCTGGGCCTGGCGGTCGATGCCGACATCGTCCTGGATCTGCACTGCGACTTCCAGGCCGCGGCCCATTTGTACACCGAAACCCCGTACTGGGAGCAGGCCGAGCCCCTGGCCCGGCTGCTGGGCACCGCCGCCAATCTGCTCGCGCGCGGCAGTGGCGGCGCGTCCTTCGACGAGGCGTGCAGCCAGCCCTGGTGGCAGCTGGCCGAACGCTGGGGCGGGCGTCATCCGATCCCCCTGGCCTGCCTCTCCTGCACTGTCGAGTTGCGTGGCGAGGCCGACGTCGGTCATGACTTGGCGCGCCGCGATGCGCGGGCGATATACGACTTTTTGGTGCTGCGCGGGCTCATCGACGATGCGCAGCCGACGCTGCCGGCGCTGCTAAGGCCGGCCACGCCCCTGGCCGGCTCCGCCAACCTGATCGCCGAGCGTCCCGGGGTGGTGGTGTTCCTGGCCGAACCGGGCGACTGGATCGAGGCCGGTGCCACCGTCGCCGAACTCGTGGACCCGTTTACGGCAGAGGTCACACCGGTGACCAGCCCGGTCAGCGGTGTGCTGTATGCGCGCGAGAACCGCCGCTACGCCCACCGTGGCCTGAACCTCGGCAAAGTGGCCGGTGCCACGCCGTTCCGCTCCGGCAACCTGCTGGGTGCATAGATAACGCGTAAGGATTGGAGACCATGAGCGCACAAGCGCCGCTGACCGACACATCGCCCCGGCTGGAGGCGCTGGATATCCACAAACGCTTTGGCAGCCACGAGGTGCTCAAAGGCGTGTCGCTGACGGCCCATGCGGGCGATGTGATCAGCATCATCGGCTCCTCCGGCTCAGGCAAGAGTACCTTCCTGCGCTGTATGAACCTGCTGGAGCAGCCCAGCGCCGGTGAGATCCGCGTGGCCGGCGAGCGTCTTGCCCTGCTGGCCGGGCGTGACGGCGACTTGTACGCGGCCGACCGTCGCCAGTTGCAGCGCATCCGCACGCGGCTGGGCATGGTGTTCCAGAGCTTCAACCTGTGGTCGCACATGACCGTGTTGGAGAACGTCACCCGTCCGCCGGTGCAGGTGCTGGGCGTCGCCCGCACACAGGCGTTGGAGCGCGGCCGGGCGTATCTGGCCAAGGTCGGGCTGGACCCGCGGGTGGAGAACGCCTACCCGGCCCACCTCTCCGGTGGCCAGCAGCAGCGTGTGGCCATCGCCCGCGCCTTGGCCATGGAGCCTGCGGTGTTGCTGTTCGATGAGCCGACGTCGGCGCTGGACCCGGAACTGGTGGGCGAGGTGCTCAAGGTCATGCGGACATTGGCTGACGAGGGGCGCACCATGGTCGTGGTCACCCACGAAATGGGGTTTGCCCGCGAGGTGTCCAATCAGGTGATGTTCCTGCACCAGGGGCGCGTCGAGGAGTCGGGCGACCCGCGCGAGGTGCTGACCAGGCCACGCTCGCAACGGCTGGCCCAGTTTCTCGCCGGCAGCCTCAAATAGCCGGCATGATCGGCGATGAGCGCGCCATTGTCCGGCAACGGCTGGAGGTGCTGCTGCTGCCGGGGTTCGTGCTCACCGAACTGGCCTTGCTGTTGGACATCCTGCGCGAGGCCAACAGTGCCACCGATCCGCCGCTGTATTCGATTCGCCGCGTCTCCATCGCTGGGGAGACGGTCCCCGATGCCGGTGGCCTGAGTGTGCCGGTGGACGGTTGCTTCGAACCCACCGCCGAGGGCGATCTGCTATGGGTGTTTGCCGGCAGTCCGCCCGCGGCGCGATCGGTGGCGATCGGCACGATCAACCCGCTGCGCCAGGGTATCGACCGACGGCGCATGGTGGTGGGGGTAGGGCCGGCGGTGTTCTGGCTGGCGCAAGCCGGCGTCCTCGCCGGCCACAAGGTCACCGTGCCCTGGCGCTTGCAGGCCGCGTTCAAGACGATGTTCCCGCAGCTTGCCGTGTGCACCGACCTCTACCTGCGCGACAAGCGGTTGGCGACCTGCGGCGGCGGAGCGGCGGTGGCTGACCTGGCCTTGCATCTATTGGCCGAGCGCGCCGGCGCCGAGCTCGCCGCCCGCGTGGCCGAGGCCTTGGTCCTGGACCGTGTGCGCGGCCCGGGTGAACATCAGCGTATTCCGCTGCGCAGCCAGCTGGGTGCCGCCCAGCCCAAGCTGGTGCGGGCCGTACAGTTGATGGAGGCCAACCTGGAAGAGCCGCTGACCACCGACACCATCGCCGAGCGGGTGGCCGTCTCTCGGCGGCAGTTGGAGCGGTTGTTCAAGCAGCACCTCGACAAAGTGCCCTCGCAGTTCTATCTGGAACTGCGTCTGAACCGCGCACGGCAAAAGCTGCGCGAGAGCAACGAGTCGATCATCCAGATCGGCTTGTCTTGTGGATTCTCTTCCGGTCCGCATTTCTCCAGTGCGTACCGCAATCATTTTGGCATTACACCGCGGGAAGACCGTCGACGGGCAGTATTGGGGCATGAGGGCGGATGTCCGTAGCGTCAATATCATTCAGACCGTCTACCAATAAAATCAATGTAGGATGGGTTGAGCGTAAGCGATACCCATCATGCAGAGGTCTACCGAAGCCTCGCTGATGGGTATCGCTTACGCTCAACCCATCCTACATATCCATTTTGGTTTCGCGACTTGCATTTGGTCTGACGGGGCGCTAAACCTAGCAACGTCGAATGCCAGAAATCGGATGTCAAAACTCCGGTATTGCATCGATATTTCGTGAAGTATTTGGCATTTACCTTTGACAAAGGAATGTAGCATGTCCAATTGGTCAGCACCGCAATCGCTCGCATTCATCCCTACTGGCAAGTTGGTGACATTCACCGCTTTGCATCAGGCCGCAAACACTCAGTACGTGCAAATCATCAATGCCTCCGGAAACCCGATCTCGTTTACCACGTTGAGCGGACAGACGGCCACGTTCCCGATCTCCGGTGTCGGCACGAGCGTGGGCTTTTTCGACAACGGGTCCGGGAAATTCTATATGCAGGACGGTTTGCAGATTCAATTCAAGAACAGTGGGTCACAAACCTCCCTCGTGTCCGCGGCAAATCCAAATCAGTTCTTCATCAATGGCATCATCTACGGTGGCGGCACCTTGTTCGTCACGGAAGATCAAGGCGGCACCGACTACAACGACACCAGCTTCACCATACAGTGGTACCAGTACGAAGGCTGATAGCCTCGATGCCCCACAAAACGGCCCGGTGAAGACCGGGCCGTTTTGCATTTTGATGGTTTACGGGGCCATATAGAGCAAGGCCTTGGTCGCCAGTTCACTGTCGGCTTCGTTCAGCGCATCGGCTTCGAACCCGCCGGTGCCGTTGAGGTTGTCAGTGTTGATCAGGAAGCTGAAGATGCTGGTCACCGTGCTGTCGGCATTGGTGTATTTGGACTGCCCGTGGCAGCCCATGCAACCGCCCATCACCACCTCGTTATACTCGCTGCCCAGCCCCGGGACGTTCTGGATGTTCAGTGCCGCGGTGCCCGAGCGTGGGTTGGGAAAACACTGGACATCCTCAGGTGGGTTGTTCCCGTTGGGGTTGCAGCTCGAGCCTTCAGGCACCGGGCCGGGTGCGCCGCCCTTGAACAGTTGGATACCCGGCTGGCTGCTCTCGATCACATTGTTGGCCAGGAAGTAGTCCTGCGTCAGCGGGTTGTTCGGCCCGGTGATCGAGGTGTCCTCATCCACCGGCAGTGGCAGAACGCCCGCCAGCGTGTAGTACTGCCATACCGAGTCCTTGAACTGCGGTGACCCGGCCATCAGGTTCTTCACCTCGGTGTTCACATCCGCGACCGCCTTGGTGAGCGTCGGCGGCACCACCACCTTGATCGGGCCGGCCGTGCCCGCGGGCAACTCGTAGGTCCCGGGGATGAACGGGTAACCATTGGCCGCGACCACATCGCCCTGCGTGGGTAAGGCCACCAGGATATGGTTGACCCCGTTGTTGATGATTGCGCTGGGTGTCGGGCCTGCGGTGCCCAGGTAATCCATCTCCTCGTACAAGGTGATGAAATACAGACCACTGTCGGCGCCGGAGGGCGTTTTCAGGTTGTCCACATGCTCGAAGGTGGCGTATACGAAGGCCTCGTAATTCGCCATCTTGCGAATGATGTGCAGCCCGACTAAGCCGAACGTTCCGACATTGGCCTGCACGCCATTTTGCGTTTCGGTGTAGTACAAGGCCTCAGCGGTGTGGTAGCGGCCCGAGTCGATCAAATCCTGGGTCATGACACGCCAGGCGGCTTTTATCTCGATCGTCTCGTCGTTATCGGTACCGTTGGGCGGGAGGTTGAAAAAGTCCGGCGCCTTTCCGTTCAGGGACTTCACATAGTCGTATTCGACTTGGTTGACCTTGGCCTCGAAAAGGATTTCGTAATCATCGTACGGATTGGTCGACGGTGTGCTGCCGTTGGCGGGGAAGAAAATCTTGTTCTGCCCGATCTGAGAGTTTTCATCCAGGTTGTTGAACCGCGCTTGGGTGGACGGTACGGTCAGGTTGGTGAACACGTATTCCGGTGCCAGTGACTGGAAGTCTCCAGTGGGCGTGCTCTCTTTGGGGAACAGTTCCGAACGGTGCGCAAAGCTCTCCCATACCAGGATGTTCTTGCTGAAATTGTCGGTCGAGCTCTTGCCGTCGGCATAAAACGATGGGGCGCCGGAGGTGACGAAATTGCCATTCGGGTCGACCACGCCGCGGACGACCGTAGTCTGCCCGGGCTCCGCATTGGGAACCGGCTCGGCCGGGCTGTTGAAGTAGATAAACTCTCGCCAGGCGAAGCGCGCAAATTCCTCGTGATTGGGTGAGTCATTCTGTGCATCGTAAGCCGGTGGCGCGGCAGGCAGCACTGGCGGTGTGGCGGTCAAATCATCCAGGGTAATCGGCTCCCCCCCGGGGAAGTCGGACGCCGCCTGCGCAGTGGTGCCGATCAGGGCCGCGGCAATGGCCATGGCGAGCATACGCGTAGGCGAGGCCGTGTAGTGTGTTTTCAGTGGTGTCATGCTGCTCTCCGTTGCAAATGCCATGTGTCATGGCTCTGAAGTGAGTGCCACGCGCAAATCGTCGTTATGGTTGAAATGAGTCACGAGCTGCGTGAAGTTGCCGATCAACTGCCGTAGCGGTTGCGGGTTCTGGCGGGTGCTTCCGGCCCGTAACGGCCGGTGCGGCTGTTCGAGAAAATCGAGCAGGTGCGCATGGGTGTCGGGCGATTCCAGGGTCTCGTAGACAACCGGGCAATAGGTCTGCCCGGTGGCGGTCAATCGAGCGTGGATCCCGGCGTAATACGCTCGATTGAAGGCGATATCGGCCTCCAACTCGTCGGGGTCGACCTCAACCTGGACTGGGTCCAGGCTGCGACCGTCGTAGAGTTCCCACAGGTTGCGCCGCTGGGCGATCAGCCGCGAGACATGGCAGCGCACCGGGTTGCGCCGCTTGAGTACGATCTTCTTCACCCCCGCATCGTCCAGCAGGTGCTGAAAGACCGCTGGTCGCTGGTAATGGGTCATCTTGAACCCCACGCAGGCGGCATCGGGATGGGCCGTCCACAGCCGACGCAGGAAGGCCAGCGGACGGGCGTCGCGAAATGCCTGGCTGCCGAGCGAGAACTCGCTGTCGCGGTAGTCCAGCGCATAGAAACTGCCCGCGGGGTTGTACAACTCGTGGTGGCAGACGATATCCGGGTGGGTGCCCAGCAGGGTGCACAACATGTTGCTGCCGCTCCTGGGCGCGGCCAGCACCACGAAGCGCCCGGCGTCGCGGCGCATGTCACGCGAACACCGGTGCTTGCACCTGCTGGATCATCTCCCGCAGGCAGTTGAGCACCGTCAAGCCGTGTTTCTCCACCCGGTAGACCGCCCCGTCGTAAGAGGCCGCGGCCAGGTCGTCCTCCAGCCGCACGATGGAACTGATGCCGTTGCCGGCCACGGTGGAGCGCAGGATCCGCCCGTCGGCGAGATCGACCCGAATGAGCTCGCCCCAGTAGTTGGTCACGATCACCAGGTCCGACTCCAGAAAGCACAGGCTCTTGGGCGAACGCCGTCCCAGGTGGATGCTGTGGGCCAGGGCGCCGCTGTCCAGTTCGTGTACCTTGAGCACGAAATCGCGGCCCACGCTGGCGATCAACCGCCCGCCGGGGTCGATGTCGACATCGTCGACGATGGCGGTGTGGCCGATGTACTCGCGCACCCGCTTACCGTCGAACCCCCAGGACACCAGTGCCCCGTCGGCGCTGCAACTGACGCCCAGCGGCCGGTCGGGGTGCAGGCGCAAGGCCTTTACCGCGTTGTGGTGGATTGGGCACTTGCCGATCAAACGGCCGTGGGGGTCGAGGTGGGCGATGACACCGCTGTAGCAGGCAACGAACAGATGACCGGCATAGCCGTCGATGGCGGCGATGCGTATTGAGTTGATCGGTCCCTCATCAAGGCTGATCTCCGCCTCGTGCACCAATTGCTCGTGCTGGGTGCGGAAGATGTGCAGCTTCTGATCGTGGGCGCCGGCGATGACCCGGTCCTGGCCGACGTCGTAGGTGATGGCGTTCATCAGCACCCGTCCCGAGCCCGGGCGGGTTTTCTGCTGCCAGGTGGCTTGCTCCCGCCCCAGCGAACCGAGACGGACGAAGCCATCGTCGCTGACGGTGACGATGCGATCGCCCGAGGCACTGGCCAGCTCGTTGAAGCAGGCGTTGCCGGCCGCGTCACCGCCACCGATCTCGCGCAGGCATTCGCCCGTGGCGGATGACCACACGACCACGGTACCGTCGAAGGTGCCGGCTACGATCCGCTCGCCGTCGGGCGACCAGTTGAACGAACGCTCCCACAGCCCCGGCCGCGGCCGCAGGTTGCGCTTGAGCCGGAGGGTGTGCGCATCCCACACGCGGATGCGCTGGTCGTAGGCCGCCGACAGGATGTCGCCGGTCAGCGGGGAGGCGGCCACTTTCTTGATGCCGGAGCGGTGGGCGGCAATGTCGGCCAGCGGTTCGCCCTGGTCGATGTCGAACACACGGATGTGACCGTCGTCGCCACCGAGGATGACACGGCGGTTGACCGCGTCCACCGCGCAACTGTCCGTCTCGGTGTCGAAGGGGCCGAACTGGCTCAACTGCCGCCCGCTGTCGATGTCCCAGCTGCGCAAGGTCATGTCGTCGCCAGCGGTGAACAACCGGCCCTCGAAACAGGACACCGACAGCACATCCTTCTGGTGTCCGTGCAGGACACGCACGATGGCGCCGCTGGCGAGGTCCCAGAGGATTACCCGCCAGTCGCGCGAGACCGAGGCGCCCAAGGTATCGCTGATGAAGACGAAGTCCTCGACATCGTCGTCGTGCCCCTGCAGCACGCGCAGTACGCTGCCCCGGGCCAGATCCCACAGGTAAATGGTGAAATCCGATGACGAGGAGGCGGCCAGGGTGCCGGCGGCATTGACCGATATACGGTTGACCAGGTGACGGTGATAGCCCAGCAGACGCACCTGGCGGCCGTCGGCGGCGAAAGCGTCGAACAACGCGACGGCACCGTCATAGCCCGAGGTGATGATGGACCGCGAATGGGGAATCTCGCAGGCGCAGGTCACAGGGCCACGATGACAGACAAACGATTCACTCATGCCGGCTACTCCCTGTTCGCCTCAAAAACGCAATTGCACGCGGTTGATCTGCTTGGGTGTCAGTTCGTCGCACGGTTGGGCGAAATATGCATGGCAATAGTCCGCCGCCCGCACGCCGTTGACGGCTTGGTTGTTGTAGTCCGCGCCATTGACGATGCAGCGCGGGTTAGCCTCGGTCAGTGCGCGTATCCACTGCTCGTAAAAGCGCTTGCGCTGTGCAGTCGTGTAAAACCAATTGCTGTGAACAGTGAAAAATGCATTGCTCCACCACAGGTACGGCTGTTGGTAATGCCGCAATTGCGCGGCAAATCCAGAGCCCTCGGTCAATAGATTGCAGACGGTGTATTTGTGCGGCAGGGTGCGGTACTTCTGCCAGTGCATTTTGAACGCTGTCGCTCCGCCCCAGCGCTTGAGCTCGAGTTGCCAAAAGGTGGCCACATCGTCCCAGTCGAGCGATTCCGGCGTCACGCCCGCCCATAGCTGGTAAAAGGTTTGCGGATGCGGAAAGCGCCGGAAGAGGTAATGCAAAAACGTGGGGAAGTCTTCGCCGTCCCATTCCTCGACCAGGCATTGGCGTACCCGCAGGGCCTGCTCGCTGTAGTCGACGAAATGCACCTCGGTGGAATCGGTGAAGCCCTGCCCGTGCAGGATTCGGTTGGGCTTGAACCCCGCGGCCACCGCGACAACCGCATCCGGTGGCGTGCGATCCACCGCTGTTTCGATATCGTCGTACGGCTCGATGTTCCACAGGAACACGCCACGTCGGGCATCGCACAGTTGTGGGCGTATGCCATCGAGAAACGCCCGTTGCGGGGCGCTAAGGCGATGCAGGTCGGCGTCGGCCCACTCGGACACCGGGCGTGCCAGCAGGTTGCCGAGGGCATCGGATGGCGTAGCCGCATCGTGCGCCAAGTCCCGCCGTGCGTTATCGAACGCCGCGGGGAAGCGCCTTACCGCCAGCCCGTGCTCCAGGCTGCGGGCGATGAAGCGCCAACCGGCAATAGCGGGCACACCCTGGTAGCGCTCGGACGAAGGCAGCAGGGCAAACGCCTCGGGCGAGATCTGCGGCACGGCCAAAGGGCGGGTCGGCTGTTCGCCGCGGTGGCCGAAATCCGGGCGTCCGAGCGCCTTGTAGGTACGCAGGTCGACCAGCAGGCAATCGTCACGCAGCCCCGGGTAGCCGCCGTCACTGATGTGCCAAGTCCCGCGCACCAGGAATGCCGGCCCGCGAATGAGCTCCTTCAGGATGGCGTGAAAGCCTTTACGGCCCCACCCCGGCGGGTACCAGGTCTCGTCGATGACATGCCCGGCGCGTTGCACCAGGCAGAAGGCGTGCCCCTGAAGCAGTGCGGTGTTGAGCACCAGATTGATGGTGGCGCCTTCGATGATGGGTCCACGATAGCCATAGCGCGACCAGGCGATGGTCATCTCGCGGCGCTTGTCGTCCGCGGGTGCCCGCCCGGGTGCAGCTCCGGTCACCAGGCCGAAAACCAGATGGCTCATCCGGCATCCCTCACGCGCAGGCTGTGTCCCATCCGTCGGCGCTTTGTCTCCAGGTAGGCGATGGAGTGGGTATTGGCCACCGCGGGTACCGGAATGACGCCGCTGATGACGACACCCAAGGCCTCCAACTGGCGGATTTTGTCCGGGTTGTTGGTGATCAGGCGTATGGATGCGATGCCCAGGTGACGGATGACCGCGGCGGCGTGTTCGTAGGTGCGCGCATCCACGGGCAGGCCTAAGCGCAGGTTGGCCTCGATAGTGTCGTAGCCCTCCTGCTGCAGAGCGTAGGCGCGGATCTTATTCTCCAGCCCGATCCCCCGGCCTTCCTGTTGCAGGTACAGCACGACACCACCGGCATCGGCGATATAGGACAAGGCGTAGTCCAATTGTTGTTTGCAATCGCATTTGAGCGACCCGAGCGTTTCCGAGGTGAAGCAGGCCGAATGCACGCGCAGTGGCAGGTCCGGACACCCGTGCGGTTTGCCGGCGACAATGGCCGTCAGCAACTCCCCGGCGCTCGTACGGTAGACCTGCATATCGAATACACCGTGCTCGGTGGGCAGGCGGGTTTCAGCCTGAAGGGAAATCGCCGTCATCGTGTCCATGGCCTCCCGACCGTAATTGCGTGTTGGGCTCAGTCATTGCCGGCGATCGCGGTATCGCGGGCGTTTTCTTCAAGGGCAAGGCGGGGCAACGTCGACGCGCAGTAGGTGCGCAGAATGTCGTCGACGGTCTCCTGTCGTTTAATTTCGAATACATCGCCGTTGTGCTCGGCCACGATCGGCTGGCAGGGGTGAATGAAAGGCTGCTTCAGCACATTGGTATAGCCACCGCAGAATTCAAAGCAGAGGTAGTCGCCGATCTCGATGGGCTCGTCGCTATCGGCCACCAACCAGTCTTTTTCGATACAGGTGTTGCCGACGATGCTGGTTTGCCGATGTGGGCGCGGCCGCGCCGGGCCTTGATGGACGAGGCGAAACGGCAGGCGCTCGCCGCTCCATTTGTGGTTGATGTTGTGATTGCTGCCATTGACCAGGGCGATTCGCCGGCCTTCGACATACTTGATATCCAGCACCGGGCACACGAACACCATGGCGTCCGCGACCAGCGCCGTCCCTGGCTCGGTGTATAGCCGTGGCCGCCGCCCTTCGGAGAAGAACGCACACAGCGCGGTGGTGATCACTTCGGCGTATTCGTCGATGCTGGGGATATACCCGGCAACCTGATGTGCCAGGCTGGCCGGCATGTTGCCGAAGAACCCCCCGCCGACATCGAGATAATCCGGGCCGTCGCCGGGAAACAGCCGGGGCACCGCCGCCAGCAGGCCGTGGATACGGCTGGCAAAACTCTCCAGGCTGCGCGAGGAGTTGGAAAAATGACTGTGCAGCCCGGCCAAACGGCAGTTGGGGTGCTGCGCGAACCAGGCGACGAGCTTGTCGATACCCGGTGCCGAGGTGTCGAACCCAAAGCGCGATGTGCCCGCTTCGGCGACCGCGTAGTTCAGCCGCAGCCCGACGGCCACCGGTTGCGTCGAATGGCGCTGGCAGTAAGCACCGACAATCTCGAGCATGGGCCAGCCATCGACGTTGAAACACGCCCCGTCGCTCAGGATGCGCTCGACGAAGGCTGGGCGATGCACCGGGCCGTTGACGATGATCTCGCCCGCCCGGTAACCCAGGGACAACGCGATCTCGTATTCCATCTCCGACACCACTTCGGCCTGGGCGCCGGTGGCCTTCAAGAACCGGCACAATGCGGGGGCGTAGTTGGTCTTGAAGGAGTAGGCCGTGGTATGGGCTGGGTAGCGACAGCTGAAGGCGCGCTCGAACGCGGCCAGATTCTCCGCCACGCGGTCGAGTGACAGCAGATAAAAGGTGTCGCCGATGCGAGCTTCGATAGCCTTGAGGCGTTCGAAGCCGACGTTCATGATGCACCGCCGGTGCCGGGGTCCAACGCGGTGCCGAGCCGGCATAACTGCGCATCCTTGCCGGACTCGGTCCACGCATGCTGGGCGACGATCTGCCCGGCGCGCAAGCCGGCGTCGTCCCGGCAGCGCATGCTCTCCCACAGGTCCCGCCAGATCCGCAGGTAGGGAAGGTAATGCGGAGCGAGGCGGACAATCGCCGCCGGGTCGTAGTCGAACCAGGGTTTGATCCGCCCGGCATAGTGGACGAAACGGGCGTCGGTCAGTTGCAGGCCATCGACATGCCGTTGGTAGGCCTCGATGAACGGCATGAGGTTGTAGCGCCCGTGCAGCCGTTGGCGCTGGCCCTGGAAGAACAGGTTGAGGACCATCTGATCGGTGAACCCCTGGGCGCCAGCGCTGCGCCAGAGTGGGATGTCGTCCAGCAGCGCGGCGATCTCGCGATGCACTGCGGCATGCAGATAGCGCGCGGAGACGACCATCGCCCCGGCGTTGAAGGTCTCCCGCAGGTTGCTGCGCCCGTAGCGGCCGGCCCCACCCAAGGGGGCAAGACCGACGGACCCTAGCAACGCCGCGGTGTTGTCTTCGTAGGTAAAGCCGTCGTCAACGGCCGCCAGTCCGATGTCGCCCAACGCGAACAACTCATCCAGCGGCCCGACGCAAATACCGTCGCTGTCGAGAAAGACGATGCTGTCGTAATCCTCGAGGCGAAATAGCTCCAGGGACAACAAACGGTGGTGCAGATCCGGCCGCAGTGTGGGAACCGATTGGCGCAATGTGGCGATTTTCGACTCCAACAGTCGGTCGCGCACGAGAAAACGCACTGGGTAATGGCGCAGCAGGCGCTGCCTCGCAGTCTCGGACAACTCGTCGATAATAACGATGATGTCCTTGTCAAAGTCCGGATGGATGCGTAATACGCTGTATAACCAGACATCGGTCGCAACAATGTAATTGTCGCTGGTCACAGTCACTAAGGCGCTTTTTTCATTCATGCAGTCTTGACCATGCGTATGCCGTTGACACGCCGCTCCAGACGATCGGCGAAATGCCCCGCCAGTAAATCCAGTGCGTGATGCCTGTCCATATGGCGCCAGTTGAAGCGGTTCAACAAGCCATAACCGGCAGGCGTTTTATTGGCATCGAGCACATAAAGGCGCTGGCTCTCGCGGCAGCGCAGAATGTCCAGTTCGCCGAAATCCAGATGGATGGCCGCGCAGAACGCGAGGACGTCGCGCATTTCCGCGGGGCTGAAGATCTCCTCTGGCACGCGCAGCAGCGGGGGTTGCTGCGGTCTGTGGTCGAGGCTTTTGCGTGGCGCCTCTTGGTGAATCTCGTAGACCAACGGTGGCGCGCCCAGCACGATGGGTACGCGGTACTCCACCTGAAGGTCGCCGCCACCGGAGCGGATCAGCCGCTGATAGACCATGCCCGGCTGCGCCAGCACCAGTGGCGCGGTGACGATGCGTCCACCCTTGACCGCGTTTTCATCCGGCTTCTGGACGCAAGAGCCCAGGTGGCGCGTCGGGTCGAGCAGGCTGCCGTAGCCGAACACCTTTTGGCATACGGCATCCACATGGCGTTTGCTGATATCGGTGCAATCGCCGTTGATGAACGGCCGTCCGGCATGTGCCGCACGCAATGCGGCAGGTACGTCTACCCAAGTCTTGTCGCACCAAATGAATACCGCATCGATATCCGCTTGCGTGTCCAGTGTCGCGGTGTAACCCAATCGATGCATGATCAGGCTGAGGCTGTAATATTCTTTGTCGGGATAAGCCGGGTAGAAAAGTATATTCATGTCTGCTGATTAAAACATCCATGTGGCCGGGTCAGCCTGACCATTGCAAGCAATGTGCGGCTGGCTACCCAAGCGATACAGTGACCCGTAGCCGGTCTGTCCGCACACGTTAACGACTTGACGATGCGTTTTCGCCGGCTGCCGTGCCACCCCCTTTTAAGCGTTTTAGATTCGCCACACGAAACGTAGACGGGTGTGCGGTGCGCTGTAAAGCAGGCGGCCTGGAATGTGCGTATTTCACAAGAAAACCGAATACCCCATTACCGGCTGGACGGGCGTATGGACCGCTTATCGCGGCGCGTCACCCGGGTTTCGCCTATCCGGGGCTTGGGCGGGTGGAACTTGCGGCATCACCGTGTCCTGCAACGATTCGGTGCGGGATGGCATCGGCGCTGAGGCCAATGAGCATCGCGGCGAATCGCAGTTTAGTGTTCGCGACAGCGGCGGGCTGGGTCGCCTTGTTTTCGCGCCGGTCGTGGCGCTTGCTATGGGGTATGCGAACGGCACGCGGCACGGTGCCGCGGGTGACTGAGGCGTTGCGCCAAGGGCCATGAAAATCATTGACTTGCGGATAGACCAGCGGGTCTTGCACCGATAAGTCATACGGAAAACAGGCTGCATCCCGACGACCGGCAGCGGTGTCGTATGCGGCTGTTCCCACAGCGACATGCAACGGGAGGTGAACAATGGACGAACAGGCAGATCGACCCGAGGGTGCACGACGCACGAGTGGCCGTCGCGGCGCGGCGCGGTCGGCCGGGCGTTCGACGGCCAAGGTGGACCAGTTGCCCTGGTTGCATCTGAGCAACCCGTTTCCGGCGCAGGGCCTGGTGTCCGAGGACGCCCTCGAGGCCATCCACCAGGCCTCGCTCACGCTGCTGGAAGAGTTCGGCATGGACTTCCTGCTGCCGGAGGCGCGCGAGCTGCTCAAGGCCGCCGGTGCCGATGTCAGCCCCGACAGCCAGCGGGTGCGCTTCGATCGCACAATGATCGAAACCCTGGTGGCCAAGGCGCCGTCACAATTCACGCTGCACGCGCGCAACCCGGCCCACAACCTGCACATCGGCGGCAACAGCATGGCCGTGTGCGCGGTGGCCAGCGCGCCGAACGTCTCGGACCTCGACGGCGGTCGACGGCCGGGCAATCAGAATGACTTCCGCAACCTGACCCGTCTGGCGCAGAGTCTCAATATCATCCACGCCATGGGCGGGTATCCGGTCGAGCCGATCGATATCCACCCATCGATCCGCCACCTGGAGGCGCTGCGCGATTTCGTCGTCCTCACCGACAAGGTGTTCCACGTGTATTCGTTGGGGCGCGAGCGCAATCTCGATGGCATCGAGATCGTGCGTATCGGCCGCGGCGTCAGCTATGAGCAGCTCGAGCGCGAGCCTTCGTCGTTCACCATCATCAATACCAACAGCCCGCTGAAGCTCGATGAGTTCATGCTGCGCGGCATCATCGAGATGGCCGGACGCAATCAGGCGGTGGTGATCACGCCGTTCACCCTGGCCGGCGCCATGGCCCCGGTGACCCTGGCCGGTGCGCTGGTCCAGCAGAATGCCGAGGCCCTGGCCGGGCTGGCCTTCACCCAGCTGGTCCGCGCGGGTGCGCCGGTGATGTACGGCGGCTTCACCTCCAATGTGGACATGAAGTCAGGCGCGCCGGCCTTCGGTACGCCGGAGTACATGAAAGCGGTGCTGGTCGGCGGGCAGCTGGCGCGCAAGTACGGCGTGCCGTACCGCTCCTCCAACGTCAACGCCAGCAACCCGGTGGACGCGCAGGCGGCGTACGAGTCCGTGTTCTCGCTGTGGGCGACCGCGCAGGCGCACACCAACCTGCTCATGCACGGCTGCGGCTGGATGGAAGGGGGGCTGGTGGCCTCGTTCGAGAAAATGGTTCTCGATGCCGATCTGTTGCAGATGGTGGCCGAGTTCATGAAGCCCGTCGCCGTGGACACCGAAGAGCTGGCCCTGGATGCCATCCGTGCGGTGGGCCCCGGTGGCCACTTCTTCGGCAGTCCGCACACCATGTCGCGTTACGAGCATGCCTTCTACGCGCCGATGATCTCCGACTGGCGCAATTTCGAGGCCTGGCAGCTGGCCGGCGCCCCGGATGCGGCACAACGTGCCAATACCCTGATGAAACGGTTGCTGGCGGAATACGAAGCCCCGCCGCTGGATGCAGCCACCGCCGAAGAGCTCGATGCCTTCGTCGCCCGCCGCAAGGCCGAGGGCGGCGCCCCGTCCGACTTTTAAGAAAACCGATTACGAGCGAGTGATCCAGATATGAAAGACCAAGCCCAAGTGGTGGTGATCGGCGGCGGTGTCGTCGGCTGTAGCGTGCTCTATCACCTGACCAAGCTCGGCTGGCCGGATGTGATGCTCATCGAGCGTTCGGAGCTCACCTCCGGCTCGACCTGGCACGCCGCCGGCGGCTTCCACACCATCAACGCCGACACCAACATGGCGGCGCTGCAGGAGTACACCATCAAGCTCTATAAGGAGCTCGAAGAGGTGTCCGGCGTCTCCTGCGGGCTGCACCACGTGGGCGGGCTGACACTGGCCACCACCCCCGAGCGTATGGACTACCTCAAGGCCGAGCGTGCCAAGCACCGTTATATGGGGCTGAACACCGAGATCGTCGGGCCCGAGGAGATACGCAAGCTTTCGCCGATTACCGACACCGACGGGGTGATCGGCGCTTTGTACGACCCCCTGGACGGTCACCTGGACCCCAACGGCACCACCAACGCTTATGCCAAGGCCGCGCGCATGAACGGCGCGGAAATCGTGTTGCGCAACCGGGTGTTGGAGCTCATCCCGCGCGCAGACGGAAGCTGGTCCGTGGTCACCGAGCAGGGCATCGTCCATGCCGAGCATGTGGTCAACGCTGGCGGCCTTTGGGCGCGCGAGGTCGGCGCCATGGCCGGGGTGTTCCTGCCGCTGCACCCGATGGAGCACCAGTACCTCATCACCGACGAGATTCCCGAGGTGTACGAGCTGGGCCGCGAGCTGCCCCATGTCATGGACCCGGCCGGCGAGAGTTATCTGCGCCAGGAAGGGCGCGGGCTGGTCATCGGTATCTACGAGCAGCGTTGCGACCCCTGGGCGGTCGACGGTACGCCGTGGAATTTCGGCCACGAGTTGCTCAACGACAACCTGGACCGCATCGCCGAGCCGCTGGAGGCCGCCCAGCGCCGTTACCCCTGTCTTGCCCGCACCGGGCTGAAGCGGGTGATCAACGGCCCGTTCACCTTTGCCCCTGATGGCAACCCGCTGGTCGGTCCGGTGCCGGGCCTGCGCAATTATTGGTCCGCCTGCGCGGTCATGGCCGGCTTCAGCCAGGGTGGCGGCGTGGGCTTGACCCTGGCCGAGTGGATGGTCCACGGCGAGCCCTCACGCAATGTGTTCGCGATGGATGTGGCCCGTTTCGGCAACTGGTGCACCAAGGCGTACACCCGCTTGAAGGTCACCGAGAACTACCAGCGCCGTTTCAGTATTTCCTACCCCAACGAAGAGCTGCCGGCCTGCCGGCCGCTGAACACCACCCCGGCGTATTCGGTGTGGAAGGACGCCAACGCCGTCTTCGGCAGCGGCTACGGGCTCGAGCACGTGAACTACTTTGCCCCGCAGGGCGAGGAACCGTACGAAATTCCCTCATTCCGCCGCTCCAACGCGTTTCACACGGTGGCCGAGGAATGCCGCGCGGTGCGCACGGCCGTCGGTTTGAACGAGATCCACAACTTCGGCAAGTACATCGTCAGTGGCCCGGGCGCCGCCGGCTGGTTGGACATGATCATGGCTGGGCGCATCCCGGCCGAGGGGCGGATCACGCTCACGCCCATGCTCAGTCCGCAGGGGCGGATCATCGGCGATTTCACGATCTCCAACCTGGGTGAGGACACCTATCAGGTTACGGCCTCCTACGGTGCGCAGGCCTACCATATGCGCTGGTTCGAGCAGCACCTGCCGGCCGATGGCAGCGTGCGTCTGGAGAACGTTTCCCTGGCGCGGATCGGCTTTCAGATCGCCGGTCCGAAATCGCGCGAGCTGCTGGCGCGGGTGGCCCGTGCCGATGTCTCCAACGAGGCCTTCCCGTTCATGCGGGTGCGGCGGATGGAGGTTGGCCTGTGCGATGCCATCGTGCAGCGGGTGACCTACACCGGCGACCTGGGGTTCGAGATCTATGTGCCGGCCGAGCACCAGCTCAGCCTGTACCAGACCCTTACTGAGGCGGGCCGGGATCTTGGCCTGCGTCCGTTCGGCATGCGCGCCATGATGAGCCTGCGACTGGAGAAGAACTTCGGCTCCTGGATGCGCGAGTTCAAGCCCGACTACCGTCCGGTGGAGGTGGGGATGGACCGTTTCGTGGCCTACAACAAGCCGGTGGAGTTCATCGGCAAGGCCGCGGCCCTGGCGGACAAGGCGGCCGAGCCGGTGCGTAAGCTGTGTTACTTCACCGTGGAAGCGGCGGATGCCGACGTGGTGGCCGACGAGCCGATCTGGCACGACGGCAAGGTGGTCGGCTTCGTGACCTCCGGTGGTTATGCCCATTTCGTCGAGCAGTCGGTGGCCTATGGCTTCCTGCCTCCGGCGCTGATCGAGCCGGGGTTGGAGGTCGAGATCGAGATCCTTGGCGAGCGTCGTCCGGCGCGGCTGTTCACGGAGACCTTGTTCGACCCGACGTTCGCGCGCATGCGCGGCTGATCGACGACCGACCGACGCATGGGTGTGTGAAATTCACATAATCCGTCCATCGGTTTGAATCGCCCCCTGGGGGCACCTACGCTCCATGAGGTCCGGCAGTCCGCTGCCGGACCTTTTTTCCGTCCAGGGATACGACAAGGAGACTTGCCATGGCCGATCCGACGCCTGTCAACGGGCAGATCACCGATGCCATTACGCAGGCCAATCTCAGTGTGGTGGGTACTGCCCCTGCGCTGGCGATGGGCAATCTTTACCAGGCGTGCGCGCAGGCGGCCGGCCAGTCGGCCCAGAATGCGGTCAGCGCCCAGCAACAGGGCTACACCGTGGCCGAGGCCGTGCTCAGCGCCAGCGTCAGTGCCCTGTTGGGCACTCAGAAGTAAGTTTCGACCCAACACATTACCCATTACGACAAGGAATCCGCACATGGCCATTCCCACGCCCGTCAACGGACAGATTACCGATGCCATTACGCAGGCCAATATCACTGTGCTGGGCAATGCCCCGGCGCAGGCGATGGGCTCGTTGAGTCAGGTTCTCGCGCAGTGCGCGGGGCTTGCTGCGCAGAACGCGGTGGCGAACCAGCAGACAGCGCACACGCTGGCGACGGCGGTGACCACCAAGTGTGTGAATGCGTTGCTGGATCCATCGAAGAAGTGATCGGGCGATGAGCGAGCCACAGACGAGCATCAATGATCAGGTCACCGATGCGGTGGCTGAGGCGCAGGCGGCTGTGCTGGGGGCGTCGGAGACGGAGCTGAAGGCGCTGGGGTATCGCATTCTGGTGCATTCGGTGACGCTGGCGATGCAGGATGCCGTGGCCCAGCAGCAGCAGCGCTATACGCTTAACAATGCGATCACCGCGGCGGTGAGCAAGGCGGTGCTGGAGGCGGATGCGGAGGAGCTGGGGCGTTTGGCGGAGGCGGTGAAGGTGCTCGATGAGATCAACCGCAGCCGCGATGTGTCGCAGACGCTGGCGGAGTTGAAGGCCTTGCTGGACAGTCTTCCCGCCGCGGCCGATAACAGTACCAAGGGGTAGGGCGGTCATGGCCAAGTCGAAGACCGAGGACACGCGGGACACCGACTCAGCGGCGGCCGGTGCTGACGATCAAGCCGACGCGGTACGGGCCGCGGCGCAGGCCGCTGAAGAGGCCATGCGGCTGGCGGAACAAGGCATGGCCGACGGTGCATCGGATGAGCAGGACCCGGAGGTCAGCTGAACCGGCGTCTCCGGGGGCTGGTAGCTCGCATTCCCCCTGAGGTTCTCGTGCCGGTAACCCGCCTTCCCGGGTGGGGCAGGGTGTGGTCGGACTCGCCGTGAACACGTCCGTGTGGGCTCGATGGCCGCATCCCTGCGGCCAACGGTCCGACCACACCCTCCCCACCCGGGAAGGCTCGCTTTGGTGGTGTCTTCGGATGCGCAATGAGCAGGTTCGTGTGAGTGTGCGGATGACGCCTGCCCCAGACCTCCACGGTCGTGCTGTTCTACTGACGAGCCTCTACTATCGAGCCCGGGCACCCGTAGGAGCGCACCCCTGTGCGCGATGGCCCGATACGCCACCGCCCTCCGTCAACGCGCCAACCCATCCGCGACCCCTCCGCCCCCTTCGATCGCTGACACCAACCCTGACGCCCGCTGCACACGTCGGCGGATGTGCTCGCCCAGCATGTGCGGTACGCACCATACGTCCACGATATGGCGTGCGCGGGTGATGCCGGTGTAGACCAGTTCACGGGTAACGACGGGGGCGGGCTGGTCGGGCAGTACCAGGACGCAGTGGTCGAATTCCGAGCCTTGGGCCTTGTGCACGGTCATGGCGTAGACGGTTTCGTGCGCGGGTAGCCGTGCGGGGGGGAGTCGGCGCAGGGTGCCTTCGCTGCTGCGGAACCAGGCGTACAGACCCTCCTCGGTGTTGAACAGCACGCCGACGTCGCCGTTGTAGAGTTTGAGGCCGTAGTCGTTGCGGGTGATGAGAATGGGGCGCCCGTGGTAGAAGCGCTCGCCGGGGCGGATCAGGCCAGCGTGGCGCAGGGCGGATTCGGCTTGGCGATTGAGCCCCTCGATGCCGAAGGGGCCTTCGCGCAGTGCGCACAGGAGCCGGAAGCCATCGAGCGCGGTGAGGGCGTCGTCCGGGGTGCCGGCCTGGAAGACGGCCCGGTAGGCCGGTACGACGGTAGCCGCTACGGCGGTGGCGAGGGCGGTGATCGGCATGGGGCGCAGTGTGGCTTCTTCGGCGCTGGGGTCGGCGCAGATGGCGAGGGCTTTGGGGCCGTCACCGTCGTTGACGGCGCGGGCGAGGGCGCCGATACCGCGGTCGCCGGCGAAGCGATGGCTGTGCGAGAGGAAGACCAGAGCGTCGGCCAGGGGGCTGGTGACGGCCTCTGCACGGTCTGGGTCGGGTGACGGGCAGCGTAGTTCAGACAATGTCGCGGTCAGTGCGTCGCTGTAGCGGATGGGTTGTCCGCGGTAGCACAGGTCGCCCAGTACGCTGCCGGCTTCGACGGAAGCCAACTGGTCGGCGTCGCCGAGTAGGATCAGGGCTGCGGTCGGTGGTAGGGCGTCGAGCAGTTTTGCCATCAAGGGCAGATCGACCATTGAGGCTTCGTCGACGATGAGCCGATCCAGGGCGAGTGGGTTGCGGGCATCGTGACGGAAGCCGCCGGTGGGCGGGTGCCAGCCGAGCAGGCGATGGATGGTGCAGGCCTCGGCCGCCATGGCGGTGATCGCCGCGGCGGACTCGCCCAGGCGGCCGGCGGCGGTGCGCAGTGATTCGGCAAGCCGAGCGGCGGCCTTGCCCGTGGGTGCGGCAAGGCCGACGCGCAGCCCGTTGCCGTCGAGCTCCAGCAGGATGGCCAGCAGGCGGGCGACGGTGGTGGTTTTGCCGGTGCCCGGTCCACCGGCGATGACGGTGAAGCGGCGCAGCGCGGCCTGTGCGGCGGCGGTGCGCTGCCAGTCGGGGACGGCGGAGGTTGACGGTGGGAAGAACCGGTCGAGCAATCCGGCGAGCGCAGCGCCATCGACGTTGGTGGCGGTGTCCAGGCGCGCCGACAGTGCATCGGCAATGCGGCGCTCGTAGTGCCAGTAGCGGGCAAGGTAGAGGCGGTCCTGTGCATCCAGCACCAGGGGTACGGCGGCCGGTAGGGCGGGTGCGGTGAGGCCGGAGGTCTGCAAGGCGGTGCGCCAGGCCGCCAGCGGTGGTGTGCGGACACCCGGCCAGGGTTGGCTTTCGGCTTCCGCCGCCAAGTCGATGCACACATGGCCTTCGCCGGTGCGATGGCTGAGTAGACCGATCGCAAGTTTTACGCGGGTGTCGTCGGTACCGGCAAGCGCGGTGAGCGTTTCGCTCAGGTGCTTATCCAATGGATGGAGAAAGGCGGCGGCGGTTTCCCACTGGGGGTCGGTCATGTCATCGTCGTCGCGTCGGAAGATAGCGTATGGCGGGATGTACGCATGAAACGCAGGCATCGCGCATGCTGTCCAGTCTAAACCCCTGCGTGGCCTTTCCAAGGACGATGTCTCCATGACCGATGATCTGGCCTTCCTTCATACCGCTGGCACCCACGTCGAGACGTTTCAGTCGCTGGTCGAACGCTTGGCGCCGTCGATCCGCGTCAGCCACAAGATTGCTCCGGATCTGCTCGCCTGTGCCCAACAAGGGGGGGCGGAGTCATTGCCGGCCGACGTACACAAGGCGATGCACGAGTGCGCCGCCGGCGGAGCGCCGGTGGTGGTCTGCACCTGCTCGACCATTGGCGCCATGGCCGAATCCGTCGCTTGCGAGGGGCGCTATCACGCTCTGCGCATCGATCGGCCGATGGCGCGGCTGGCTGTGCAGAGCGGCGGGCCGGTGGTCGTACTGGCCGCCCTCGCCAGCACCCTTGTCCCCACCACTGCATTGATCCGGGAGGAAGCCGACCGGGCCGGTGCGGCGCTTGCGCTCGATGCGCGCTTGGTGCCGGCGGCGTGGGCTGCGTATCAGGCGGGTGAGTACGCCGCGTATCACCGGATCATCGCTGGTGCCATCGAGGCGGCGGCATCCAGTGCAGCCTGTATCGTGCTGGCGCAGGCTTCGATGGCGCCGGCCGCAGCGTTGATGGACCACGCCAGGGTACCTGTACTGAGCAGCCCAGTCACCGGTGTGCGGGCTGCGTTGATGTTGCTGTCACAGCGGCGGGATTGACGCCTCTACCGCGTTCCAGACCTGCTTCTCTGCCAAAAGTCTGAGCTCGCCGGCCCCCTCACATTTGCCATGGGTGCCAGCTGCTTGATGCAACTTTTATATAACTCATTATGGATTTATTGTAGTAGTTAACAAGCAGGCATATTAAATAATAATGCAATTTATAGGTGATTATCGTTATTTCTAGTTATTGAATTCATGGTGATGAATTTTCAGAAAACGACATAAATTTTGTTGTTAGCGACTAATTCTGTCCGAAGGTAGAGGTGCGAGTGTCCGGTGCGGGGCTAGGTTTGCCGCGGTATGAGCATTTTTTGTCGGGTCAGAGGAAACGCTAATGGGGATTTTTCGGGTATCCGCTCTGGACCGGAATCAAGACGATGACGCCACCCGGCCAAGCTCCCGTGACGAGGAGGCCAGTTGGCGGAGAGTCGAGAACGAAGAGCGCGAAGACAGCGTGGTCAATCCGCTGCTCGATGCCACAAACGGCGAACAGGACAAGCCTCTGGAGGAACGTACCGGTTACAACAGCGTTCTTGCTCCCGACGATCCCTCGCCCCACCCGCTGAATCCCGATGCGCCGGCCAACCCGGCCGACGATGCGCCAGGCGGGCGGTATGAGTACGCCCCGACCGACGACAATCCCTATACCGGGCGCGCGGACAACCTGACCGATATGGCCGCCGGTGGGAACGTCAGCGAGGAGGATCTGCTGCTGACCAATCCGAGCCTTCGCTTTGACCCGGACGGCGTGCCGCAGGGCGAAGAGGGCTTTTCCGTCGTCTTCCTCAGTGAGGAGCGCCTGGAGCGTCTGCGCGCGTTGGACTCGTTGACCGGCGACGTGTCGTCATTGAGTGCGCTGTCCGACGAAGACCGGCTCGAGGTGGAGCTCTTGGTCAATCAGGAGCTCATGAGCGGCGCCCGCGGCAACGGCTATGACGAAGGCCGTCTGGATACGGCGCTGACCGGCGTCGAGGACGATCTCACCGCTATGCTCTCCCCGACCGAGGGCTTGGCCGAGTTGATCGATGCGCACAGGGAGGTCATCGAAGAGGAGGCCGAAACCCTGCTCGCGACCAACGGCCTGGGAGAGGCGATAGACAAGGCGTTCGAGAGCGGACTGGACCATCCCGGCGCCTGGTCCGAGTTCGAAGACAATCTGGCCGAGCGGATTGCCGAAATCGAAGAAACCTACGGCCCGGGTACCGAGGCCGCGGACATGGCGACGGTCGATCTGATCGCCGCATTGCAGTTCTATGGGCCGCACAATGCCAGCACGGGCCAGCCGGTAGAGGGCTTCACGAGCGCACTGGACGCTGCCCATCGCGAGGCGACCGTACTGCACTACACCGAGCAGGTCGAGTCGGCATTCGAGAGCGGCGGCCAGGCGGCGGCTGCGCAGACGCTATCGGAGATCACCGAGGGCATGGACGGTTCCCGGGTCAATATGCTGCTGTACGAGTTGAGCGAGGGGGACGACAGCGTAATCGGGCAGATCGTCAGCCAATTCGAAGACCCGGATTTCATCCTGGACAACGATGTCAGCACCGAATTCAGCGACGAGGCGCTGGCTTTGTTCAGCGACCTCAGCACGGTGGTCAGCCGTGCCGGCGGGCCCGACGGCAGTGGACCGGGCGTCGATCGGGTCGTGGATCTATTCGGCCAGGCCGATCTGCCCTTCGATGGTTTCGATGGGGCGAACCCCGCGGGGCACGCTTTTCTCGGCCTCATTCAGGAGAGCATCGCCGAGGGCGGTGGCGCCGCCTTGGCCGTTGGTCTGGCCGGTCAATATGCCGGCGATCCAGAGTCGCATCGGCTCATCTACGACAGCATCGCAGCCGGTACATCCCTGCTCAATGGCAACCTTGCCGAGGCCCAGGAGGACTACGCCGCCGTCGTTCTGGGGGACCCGATGCTGGTGGACGAGCAGGCCGAGGGGTTGGCCAGCGAGGAGAGCCGCAACCAGGCCACGGCGGCCCTCAGCGATGCCCAGGAGAACGATGCGGACAACGCAGAACGGGTTGAGCGGTTCGACCGCCTGACCGAGGGTGCGACCTACACTCACAATGTGCTGGAGGGCAGCTTCAGCTATGTGGATGACGACTTCTACAGCGACGGTCGCATGACCGAGGCCAAAGACGCGCTGGCCAGCACCCTCTTCGGCGACCCACAGGACGATGCGGATACCGGCGTGCTCGGCATCGTGGAAATGCGCCATACGCAGAAAATGCGCCAGGCCCTGCACGAGGCATTCAACGACGCGCCGGCTGAAGAGCGCGATACGGCGTTGAACGATGCTCTGGACACTTATCAGGAGTTGAGCGATGCCGGTGCCGGATTCGAGAGCGTGGATGACGCGGTCACTGATCGCTTCGATACTTTGATCGAGATGCCGCGCGACGAGGCCGTGGCGTCGCTCAGTGACGATGCAGACGAAGCTCTATTGCTGTTGGGTACGGTGTCCGGGGAAAGCCAGGCGTTGGCCGAGGAGCGCCCTGACATCTACACCGGTTGGCAGAATCGCGCGGGTGCCGGGTTTACGGTATTTCTCAGCCAGCGTGCGATTCCCGCGCCTCCAATCAGCCTGTCTCTTGGCGGGCAGACGCAGATCAGCAGAGCGCTGCCGGCTAACCCGTTGGCCACGGATGCGACACTGCCCTCGACCGGTTCTCTCCCGGACACTGGGCGTACACCGCCGGTGTCCGGACTGCAAGGCAATGTCTTCACTGGACTGCCGACGACGGCAGCTACATTCGCACTCAATACCGAAGGACTGGTGCACTTTGGCGGCAACATCGGTGAGGATGGCCGAGCCACCGTCGAGGGCGGGATCTATGCCGGCGTATTCGCCGGGTCCATGGCCTACGATGCCGCTTATGGCTGGCAGCTCGGCTCACATGCATTGCGTAACGGCGTCGGTGCGCCGTTCAGGCCAGGTCCGGTATTGAATGCCTCGGGCGTCGGACTTGCAGGCGCCAGCGCGTTGGCATTCGGCGTCAGCGCCGGGTATGAGTTCGCCGAGGGCGACTGGCAGATGGGCTCGGTATACACCGGGGCGGCTGGGGGCTTTGGACTCATCACCGCCGGTGGTGCGCGCGCGTTGGTGCCGGCCGCCACTGCCGCGCGTATTCCAGCCATGGCGACACCGCTTGGCTGGGGGGCCATCGCTCTGACAGCGGCTGCGGAATACGGCATCAACGAACACCGGGAACGCACGTATTACGAACCGCACATGCAGACTTATCTGGAGAACCTGACCATTACCGCACCCAATGGTCAGGAGCGCGCCATCAGTCCCGAACGGGCTGCGCTATTGGCAGAAGGGCGCAACGATGGCGGCGGGCACATTGGACACTCGCACCTGCCACTGGTGGAAGCGCTGGCCGACTATCGTGACGTGGAGCCCGACACGCTGTTCGCCTACTTGGCTGCGGAAGAGGAGGACGGCGGTATCGCTGAAGCTGACCTTCGTGAACTCCTGGCGACGAGCGGTGAT
>CBFGWV010000021.1:0-38400 GCA_965652545.1 uncultured Candidatus Competibacteraceae bacterium | reverse complement strand
TCTCCTCATGCGAAAGTAGGTCACCGCCAGGGCCTTACACGACAACCCCCGATGCGTATGCATCGGGGGCTTTGTTTTTGTAGGCGAAGAACTTAAAACAACCCCTTAATCTCACGATATCCGGGATACGATCATATCCATCACGCGTGAGGAAACCAGTCGTCGCGCGTAACCAAAGATGTAAGTCGGTGTCGTGACGTAGTAGCGAGCTTTTGGTCTGTTGCGTTCGATCGCAGTGACGACTTTCTTGGCTACGGCTTCCGCCGGCAGCGTAAAAGCGGATGCGTCACCTTCCTTCTTCAGGCGAGCTTCCATGAGCTGATAACGGCCCTTATAGGGGCTGCGCTCGGCGTCGATATGACGTAGATAGGCGGCGTACGCGTTCGCCCGGAAGCGGGTGGCAATCGGACCTGGTTCGATCAACACTACGTGTATTCCGGTGCCTCTCAACTCCATCCGCAAGGTATCGGTCAGGCCTTCCAAGGCAAACTTGGTTGCGTTGTATGCGCCTCGGAAAGGCATGGCGACCAGGCCGAGCACTGAGCTGTTCTGGATGATCCGTCCTGTATCGCGGGCTCTCATCATGGGCAGCACGAGATTGGTGAGTTCCACGGTTCCGAACAAGTTGGTTTCGAACTGCTCCCTGAGGGCAGCACGGGACAAGTCCTCAACCGCACCCGGTTGTCCATACGCGGCATTATTGAACAGCACGTCCAGTGCACCGTTGGTCATTCCCCGTACGGTATCCACAGCGTTGACGATACTCCGGCTATCATCGAGATCGAGGCGTACGGCCTCGAAGCCTTCGTTCTGAAGTTGCTGCACGTCGTCAGCCTTGCGAGCGCTGGCGATAACGCGATGCCCGCGGGATTTGAGCAGCCGTGCCGATGCCGCTCCGATTCCAGAGGAGCAACCGGTGATCAGAACCGTTCGCGAAGGCGTCATGGATATCCTCAAGGGTTGTTCGAGGCGCCCATGGTAACCTGCTGTGAGCTACCCATGGACAAGCCTGGAGTGCCGTCATCGATGACTACTGACTTCTATCCCGGCCGTATCGTGTGCATGACGGAAGAAACCACCGAAACGTTATACCTTTTGGGGGAGCAGGATCGTATCGTCGGCATCTCCGGGTTTACTGTCCGGCCGCCTCGGGCGCGTAAGGAGAAGCCCAAAGTCTCGGCATTCACAAGCGCCAAGATCGACAAAATACTTGCCCTGGATCCTGATCTCGTATTGGGCTTTTCCGACATGCAGGCCGAAATTGCTGCCGACTTGGTGCGTCGTGGGGTGGCGGTGTTCGTTTTTAACCACCGTTCCGTGCAGGGGATCTTGCAGATGATCTGCACAGTCGGTGCTCTGGTGGGTAGACAGCACGAAGCGGAGGCGCTGGCATTGCGCTTCGAGCAGGATCTGACCGCATTGGCCAACCTCAGCAACGCGGGCGCACCCCGTCCCCGGGTCTATTTCGAAGAATGGCCGGATCCCATGATCTGCGGTATTCGCTGGGTTTCAGAGCTGATAGAGATGGCCGGCGGCGAGGACGTGTTCGCGGACCGGGCCGTGCAGTCGCTTGGGAAGGATCGCATCGTTACGTCCGATCTCGTCCTCGGGCGACACCCAGATATCATCATCGGTTCATGGTGTGGCCGAAAATTCAGGCCTGAGACCGTTGCTACGCGGCCCGGATGGGACGTGCTCCCGGCGGTAATCGATCGCGAATTGCACGAGATCAAATCGTCCGAAATCCTCCAGCCGGGTCCGGCCGCATTGACTGACGGCTTGGCCCGGCTCACCCGGATCATCCAGCAATGGAAGACCCGTACGTCGAAACGGTAGCGCTCAAGCCGCTGCCTGCATCCAATGGATGATGAACCGCGCGATATGGTCGGTGTCGTTTAACGGCAGTATCGGTTGGGTGCAGCGTGCCAGCAGCGATTCGTCGCTTGCGACGGCGATGATTTCCGGATGGGTCGGTGCCAACAATGGATGTCCGAGCACCGGCCGATGAATCTCGATCCGGGGAAAGGCCGCATGCTTGAACCCCTCGATGAGCACCAGATCCACGCCGGCAGTCGGCAGCTTCTTGAGCATACTTTCCAGATCGTCACTGGCCGGCACACCGCTTCCAAGCCATACTCTGCGCCGGCTTGAGCTCACCACGACTTGCTCGGCCCCGGCACTGCGAAAGCGATGGCTGTCCTTTCCGGGCCGGTCAATGCGGATGCTGTGATGCGTATGCTTTAGCGCAGCGATGGACAGTCCCTGGTGGCTGAGGTTGCGGGCCAGTTCGACCAGCAATGTGGTCTTGCCGCTGCCGCTGAAACCTGCCAATCCGAGCAGGGGAGGTTGCTTCATGGGGTAGCCATCGCTTGCGTCCGAGTGGGACAGTCTTACGTATTGGATCGTCTAGGGAAGCTAGGGGCAATACCTGAGTACACAGATGACATTGGATACCGCAATCACGTCGATGCTCGATACATTCATCGACGAGCTGTGGATGGAAGCGGGATTATCCAAACACACGCTGAGCGCTTACCGCAGCGATCTGGCGGCCTTCGCCCGCTGGTTGGTCATGCACGACAGTGGCACGTTGCCACTCGCGGATGCTGATGCCATTCGCCGCTACTTGGCGGTAAGGCATGCCCAAGGATCGAAACCACGCTCGGTCGCCCGCATAGTATCGTCCCTGCGCCAATACTATCGGCACCAGGTGCGTCATGGGCGGCGAGGGGATGACCCCACTGCCATCATTGCATCGCCGCGTGCGGGGGTTCGCCTGCCGCATACGCTGTCCGAGGCGGATGTTGATGCGCTGTTGGCAGCACCGGATACCGCCACCGTGCTCGGTCATCGCGATCGCACCATGCTCGAGGTTCTCTATGCTGCGGGTCTGCGAGTGTCCGAACTGGTCGGCTTACAGCTCTCTCATGTGCACATGGCCGGTGGGTGCCTGCGGGTGACGGGAAAGGGTAACAAGGACCGCCTGGTCCCGCTGGGTGAAAGCGCGCTCGACTGGTTGCAACGCTATCAGCGCCAGACCCGTTCCCTGCTCGTTCGCGGTCACGTGGCCGATGCGGTCTTCCTGACTCAGCGAGGGGAACCTTTGACCCGTCAGGCGTTCTGGTACCGCATCAAGCACCATGCGGCCGTGGCTGGCATCACCAAGCCGCTGTCGCCGCATACGCTTCGCCACGCCTTTGCGACACATTTGGTCAATCACGGGGCGGACTTGCGTGTGGTACAACTACTGCTGGGGCACAGCGACTTATCCACCACGCAGATTTACACCTACGTGGCCAGGGAGCGGCTGAAGACATTGCATGAACACCATCATCCTCGGGGCTGAAGACTCCATCCGTTATTCGCAGGTAACCGATTATGCCGTCTATTTCTCATTGGTCAGCGTTCGCTTTTTCCACTGTCCTGGTTGCGGGGTGGGCACAGGCCCAGGACACTGCCGGTCTGCCGGATACCCAGAAGCTCTCCGAGGCCTTGGGCGGCGTCGAGCCGGACACCGTTGCCGAGACGCCGATGCAGGGTGTGTACGAAGTTCTGGTCGACGGTAAAGTTTTCTACCTGTCCGACGATGGTCGATTTGTCATGCAAGGTGACCTGGTGGACCTTGAGCGTCAGGTCAATCTAACCTCGGAGCGGCAGACGGGGCTCCGCAAGTCGGCGATCGATAGCGTACCTTTGGAGGATCAGATCATCTTCTCTCCAGAGGGCGAGGTGAAGCATTACGTTTCGGTGTTCACAGATATCGATTGTGGCTACTGCCGAAAACTGCATCAGGAAATGCAGACGTACTTGGATAAGGGCATCGAAGTCCGCTACTTGAGTTTCCCCAGGGCGGGCATGGGTAGTGAGTCCCATCGTAAAGCCGAGGCGGTTTGGTGCTCGGCAGATCCTCAAACAGCTATGACAGAGGCCAAGGCGGGGCAGGCGGTGCCCTACCAAGCCTGCGACAATCCTGTGGAGCGCGAGTTTGAATTGGGACGCAAGCTTGGCATCACCGGGACCCCTGCCATCATTCTCGACGACGGAAGCCTGATCCCCGGCTACCTGACGGCTGATCGCCTGCAAGCGGCGCTGGAGGCCGCGAAGCAGCCGTGACGGTCCTACATCAACATGGCCGTCATTTTGCGCCGGTACTGAGTCGTCAGGGGATGATCGCTACCCAGTAGCTCAAATAGGTTCACCAAAGCCTTGCGTCCCGCCCCCTCGGCGTAGCCGGGGGCGCGCTTGAGTAACTGCAGGGCTTGATCGAGTGCCTCCTCCAACTGGTCATGATGGACCAGCGCGCCGATCAATGCTGCGCGTGCGGCGTGATCCGTCGCGTTTGCTGCCAGCTTCGCCTTCAGTGATTCGGCTGCTGTCAGCTCATTGCTGCCCAGCGCAAGAAGCTGGCAACGGGCGGCGATACGCCGCGCGGTATCGCCGACGCGAATGTCCGCCGGCAATGCTTCGACCGCGGCGTTCGCTTCGTCGACACGCCCAAGACGGGCAAGAAGGTCCGCGCGCGTCATGGCCAAGCGCTGGTTGTCCGGCTCCCCCTCCAGGGCGACCTCGACATGGCCCAGCGCCTCTTCCAATTGACCGGAGCGGATCAAGCTGTCGACACTCTCGATGATGTTGTCGCCAGATGATGGTTTTAGCGACTCGATGACCGATCGGTATGCCGATTCAGGCTGTACGCCTACCAGATTCTGAATGACCTTGCCGTGACGAAAGACAATGACTGTCGGAAGACTGCGTATGCCGAACTGCGCGGCCAATGCGGATTCCCGATCAGTGTCCACTTTTGCGAGCCGCGCGCTTCCGGGGTAGTCCCGCACGATACGATCGAGCAAGGGCATGAGCACCTGGCAGGGTTGACACCAGGCTGCCCAGAAATCCACCAGCACTGGGATCTGATGCGATGCCGCGATGACCTCTGTCTCGAATGTCGCTCCGGTCACCTCGACTACGCTGGCCGTCTCTGTCATCGGTCCGCAACTCCTCTCGTCGTTTGGGTTGGCGCAAGATGTCCGATCCGCCGGTGGGTTCCGATGTGCGGAAACGCCGGGACTAGATCAGACCCGCTCCAAGGTGATGGGGGCCGGCGAGCCGTTTTTCAAGCGCTGGTCAACGTTCCAAAAGCTTCAACTTGTCCGGCTTGCCGTCCCAGTCCTCGGCTTCAGGAAGCGGATCCTTCTGAGCGGTGATTACCGGCCAATCCTTTGCAAGCTCGGCGTTGAGCTCCAGGAAGGCTTCCTGGCCTGCTGGCAGATCATCCTCGGCGAAGATGGCTTCGGCCGGACATTCGGGTTCGCACAGGGTGCAGTCGATGCACTCGTCGGGGTCGATCACCAGGAAATTCGGGCCTTCGTGGAAGCAATCCACGGGGCAAACCTCGACACAGTCTGTGTACTTGCATTTGATGCAGTTTTCGGTGACGACAAAAGTCATGGGTGAATCCTCGGTATTCGAAGGGAGGATGCTAACCGCACCGGCCCATCACAAAAAATAGGAAAAAGGCATAGCGTCATAACGCTGTCCTGACCAGTTCGTGCAGGCGGTAGATCAGTTCGAGTGCTTCACGGGGTGACAGCGCGTCGGGGTCCACGCCTTCCAGGGCCTCCAGCGCCGGATGAGGCTGCGGAGCAAACAGATCCATCTGCTGCCGGGCGGCCACCGGGGGTGGCGCTGCGGGCACCAGTTTGGGGCCTTCCAGGCGGTTGAGCTGCTCCCGCGCCTGCGCCACCACCGTAGGCGGAATGCCCGCGAGCGCCGCAACCTGGAGGCCGTAGCTGCGATCCGCCGGTCCTTCCTTGACCCGATGAAGAAATACGATGCTCTCAGCATGTTCCACCGCGTCCAGATGCACGTTGGCGATGGTGGGGTAGTCGGACGGTAGCGTCGTGAGTTCGAAATAGTGTGTGGCAAACAGCGTGAACGCCCTGACCCGGACCGCCAGTTCGACAGCGCAGGCCCAGGCCAGGGCCAAGCCGTCGAATGTGCTAGTTCCGCGGCCCACCTCGTCCATCAGTACCAGGCTGTGTTCGGTGGCATTGTTCAGGATATTCGCGGTCTCGATCATTTCCACCATGAACGTGGAGCGGCCCGAGGCCAGGTCGTCCGCAGCGCCGATGCGGGTGAATATCCGGTCCACCGGCCCGATCAGGGCGCTCTCGGCCGGTACATAGCTGCCCACATGCGTCAACAGCACGATGAGCGCCGCCTGACGCATGAAGGTCGATTTACCACCCATGTTGGGGCCGGTGATCATCAACATGCGGCGATCGGTATCCATCACTAGGTCGTTGGCCACGAACGGTTCGCGACTGACTTGCTCGACCACCGGGTGGCGTCCTCCGACGATTTGCACGCCGGGTACGTCGGCAAGCTCGGGTCGCCGCCAATCGAGGGTGGACGCGCGCTCGCTCAGGCAGGCGATGGCATCCAGTTCCGCGAGTGCGCCGGCCATCCGTCGCAGGGGCTGAAGTTCTGCGATCAGCGACTCCAGCAGCCCATCGTAGAGCAGCTTCTCCCGCGCCAGCATGCGCTCGCGCGCGGTGAGGACCTCAGTTTCGAAACTCTTGAGTTCAGAAACGATGAACCGCTCCGCACCCTTGAGGGTTTGCCTGCGGGTGTAGTCGTCCGGGACAACACCGGCCTGACCACGGCTGATTTCGATGTAGTAACCATGCACCCGGTTGTATCCCACGCGCAGTGAGCTCAAGCCGGTTCGGGCGCGTTCCCGCGCCTCCAGGTCGGCGAGATACTGATCAGCGTCCGCACCGATGCCGCGCAGGCGGTCCAACTCGGCATCGAAACCCTCGGCAATGACGCCCCCATCCCGAATGAGTTGCGGGGGATTTTCAATCAACGCCCTGACGAGGATATCGGCCGTCTCCGGCTGAGGCGCGCTGTCTTCGCAAAGCCGCGCCAGGCGCGTACCGGGCCGGTCTGCCAACTGCGCCTGAAGAGCCGGCAATCGCAGTAGCGCCGTACGTAGGGCGCCCAGATCGCGGGGCCTCGCACTTTTGAGGGCGATCCGTCCCAGAATGCGCTCTAGGTCCGCGATGCCGCGCAAGGTGTCGCGAACAGTCGCATACCGCTCATCGTCGAGCAGACTGCCGATGGCGTGCTGACGGTCGAGAATCTCGTCGCGATCGCGCAATGGGCGCTGGAGCCAGCGTCTAAGCAGTCGGCTGCCCATGCTGGTTACCGCGGTATCCACCACACCGGCAAGTGTGTGTTCCGTGCGTCCGGAAACGCTGTGTTCGATCTCCAGATTGCGGCGGCTGGCGGCATCCATGATGACAGCATCTTCGCGGCGCTCGAGCTGTACGCCGGTCAGGTGAGGCAGAGCGGCACGCTGGGTGTCCCGCACGTAATGCAGCAGCGCCCCTGCAGCGGCGATAGCCAGGGGCATGGCATCGATGCCGAAGCCGGCGAGGTCGCGGGTGGCGAACTGTTTGCACAGTTCCGCGTTGGCCGATTCCGTGTCGAACAGCCACGGCGGACGCTCGCGCAGCCCCGGCATGTCGCGCAACTCGGACGGTCGAGCCCGTCCCTCCGCGACCAGTAGCTCCGCCGGACGCAGGCGTTCGAGCTCCCCCAGTACGGCCTCATCCCCGACTACCTCGCTGACCCTGAACCGGCCGCCGGCGAGGTCAAGATAAGCCAGCCCGTGCCGATCCTGATGACTGAACAAGGCCATCAGCAGCACATCGCGCCGTTCATCCAATAGCGCCTCGTCGGTCACCGTGCCTGGGGTGACGATGCGGGCAACTTTGCGCTCCACCGGTCCCTTGCTGGCGGCGGGGTCGCCGATCTGTTCACAGATGGCAACCGCTCGGCCCATCTTGAGCAGGCGCGCAAGATAGCCTTCCACGGCATGTACCGGCACACCGGCCATCGGTATGGGTTCGCCGGCCGACTGGCCTCGGGCCGTCAATGTAATATCCAGCAGGCGGGCCGCTTCGCGCGCGTCCTCGAAGAACAGTTCGTAGAAGTCGCCCATGCGATAAAACAGCAACACATCGGCGTGCTCGGCCTTGATGCGCAGGTACTGCTGCATCATTGGGGTATGGTGATCCAGGGGGGCGGCGCTCATGGGCGCAGAGTGTATCCAAGCACGCGGCGCCAATCATCCTCAGCGAACGCTGTACAAGTCTTCCCTTGGTGGTGCCATGGGCTTGATCTATAGTTGAGGCGTCGGTGTCGGCGGCACCGGATGCCATGGCTTGAACTACAGGACAGAACATGAAGCGACTACTCCTCGGAACGCTGGCGTGGGCAGCCGCCTTTGCTGCTGTAGCGCAGGAGCCGGCCGATCTGGATACGATCCGCCGAATGGCTACGGAGGGCAGCCGGGTCCAGGCGATGCAGGAGTTGGACAGCCTGATCGCCGCGGAGCCCGACAACATCCAGGCTTTGTTCCTCAAGGGGCTAATGCTGCACGACCAGGGGGAGACGATGCGCTCGCGCGAGGTCTTCACGGAAATCGCACGTATGTATCCACGCCTGCCTGAGGCCTACAACAATCTGGCGGTGATATACGCGGCCGAAGGTGAGCTGGAAAAGGCCCGCGGCGCCCTGCTCTCCGCCATCAGCAATGCCCCCGAGTACGCCGACGGTCGCGCCAACCTGGGCGACCTCTACGTCAAGATGGCTGCCGACGCCTATAGAAAGGCGGTCGAGCTCGATCCGGCGGACGAGGCTTCCGAGGCGAAGCTCAAGGCGTTGGAGGGCCTGTTCGAAGAGGAGAGCTGAGCGACCGGCCCGCCGGAAATCCACCCTGAGGCCGGATGACCTACTCTGAAGGGCGTCCGGTCGCGGGCCGGTCGGTCATCGCTTTGTGGCTTAAGAATCCCGGCCACCCTGTCGGATTGCAGAGCTGCATCCATCCCAGGGGTACGTGCTACACGGCCCCGCCGACGATCGCCGAGTACGTCATCAAAGCGCTCGAGGCGCTTTCGTCACAGCCGTCGTGAAACTTGTTCGTCGAGTATCCTGCCCCGGAAATACCTGACCTATGCGGTGCTGCGTTCCTCGGCAAGGGCTGGCCATTCCCTGAGGAACGCGCCTTGCCTTGCGCCCTGAAAGGGCATTCTGATAGATCAGGTATTTCCGGGGCAGGACACTAGGTCCACCGCACCGAGTGTGAAATAATCAATGGTTCGCCCGCGCCTTAAGCGCGGGCCTCATTGTGCATGGGGGTAGGTGATGGAAGAGAACAAGCGCAAGGCGCTGGCCGCCGCTCTCGGACAGATCGAGCGGCAGTTCGGCAAGGGATCGGTCATGCGCCTGGGCGATGGACAAGCGGCTCGCGACATCGAAGCGGTGTCGACCGGCTCGCTCGGGCTGGATATCGCATTGGGTATCGGCGGCCTGCCCCGTGGGCGCGTGGTGGAGATCTACGGTCCGGAGTCCTCCGGTAAGACCACGCTCACCCTTCAGGTGATCGCCGCTGCCCAGCAACTCGGCGGCACGGCCGCGTTCGTGGACGCGGAGCACGCGCTGGATCCGGTTTACGCCAAGAAGCTTGGCGTCAACGTCGACGACCTGCTGATCTCCCAGCCCGATACCGGCGAGCAGGCCCTGGAAATCACCGACATGCTCGTGCGCTCAGCCGCTGTGGATGTCGTGGTGATCGACTCCGTCGCTGCGTTGACCCCCAAGGCCGAAATCGAAGGCGAGATGGGCGACTCCCACGTGGGTTTGCAGGCCCGACTCATGTCGCAGGCCCTACGCAAGCTCACTGCGAACATCAAACGCTCGAATACCCTGGTGATCTTTATCAACCAGATCCGCATGAAGATCGGCGTGATGTTCGGCAATCCCGAAACCACCACCGGCGGTAACGCGCTGAAATTCTATGCATCGGTGCGGCTGGACATCCGGCGTACTGGCGCGATCAAGAAAGGCGACGAGGTGATCGGTTCCGAGACGCGGGTCAAGGTGGTCAAGAACAAAGTGGCCCCGCCATTCAAACAGGCGGAATTCGAGATCCTCTACGGTGAGGGCATCTCCCGCGAGGGCGAGATCATCGATCTGGGCGTCAAGTGCGGCTTCATCGACAAGTCCGGCGCTTGGTACAGCCAGGGCGGGAACCGCATTGGCCAAGGCAAGGACAATGTCCGCCAGTACCTGCGGGAGCACCCCGACTTGGCACGTGAGATCGAAACCAAGATCCGCCAGCAACTGTTGAGCCAGCCGCTGTCGGCAGCTGTCGATGCCGACGAAACCGCGGACGTCGACGAGGCCTGACGACGCGGCGGCGGCCGAACGCCTGGCCCTCGGGTTGCTGGCCAGGCGCGAGCACAGCCGCCTCGAGCTGTGCCGGAAGCTGGCGCAGCGCGGGTTCGCCAGTGACGTCGTCTCTGCCGTTGCCGATCGCCTGGCGCAGGACGGTTCGCTGAGCGAGCAGCGTTTTGCCCAGGCGTACGCCTACAGCTGCGCGGAGCGCGGTTACGGCCCGTTGTACATCCAGGCGCAGTTGGCTGCCCGCGGTGTGGATGACGATTGCGCGCGATCGGCCTTGCTCGAACTCGTCGAGCAATGGCCGGAGCGTTTGGCGGGGTTGATCCGTCGGCGATTTGGCCGCCTGGACGATGACGGCCGGGGTTCGCTTGCCCAGCGGCGGTTTCTGTACGGACGCGGATTCCCGCTGGAACTGATACGCCTCGCGCACTCGGTGGACGATGGCGAAAGATGAGCGGGATTGAACGTGAGTGGACGACCATGACAAGTAGTGCAGACATCAGGCGAACCTTCCTGCAGTTCTTCCGTGATCGGGGGCATGAGGTCGTGGCCTCCAGCCCGTTGGTGCCCGGCAATGACCCGACCCTGCTGTTCACCAACTCGGGCATGGTGCAGTTCAAAGACGTTTTTCTCGGACGCGATCCCCGCCCGTACAGCCGTGCCACTACCGCGCAACGCTGCGTGCGCGCCGGCGGCAAGCACAACGACTTGGAGAACGTGGGTTATACCGCTCGTCATCACACTTTCTTCGAAATGTTGGGCAACTTCAGCTTTGGCGACTACTTCAAGCGCGATGCCATTCATTTTGCTTGGCAGTTGCTGACCGAGGGGTACGGACTGCCGGCTGAGAAGTTGTGGATCACCGTCTATCACACCGATGACGACGCGTACTCAGTGTGGGCCGACGAGATTCGCGTGCCTGCCGAGCGCATCATCCGCATCGGCGACAACAAGGGCGCGCCGTACGCCTCCGACAACTTCTGGCAAATGGGCGACACCGGCCCGTGCGGCCCGTGTACGGAAATCTTCTACGATCATGGCCCCGAGGTTGCCGGTGGGCCGCCCGGCTCGCCCGAGGAAGACGGCGACCGCTACATCGAAATCTGGAACCTCGTCTTCATGCAGTTCGACCGCTCGCCCGACGGCGAGCTGACACCGCTGCCCAAACCGTCGGTGGATACCGGCATGGGTTTGGAGCGGCTCGCTGCCGTGCTTCAGGGTGTGCATTCGAACTATGAGATCGACCTTTTCCAGCGGCTGATCGCCGCGGCCGGTGAGGCGACCGGTTGCGCCGACCTGTCGGCCAACTCCCTGAAGGTAATCGCCGATCATATCCGATCCGCCGCCTTTCTCATCGTCGACGGTGTGCTGCCGGCCAACGAGGGCCGCGGCTATGTCCTGCGCCGCATCATGCGCCGGGCCATCCGCCACGGGTATATGCTCGGGGCGCAGACCGGGTTCTTCAGCTCTCTGGTGGCCCCGCTGGTGGCAGAAATGGGCGAGGCTTACCCGGAACTCGCCGCCGTTGAAGATCAGGTCACCCGCGTCATCGCCCAGGAAGAGACGCGTTTCGCCGAAACGCTGGAGCACGGCATGCGGTTGTTGGAAGCCGACCTTGCCAAACTCAGCGGCTCGGTCATCCCCGGTGAAACCGTGTTCAAGCTGTACGACACCTATGGCTTCCCCGTCGATCTCACTGGCGACATTGCCCGCGAACGCGGACTGACGCTGGATATGGAAGGCTTCGAGCGTGAGATGGCCGCCCAGCGCCAACGCGCCCGCGCCCACAGCCAGTTCGGTGTGCAGCACGATCGCGACCTCGCCATCGAAGGACGCACAGAGTTCACCGGCTACGGCGTCACTCAGGGGCAGTCCACGATCACCGCATTGTTCCGCGATGGCAAACCCGTGGCCCAACTCGCCGCGGGGGAGTCCGGCACGGTTGTCCTGGAGCACACGCCGTTCTACGCCGAGTCCGGTGGCCAGGTGGGGGATCGCGGCGTGCTGGCCACTGCCACCGGCCGGTTCCGCGTGGACGATACGCGTAAGCAGGGCGAGGGCGTGCACTTGCACTTGGGCGAGGTGGTCGAGGGTACGCTGACGGAAGGTGCCGTCGTGGACGCCCAGGTCGATGCCGAACGCCGTTGCGCCACGGCGCTCAACCATTCCGCCACACATCTGCTGCACGCTGCCTTGCGCAGAGTCCTGGGCACTCATGTGCAGCAGAAGGGGTCGCTCGTCGACCCTGACCGCCTGCGTTTCGACTTCTCCCATTTCGAGCCGGTCAACCGGGTACAACTGGACGAGATCGAACGGCTGGTCAATCGTCAGATCCGCAACAACATCGACGTTCAGACCCGAGTCATGCCGATGGCGGATGCTATGTCCGCCGGCGCCCTGGCGCTGTTTGGCGAGAAGTACGGCGATGAGGTGCGCGTGCTGAAAATGGGCGATTTCTCCACCGAACTATGCGGTGGAACCCACGTGGCAAGGGTCGGTGACATCGGCGTGTTCAAGATCGTCTCGGAAGGCGGTGTGGCCGCCGGCGTGCGGCGGATCGAGGCAGTCACCGGCGAGGGTGCTCTGAGCCATATCGCCCGTCTGGAAGCCCGTCTCGCGGAGGTGGCCGATACGGTCAAGGGCGATGCCGACAGCGCCGCCGAGCGCGTCCGCCAGTTGGCGGACAAGGCGCGTCGCCTCGAGAAAGAGCTGGAGCAGCTCAAGGCGAAGCTGGCCACCAGTACTGGCACCGACCTGGCCGCCGAGGCTGTCGATGTCGCCGGTATCAAGGTGTTGGCGGCGCGGTTGGATGGTGCCGATGTCAAAACCTTGCGTGACACGGTGGACCAGTTGAAGAACACGCTGAAATCCGCCGCCGTGGTGCTGGCCTCGGTGGAGGACGGTAAGGTCCGGCTGGTTGCCGGCGTGACAGCTGACCGCAAGGGCGTCATACCCGCCGGTGAGTTGGTCAATGTGGTCGCTCAGCAGGTGGGCGGCAAGGGTGGCGGCCGGCCCGATATGGCCACTGCCGGCGGCAACGACCCCAGTGGACTGGATGCGGCCCTTGCCAGTGTCGGCGGCTGGGTGGCGTCCCGCTTGAACTGAGCCCCTCCACTACGGAATCGAACGCGGCCGGTGGCGGCCGCACTGAAGGAACGCGATAAATGGCGCTAATCGTTCAGAAGTACGGTGGCACGTCCGTGGGCTCGGTAGAGCGTATCGGACACGTTGCCAGTAAGGTCATGGGCTACAAGGCGCAAGGCCATGATGTGGTGGTCGTCGTCTCGGCGATGAGCGGCGAGACCGATCGCCTGCTCGGGCTGGCCAGAGCGATCTCCGGCCGCCCCGCGCCGCGCGAGCTGGATGTCCTGCTCTCGACCGGCGAGCAGGTCACCATCGCCTTGTTGGCCATGGCCCTGGAGCAGGCCGGTTGCCCGGCCCGCTCGTATACCGGTGGCCAGGTCACCATCCGCACCGACAGTGCCTATAACAAGGCGCGCATTCAGGATATCGACGGCGAGCGGATTCGTGCCGATCTCGACGCCGGCCGGGTGGTGGTGGTCGCCGGGTTTCAGGGCATCGACGGTCACGGGAACATCACCACGCTGGGCCGTGGCGGTTCGGACACCACGGCCGTGGCGCTGGCTGCGGCACTCAAGGCCGACGAATGCCAGATCTTCACGGATGTCGACGGGGTGTACACCACCGATCCGCGGGTGGAGCCCAAGGCTCGCCGCCTTAGTCGCATCACCTTCGAGGAAATGCTGGAGATGGCCAGCCTGGGCTCAAAGGTGTTGCAGATACGCTCGGTCGAATTCGCCGGCAAGTACAACGTCCCCTTGCGCGTGCTGTCCACGTTCCAGGAGGGCGAAGGCACGCTGATCACTTTCGAGGAAGATCCCATGGAACAACCGCTGGTCTCCGGCATCGCCTTCAACCGTGACGAGGCGCAGATCACTGTGCTTGGCGTGCCGGACAAACCTGGTGTGGCCTTCGCCATTCTCGGCAAGATCGCCGATGCCAACATCGAAGTGGACATGATCGTCCAGAACGTCAGCCAGGACGGCAACACCGATTTCACCTTCACGGTTCATCGCAACGACTTCGAGCGGGCCATGGAGATCCTCAACGTTCAGGCCCGTGATGTCGGGGCCAAGGACGTCCTCGGAAACAAGAGCATCGTCAAACTGTCACTTGTAGGCGTGGGCATGCGTTCTCACGCAGGGATTGCGAGCACGATGTTCCAGGCTTTGGCAAGAGAGGGGATCAATATCCGCATGATTTCGACCTCCGAGATCAAGATCTCGGTGGTCATCGACGAAAAATACCTTGAACTGGGGGTTCGTGCCCTGCACGAGGCCTTCGAGTTGGATCAAGACGCGGCGGCCCGGACCCCGCAATCGTAAAACCTTATTACGAGCAGTGTTCAGCACCGTTTTTGTCGAATAAATTACAAAACTGACGCCAGCGTATGCGCATAAGGGGCAGGACGCGGTCAGGCGACGGACGGGACGACACACGGAGAACAAGATGCTCATTTTAACGCGCAGAGTAGGAGAGACACTGATGATCGGTGACGAGATCACGGTTACGGTGCTCGGTGTCAAGGGAAATCAGGTTCGCATCGGCGTCAATGCGCCCAAGGACGTAGCTGTCCATCGCGAAGAAATTTATCAGCGGATCAAGCGTGAGCAGGATGGTGATGCCGCGGACGCATCGGGGAACACCATCGACTGACGATCTTGGCCTGTCCGAACGCCATCCGGGGGCATTCAGGGTGGCTTTGGGCACGCAAATCCCACGCGTAGGCTGCCGTAACGTGGTGCCGGTCGGTACTGCCGCACACGGCTTGATGATTCCATCGCTTTACGGGCTTTACTCGCCGGAAGGTGGCGGGTATTCTACGGGGCCTTCGCGAGGGGGTAGACCTTAGATGCGAAGAATCGGAGAGATGGCCGAGCGGCTGAAGGCGCTCCCCTGCTAAGGGAGTATGGGGATTAAACCCCATCGAGGGTTCGAATCCCTCTCTCTCCGCCAGCTTGACACCGCCGGGGCCGGTGGACATAATTCGCCCCCCAACGCGCCCGTAGCTCAGTTGGATAGAGTACCTGGCTACGAACCAGGCGGTCGGAGGTTCGAATCCTTCCGGGCGCGCCAACACTGAAGAAAAAGCCGCATCGGTCCCCGATGCGGCTTTTTTGTTGCCCGCAGCCCGGCGGCGCGTCGCCGCAAGCATCGCGGTATTGGGCTACAACTACTCGATACGGTGGCGACCGGGCTTACGGAGCAGGTATGGATTCGACGGGCGCAACGCGGCAGGCCGATGATCGGAGTCACCGAGCCGGCACCGCGTTGTTGCTGCGGGTCTTGCGGGCCTTTCCGAGCCTGCCCGCAGGGGAAGCGTTCTTCCCGGCCTGCACAGCGCAGATGGCGGCGTTGTACGGCGCTCAGTACGCGTTGATCGGCACCTTCGAAGGTCCAGAGCGCCAGCGGGTGACTACGCGCGCCGTGTGGTCGCTTGTTGGCCCGGGCGACAACTTCACCTACGACCTGGCCGGCTCGCCCTGCCAGGACGTGCTCGATGCGCGGGTGGCAATGATCCCCTCCGGGGTCGCGCAGCGTTATCCGCAGGACCGCGCGCTGGCCGAGTACGGTATCGAAGCATATATCGGTGCGCCTCTCCAGGACGCCTCCGGTCGTGTGCGCGGGGTTGCCGTGGTCATGTTCACTGCGCCTCAAGCGGCCAATCGCTGGCTGGGTACCGTGTTGCGGCTGTATGCCAACCGCGCCGCCTGCGTGCTGGAGCAAATGGATGTCGAGGCAGGCCTGCGCCAGGCGGAGTCCGACTACCGCGCCATCTTTGAAAGCGTACCCATCGGCGTCTACCGCTCCAGCCCCGAGGGTTACATGCTGCGGGCAAACCCGGCGCTGGCGGCGATCAATGGTTATGCATCGGAGGCCGAACTGCTGGCCAGCGTTCGTGACATAGCCACCGAGTGGTACGTCGATCCGGAGCGTCGTACTCAGTTCATGCAGTTGATGAGCACGCAGGGCTATGTCAACGGATTCATCTCCGAGATCCAGCGTCACGGACGGCAGGAAGATCGTCTGTGGGTCAATGAAACTGCGCGCGCGGTGCGCGGAGCGGACGGCAGCATTCGGTTTTATGAGGGTTCCGTGCAAGACATCACAGCCCAGATGCGCGCGGAGATGGCCTTGCGTGCCAGTGAAGCGCGCTTCCGTGCCCTGGTGGAAAAGGCCCAGGGCATCATCATGGTGCTGTCGCCGGATGGACGCATCGATTATCTGAGCCCCGGTTTCGCCCGCATCCTCGGGCGCGAGCCGGACGAATGGCTGGGTCGTAATATCTTTGAACTCATCCACCCCGAGGACGCAGACCGGGTTCGTGCCGATACCGCCGCGGTGCTCGAAGGCTCTAACAGCGGTGAAGAGAGTCAATACCGCCTGCAACATGCCGACGGCGGCTGGCGCGTGGTGGCCGCGCTGGGCAAGAACGCGCTGAACGATCCGCATGTCGGCGGCTTGGTGGTGAACCTGCGCGATATCACCGAGTGGTACGAAGCCGACCGTCGCCTGCGCGAGATGGCACTGACCGACGGCCTGACCAGCTTGCCGAATCGCAATCTGCTGCGCACCCGCGCTGAGGAGGCGTTGACTGCCGCCAAACGCAGCGGCGGTCAGTTCGGTCTGCTGTTCGTGGATCTGGATCGCTTCAAGCCGGTAAACGACTCCCTGGGGCATATCGCCGGTGATCGCCTGCTGCGTGCCGTCGGCGAGCGGCTGGCCGGTGCTGTGCGCAAGCGCGATACGGTCGCGCGTCTGGGTGGGGATGAGTTTGCCGTGCTGCTGTCGCAGGTCGAGGACGATCGGGACGCTGCGGCGGTGGCGCGCAAGATCACTTGGTTGCTGGCCAAACCGTTTCAGATCGGAAGCGAGCAGTTGACGGTCAGCGCCAGTGTCGGCATCAGTTGCTACCCGCGCGATGGCACGGGCTTCGATGAATTGCTCAAGCGGGCGGATCTGGCCATGTATCAGGCCAAGAGCGATGGACGCAACCGCTACTGCTTTTTTTCCAACGCACTTCAGGATCGGGCCCTGGCCCGCCATCGCCTGGCCAACCAGCTCCGCCAGGCCTTGCACGGCAACGAGTTCGAACTGCTCTACCAGCCCCAGGTCAGCCTGGACAGCGGGCAGATCAACGGCGCGGAAGCCTTGCTACGTTGGCGCCATCCGGAGCTTGGACTGCTGCCCCCGGACCGCTTCATCGCGCTGGCCGAAGAGACCGGCGCGATTCATGACCTGGGACGGTGGGTTCTACGAACCGCCTGCCGCCAGTTGCGCGACTGGCGCGCTCTGGGCGAGAGACTGCCCCGCTTGGCGGTCAATATCTCCACCCAGCAACTGCGCGATCCGCAGTTCCCCACCTGGCTGGCCCAACTGCTGGCGGACATGGCGGTCGATCCGACCGATCTGGAACTGGAAATCACCGAGAGCGCCATGATGCACGATGGCGATCAGGCGCCCGACATGCTCCGCGAGCTCAAGGGCATGGGGTTGACGCTGGCCATCGACGACTTCGGTACCGGGCACTCCGCGCTCAGCTATGTGAAGCGCTTTCCGGTCGACTGTCTGAAGATCGACCGGATGTTCATCCTCGGCCTGCCGGACGACGGCAATGATGTGGCCATCACTCGCGCCATCATTGCGCTGGCCGGCAGCCTGGGTTTGCGTTTGGTGGCCGAGGGCGTGGAGACTGACGGGCAATGCGCCTTCTTGCGTGAGGAGGGCTGCGGCGAGGCCCAGGGGTACTTGTTCAGTCGGCCGGTATCGGCGGCGGAAATGATCACATTGTTACGCGGCGCCGACGAGCACGGCAGCCGCCAGATGAACCTGCAGTTGGTGTCCTGAGTCCGCGGACAGACTCCTAGCGCGGCACCGGTGCCACCAACCGTGCGGCGGGCAAGGCCTCCAGCATTGACACCATGCGCCGCAGGCTGGGAGAGGTGTCATGCCCGTACCAGACCGCGCAGGTGCGCAGCGGTGTGGGAATATCCACCAACGGGCGCACTACCATGCCGACGCGCCTGACATTGCGGGCGCAGCCGGCGTACACCGAAATACCGGCCCCCGAGGCGACCAGCCCGAAAATACCCTCGCTTGTCGAGGCCTCCTGCACGATCGTCGGCAGGAAGCCGAAGCGTTGGCACCAGCCGACCAGCAGCTCGCGAAAGGCTTGCCAGGTCTCCCGTGCTCCCAGAATGAACGGCTCGTCCTTCAAGTCGACCAGTCGCAGTACGTCCCGCGTTGCCAGGGGGTGGGTTTCCGGCAGCAGGGCGGCGTAGATGTCCTCCGCGAACGGCAGTGCGCGGAAGCCGGGGCTCTCCAGCCCCCCGAGCATGAAGCCCACGTCGATCTCCCGCCCCATCAGGGCCTCACGCTGCTGGGCGGTCGTCAGGAAAGAGAGCTTGAGGTGGATGCCCGAGTGGGCGGTGCGGAACGCTTTGATGAACTCCGGTAACGGGCCGATGATCGCAAAGTCGTTGTAGGCCAGCCGCAATTCACCGGTCACCCCGGCGGCGGCCTGGCGTGCCATGTTGACCGCCCGGTCGGCATGCTCCAGTGCCAACCGGCACTCGGCCAGGAAGGCCTTGCCGGCCTCGGTCAGAGCGACCTTGCGCGTGGTGCGCTCCATCAGCTTCACACCGACGACGGTTTCCAGATTGCGGATGACCCGGCTCAAGGCCGGTTGGGTCATGTGCACCACCTCGGCAGCCTGGTTGAAATGCAGTCGGTCGGCCACGGCGATGAAGGCCTGGATCTGTCTGAGTTCGGGGCGCATAGGCATTGATACCATATCTGATATCAATAAAACGTTAATTGATATTTCTCTAATTAGCCACTTCTGCCAAGAATCTCACTAACGTCGATATCCCTCGCCAAGCCGTGGGATACGGCGTGACCGGCCAGCGGAAGGCCCCATAGCGCAGGACGCACCGGGTACCCGTCGACTACATCTGGGAGCGAAATCATGTTGAAGACTGTCCGCCAATGGCTATCGGCCGGCTGTGCCATAGTCGCTGTACTCACCGCCGGCACGGCGGTGGCAGAGACGATTGAACTGAAGATGCACAGCCAGATCGTCGAGACCCGTCCGGAGGCCAAGCACCTCGACCGCTTCGCCGCGCGCGTGGATGAGCTGTCGCAAGGCCGTCTGAAGATCAATGTCTTCCACGCCGGCTCTCTCGGGCTCAAGGACACCGACCTGCTGCGCATCCTGCAAAGCGGCGCCATCGATATGGCCATGTTGTACGGCGAGTACTACACCCGTGATGCGCCGGAGCTGGCCGTGGTGTACGTGCAAGGCGCCATCACCGAACCGGAGCAGCATCTAGCCTTGTTGCCCGAGTTGCGCGACATCTACCAGAGCGCGTATGCCCAGTGGGGTATCCACACCGTCGGCGGTGTCGTCGCGCCGGTGTTCGATGTGGGCATCCACTGTAAAGAGCCGATCAACAGCCTGGATGAACTGCGCGGCAAGAAGGTGCGGGTATGGGCCGCCCACCTGGTCAAGACGTTCGAGCGCCTGGGTGTCGCCGCGCAGGTGATTCCGCAGAACGACATGTACCTTGCCTTGCAGACCGGCGTGGTCGATTGCGCCTACTACCTGTCCACAGTGGCCAAGACGGTGTCCCTGCAGGAGGTGACCGACTACGAGGCGTATCTGCACCCCTGGGCCGCGGTACCCTGGATGTTCGGCATCAGCGAGAAGGCATGGACGTCGCTGCCCCCCGACCTGCAGGCGGTCATCGAGCAGGCCGGCGAAGAGATTTGGGTATCCACCCGCGATGTCGCCGTCGATGCCGAACGTGAAACCGCCGCCCGCAAAGAACGCGAAAGTCTGGGTGTGACGGTGCTCGAGCCGTTCGCCGAGGCCGATGTCAGGGCCTTCGTGGAGGCCTCGCATGCAGCTTGGGAAGAGATGGCCGCCAGTGCCGGTGACAAAGGCCTTGCCAACTACGCGCGCATGACCGGCGCCATCGACGCCCTCTCGGAGTAAATCCCGCGACACGGGAGACGGCACCCGCCGTCTCCCGCGCACCCCAGGCGATCAATACGATGAATCGACTCACTGTTGTGCTGGAAAAACTGGCGCAGGCGATGAACGTTCTGGCTGTCCTCGCCGCACTGCTCATGACCTTCGTGGTGTTCTCGAGTGCGGTCATGCGCTATCTGGTGGGCTCTCCGTTGATGTTCTCCGACGAACTCGCGGGGCTGTTGTTCGTATCCATGGCCTTTCTCGCCATGCCGCTGGGGCTGATGCAGCGACGCCATATCAGCGTCGATATCGTCGCCCGTCATCTGCCCCCGCGCCTTCAGGGTCTGGCGGAATGTCTCGGCATCCTGATCTTCGTCGTGTTCGCGGTGTGGTTCATCTGGGAGGCCTACGGATTTGCGGCCTTCTCGAGGATGATCGGCTCGCGCTCGGACATCGGCTCGCTGGTGTTGTGGCCGTGGATGGCCATCATGCCCTTGTGCACGCTGGTGCTCACCTTGGTCGCCCTGAGCCAGTTGATCGGCGCCATCCGCGTTCTGCTCGGCAAGGAAACACCCCATACCGCAGCCGGGGAGTCGCTGCTATGACCTGGGGTATTCTCGCCACCAGCCTGCTGGTCCTGATGGGAACCGGCGCCATCCTCGGCGCCGCGCTCGGTCTCACAGGCCTGATCCTGCTGCATTTCCAGGCCGGCGGTGCCACCCAACTGGCGGTGACGGCGGTGTGGAACGTACTCACCGACTTCACCTTGAGTGCGGTACCGCTGTTCATCTTCCTGGGTGACATCCTGCTGGCCAGCGGCATCTCCACCCGCATTTACAACGGCCTGACGCCGCTGTTCCATCGGGTACCCGGCAAACTGCTGCACACCAACATCGCAGTGTGCACCGTGTTCGGCGCGGTCAGCGGGTCGAGCACCTCGACCGCCGCGGCCATAGGTTCGGTCGGTTATCCCGAGTTGTCCCGGCGCGGCTACGATCGGGCCGCCATCGTCGGCACCCTGGCCGCCGGCGGCACGCTCGGCCTGCTTATCCCGCCAAGCCTGTCGCTGCTGATCTATGGCGCCACCCAGAATGTCTCCATCGGCAAGCTGTTCATGGCCGGCATCGTGCCGGGGTTGGTCCTCGCCGGCATGTTCTTCGCTTACATCGCCATTGCGAGCCTGTTGAACCCAGCCCTGACCCCGCAGGACGACGAGCGGCCGACGCTGATCGAGATACTGCGCGGTTTGTCAAACATCTGGCCGCTGCCGATTCTCATCTTCTTCGTGCTGGGGACGATCTATCTGGGCCTGGCCACTGCGACAGAGGCGGCGGCGCTCGGTGTGGTGGCGGCCATCGTGCTGGGCTTCACCTGGGGCGATCTGACCCTGCGCAAGCTGTGGGGTGCGTTCTACGGCTCCACGGTGGTGTTCGGTTCGCTCGCCATGGTGCTGGTCGGCACGCTCATTCTGGCCCAGGCAGTAAGCCTGCTCGGGCTGCCGCGCGCGGCGGTCGAGGGCGTGGCCGCCATGGGGCTGTCGCCGTATGCCGTGCTGGCGCTGATCGTCGTCGTGTATCTGGTGCTGGGGTGCTTCTTCGATGGCATCTCATTGCTGTTGATGACCTTGCCCATCGTTTTTCCACTGATCACCGCGCTGGGTTTCGATCCGGTGTGGTTCGGCGTCATCGTCACCATCCTCATGGAGGTGGGGATGATCACCCCGCCGGTGGGGCTGAATCTGTTCGTCCTGTGCACCATCGCCAACCGTGAGGTGAGCCTGCTCCAGGCCGCCGGCGCCACGGTGCCGTACTGGCTGATCATGTTGGGGGCCGTGGGGTTGTTCACCCTGTTCCCACAGATCGTGCTCATTCTTCCCAATCTGTTGTAACGGAGTACGCGTCATGACCGAATCCGGCAAACCGTTGATTATCGACGGTCTGGTGATCGCTAAGTGGAGCCGAGCGGTGTTCGAGGCCATGCACCGCGGCGGCCTGTCCGCTGCCAACTGCACCTGCTCAGTGTGGGAGGATTTCCCCACCACGATGAAGGCCGTGGCCGACTGGAAGCGCTGGTTTCACGAGCACGACGACCTGCTGCTGCAGGTCTACACCACCGCGGACATCGACCGCGCTCGCCAGCAGAACAAGGTCGGCATCATTCTCGGTTGGCAGAACACCACCGGTTTCGGCGACTACCTGCCGCTGGTACCGGTCTATGCCGAACTGGGCCTACGTGTGGTGCAGATGACCTACAACACCGCCAACACCGTCGGCAGCGGCTGCTACGAGGGGCGTGACGGCGGTTTGACCGACTTCGGCCGCGAATTGGTCGCGGCCCTAAACGAGGCTGGCATCCTCATCGATCTGAGTCACGTGGGCGGAATCACCGCGCAGGACACCATCCTGGCTTCAGCCAAGCCGGTGGCCTACACGCACTGTCTGCCGGCGGCGCTCAAAGCCCACCCGCGCAACAAGAGCGACGAGGAGTTGCGCTTCATCGCCCAGCGCGACGGCTTTGTCGGCGTGACGATGTTCCCGCCGTTCCTCGCCCATGGCATCGAATCCACCGTCGACGACTGCGTCGCGGCCATCGAGCATGTCGTCAATGTCGTCGGCGAAGACAGTGTCGGTATCGGCACTGATTTCACCGAAGGCTATGACGAGGCCTTTTTCACCTACATCACCCGCGATAAGGGCTATGCCCGTCCGCTGACCCGCTTTGGCGAGATCAAAATGCCTGCCGGCTTCGAGAGCCTGGAGGACTATCCCAACCTCATCACCAGCATGCAGCGCCGGGGGTGGGCCGCAAGCCGCATCGACAAGGTCATGGGCGGCAACTGGCTCGGTTTCCTCAAGCGGGTGTGGCACGCCTGAGACCGGCCGCGGCGAACACCTGCCGCAGCACGGTGCCGATGCGCGCCGTCGGCGTGTTGCCGAAGCCGATCACCAGCCCCGGCGGTGCGGGGGCGGCATGCGAGTAATGCGACAAGGGGCGTATGCCTACGCGTAATTCCTGGGCGGCATGGGCGATGGCCTCGGCCTGCGCCAGATGCGCCACCAGGTGCAGGCCGGCGTCGGCGCCATGGATCGTTGCTTCGCCGCCGCTCAACTCGGCCAGGGCACGAATCAGCGCCGCCCGCCGTTCGCGGTATAGCGGAGTGACATTGCGGATGTGCTCGCCCAGGTACCCGCCCTGGATGAACTGGGCCGCCACGGCCTGCTGGGGCAGGGGCAGGTGGCGGCTCATCGCATCCCGGACCGCCAGCAGGGCCGGCACCAGGGCCGGCGGGGCAACCAGATACCCCAGGCGGATGCTCGGGGCGAGCAGCTTGCTCAGGGTACCGACATACAACACCCGTCCGTTGCGGTCCTGGCCCTGCAATGCCGGTGTGGGGGCGTGGTCGTAGCGGAATTCGCCATCGAAATCGTCCTCCACGATATAGGCGTTACAGTCTGTCGCCCAAGCCAACAGCGCGCGTCGTCGCGCATCGCACATGGTCATTCCCAAAGGATACTGATGGGCCGGCGTCACCACTGCAAAGCGCGCGTCAGGGGCAGCGGCATACCCGGCCTGCACCGACAGGCCGCCGTCATCGACCGCCACCGGCACCGCCTCGATGCCCGCCAAGCGCAAGGCGCGGCGTATCGCCAGATAACCCGGCGCTTCCACCCAGGCGCGGGCACCGGCGTCGGCGAGTGCGAAGGCCGCCAGCGCGACGGCTTCCTGTGTCCCGGCCGTCACGACGATCTGCTGCGCATCGCACACCACCCCCCGCGTCGCCCCCAGGTAGGCCGCCAGGGCCTGACGCAGCGGCAGCCATCCGCCAGGGTTGTCGTAACCCAGGTCATGGCGCTTGATCTGCCGCCACCAGCGCTGCGCCAAGCGGCCCCACACGACGCTGGGGAAGCGATCCATCGCCGGTATACACGGCGTCAGCGGCCAGAACTGGCGCTGGATATCGTCATCGCGACAATCGGCCACGGCCTCTTGTGCGCGTCGTGACACGTTCGGATGTTTATCGTCTTCCTCTGATATGCCGCTGGGGCGGGCAGGGGGCGACGCGACGAATGTGCCTTGCCCCTGCCGGGCCTCGAGCAGGCCTTCGGCAGCCAGCCGTTCGTACACCCAGACCACGGTATTGCGCGAGAGCCCGAGTTCCGCCGCCGCCTGGCGTGACGCGGGCAGGCGCAGGCCCGGCTTGAGGGCGCCGCTGACGATTCGCTCACGCAAAAAGACCGCTAGCTGTTCCTGTAGCGGGGCTGAGTCCGGCTCACGCACAATCCGGTGCGAAATGGCATATAGCGGCGACATGACGATTAGCGTATGCAAGCCCATGGGCGACCGCACTATCCTCCCGCAATCAGCGGGGACGTGGTATCGGTATGCCGTGCCTATACTTGAGCAGGCGGAACGTCAGCGACGGTAGTGATGTGCGGGTACCGGGTCCATCAAGGGAGTAGCAAGCGTATGCAGAGGGTCATCGACGGACTGGCGGCGATGACAGCCATCGTCCTTGGCATCGTGCTGAGCGCGCAGCCTGTTACTGCGCGCGCCGAGGCGGCCGGCATCCTGGATCTGACGTACTACACCGAAGAGTATCGCCCCCTGAATTTCACTGACGAGACGGGCAGGTTGACCGGGTTGTCGGTGGAATTGCTGCGGCTGATGTGGCAGGAAATGGGCACTCCCGAACAACCTATTCTGGTCCGGCCCTGGGCACGTTCCTACCGCGATACGCTTCAACTGGACAATCGGGTGCTGTTTGCAACCTCGCGCACCGACGAGCGCGAAGACTTGTTCAAGTGGGTCTGCGCCATCAGCCCCAACCGTCAGGTGGTCTATGGCCCGGCGGGTACCGGCATCCGTATCGGGTCATCCGATGAACTGAATCGCTACACGATCGGCACCGTCCGTGATGACGTGTCGGAGCAGATTCTGCTGCAAATTGGCGTATCCCCCTCGCAGGTGCAGGCGGTGACCGATATCGAGCAGAACATCAAGAAGCTCAATGCCGGTCGCATCGATCTCATGGCCTACGGCGAGTATGCGGCACGTGGCGCCATCCGCCATCTGGGTTACGCTCTCGAGGATTACAGCGTCGTGTACGTGATGCGCGATACCGCCAACTGCTACGCCTTCAGCCGCAGCACGGACGATGCCGTGGTCACGCGCTTCCAGCAGGCCCTGGATGCGGTGACCGCCACGCCGGCCTACCGGCAACTGCTTGAGCAATTCGATCAACATCTCTAGTGGCAAGGCGTCGCAACATGCTTATACGGTTCAATACACGCAAACGGCCGGTGCTGCCTTGAAACAGTTTAATGCATCTGCAAGGAGATGGGTTTGAACATCCAGCGAAAGCTGTCGATATCGGTGATCTCCGCATTCCTCGCCGTCTACGGGATCGTCGCTTTGCTGGGTGTGTATGCCATCAAGGATGAGAAATATCTGGAGCTGAATACGAGAATAGCCTACCTGAGCGATATCGCGTCGGATGCGGGTGCAAAGGATATATGGGATTTCAATATCGACGGGCTGAAGCGGTTCCTGAAGTCCTTCTCTGAAGAAACCGCCGTCAGTGGTGTAATTTACGATCTGGCCAGTATCGATACACCGGGAGCCCGTGAGTTGATCGGTATCCTCGATGGCGAACCTGTGCATCAGATAACCCGGGACGTCGCCACAAGCACCCTGAGCGACGATGCGTATTACAGAGTCGTCAGGCGGCCAATTCATTGGGAGGGCAATGAAATTGCCCAAGTGTACATTTACTTTTCCGACCGTGTGATTCGCACGGACATGAACAAGCTGGTGATCTTGTTCGCCGTGATGCTGTTGGCCGTCGTACTCATCCTGGGTGTGGTGATCTACAGCAGTTTGAACCTCATTGTCCTGAAGCCGTTTGCGGCATTGCAGGCCTTGAGCTCCACGTCCGAAGACGAGATCGGCAGGATCCGCCATAAGCTGGAGCAGCAAAGCCAGGTCGGCGGGTTGGACCTGCACCGTATCGACAACCTGATCGCCATGAACAGCTCGGCGCTCGGTCGCGGCGATGAAATCAGCGGGTTCACCCGTTCCCTGGTGAGCCTGCTCGAGACGGTGAAGCTGTCGATCTCGGAGCTTGCCAGCCATTCGCATGAACTCGCCGAACTCAACGAACAGCTCGAGGCGCGCATCCAGGACCGGACCGCCGAGCTGAAAACCACCAACTCGGCCTTGCAGAAGTCATTGGACTCTCTGAAAGAAACCCAGGCCAAGCTGGTACAGCAGGAGAAGCTGGCATCCATTGGCCAGCTTGCCGCGGGTGTGGCGCACGAAATCAATAACCCCCTCGGCTTCGTAAAGAGCAATCTTCAAACACTCAGAGAGTATACCGACGCATTCAAGAGCGTCGTCGATGGGGTCGATGAGGTCTTGGTGGGCGATGAGTTCGCCGAGGCGCGGAACGTTTTCTCGGAGAAAAAGAAGGATGTCGATTACGATTTCATCGTCGGCGATATGGATGAGCTTTTCAACGATTGCGACGAGGGCTGCATCCGCGTCAGGGATATTGTCCAGAACCTCAAGGACTTCTCTCGTATCGACGAGCAGCAGGCTGTCAGCCGGTTCAATATCAACGATGCGGTGGTCAGTGCGTTGAAGCTCGTCACGCACCGTATCAAATACAACTGCATCGTGCGTACGGAGCTGTCAAATCGTCTTGTAATTGAAGCTGACCGTGGGTCGATCAATCAAGTGGTGGCGAACCTGATCCTCAATGCGGCCGATGCCATCGACGAGGCAGGGCGACAAGGCGTCATCAACGTCAGGACGTTTTCGGACGACAAGCGGGTGATACTCGAGGTATCCGATACCGGTACCGGCATCCCCACGGATGTGCAGCCGAAGATTTTCGATCCGTTCTTCACGACCAAGCCGGTCGGCAAGGGGACCGGGCTGGGCTTGAACATCTCCTACGATATCGTGGTGAACAAGCATGGCGGCGATATCCGCTGCGAGAGCACGTTCGGCAAAGGCTCGACCTTCACCGTGGAGTTGCCCGTGTTCGAGGGGAAGGCGGCGTAGCCGCGTGGCTCCATCCGCATGATCCGATTGGCACTGGCCGGCCTGCATCGGTGCCATCAACCTGATGCGCCATCCCGCAACCACAGTAGGGTCAAGAGCGCCATGTCACGTCAGCATCACTATCGGATCGACTTGTCCTGGACCGGAAACCGCGGCGAAGGAACCGCGAACTACCGGGCTTACGGGCGCGATCATCTCATCAGTGCCCCCGGAAAACCGCCCATGGCGGGGTCGTCCGACCCGAGCTTTCGCGGCGATGCCGACCGCTACAATCCGGAAGAATTGCTGGTGGCCTCGCTGTCGGCCTGTCACATGCTGTGGTACCTGCACGTGTGCGCGGTGGAGGGCATCGTGGTGGTCGACTACCGTGATGATGCCGCCGGTGTGATGGTGGAGTCGGCCGATGGCGGTGGCCGCTTCGAGTCGGTCACGCTGCGGCCACGGGTTACGCTGGCGGCCCATTGCGCCGATCGCCAGGCGCAGGCCGAGCGCCTGCACGCGGCCGCATCCGATAAGTGTTTCATCGCCAACTCGGTGAATTTTCCGGTTCACCATGAGGCGCAGATCCACATCATGCCCCCCGTCGATCAATGATGGGCGCGTGCCGCGCCATCAGGTCGACGATCCAGTCGATGAACACACGCAGCTTGGCGCTGACATGCCGGTTCGGCGGGAACGCGACGTACATCGGCATCGGATCGAGGCGCCAGTCTTCGAACAGGGACACCAGTTCACCTTGCGCTACGTGCGCCTTGACCATGTAATCGGGCAGCCAAAGCACGCCCAGACCGGCCAGGCCGGCTGCGAGGTAGGCATTACCGTCGTCGACCGCAACCACATAGCGGCCATGCACGTTGAGGTGCTCCGCATTGCGGTGCATGGCGTAGGGCAAAGCCTTGCCTGAGCGTGCCCAGGTGAAGCCCACGATGTAATGATGAGGCCCCTCCAGTTCCTGCGGATGCAAGGGGATGCCGACGTTCTCCAGATAGCTCGGGGCCGCGTACACGCGAAGCTTTAGATCCCCCACGCGCCGTGCGATCAGCGACAGGTCGGTGAGTTCGCCGCCGCGCACCACGCAGTCCACGCGCTCACCGATCAGGTCCACGGTGCGATCGCTCACGCCCATATCGAGCTGGATGTCTGGGTAGCGGGCGTGAAATGCGGGCAATGCCGGCACCAGGACCATGCGAGCCAGTGGGCTGGGCACATCCACCCGCAACCGGCCTCGCGGCGATATCGAGGCACTGGACAGGCTGGTCTCGGCATCGTCCATATCGGCCAGCAACCTGACGACGCGCTCATAGTAGGCGGCACCGTCGGCTGTCACGTTGACCTTGCGTGTGGTGCGGTTGAGTAGTCTGACGCGCAGCCGTGCCTCCAACTGTTGCACGAGTTGCGTCACGGTGGTCTTGCTCATGTGCAGCGTCTCGGCCGCCTTTGTGAAGCTGCCGGCCTCCACCACCTGGACGAATGCCTGCATTGCATTGAAACGGTCCATCTTTGCTCCAAACGTGTCCTGATTGTTTGGATTCTACAAACAGTCTTGGCCGGGGTTGCTCGTTTATCGGCCAGCCGGGGCCGCTTACAGTGCCTTCATCGTTAAATCCCTCGATGGAGAGACCCATGGCAACGCGAGATGTCGTTTTCCCACCCGGCGGTCAGGCGCTTTACGCGCGGAACCGCTATTCGCCGGCGATCCGCTCCAATGGCTTGCTGTTCGTATCTGGGCAGGTCGGCAGCCGCGAGGATGGCTCGCCCGAGCCTGACCTGGAGAAGCAGGTCCGACTTGCCTTCGACAATCTGAATGCGGTGCTCAGGGCGGCGGGATGCACGTTCGACGACGTCATCGACGTCACCGTGTTCATTGTCGATCCCGAGTCGACGTTCGAGACGATCTGGGCGATCGTGCCGGAGTATTGGGGCGAGGCACCGCACCCGACGCTGACCGGCATCGGCGTGACGTGGCTGTACGGCTTCCAGTTCGAGATCAAGGTGATCGCAAAACTGCCCGAAACGGCTGAACGCTGATCCGCCCGGAAATCGGCAAACTCCCTTGAACGCAGGCACCCGTAGGAGCGCACCCCTGTGCGCGATCGGTTCCAGCCGGCAGGGCGCTGGGAGAGAACTCGTGGTATATCGGGCCGGCGCCCATCCCCCGCCGGGAGCGTCGGCGGGGTCCGAGGCCGACCACCGCCCTCCGGGGCCGGGCGGGCTTTCGTCAGACGCGCTGTGAATACGTCCCTGTAAGCTCGACGGCCGCCTCCCTGCGGCCGACGGTCTGCCGAAAGCCCGCCCGACCCGGAGGGCTCACATCGGTGGCTTGGCTGGCCGTGTCAAAAGAACCCCAACGCCTTCGGGCTGTAGCTCACCAGCAGGTTCTTGGTCTGCTGGTAGTGATCCAGCATCATCCGGTGCGTCTCGCGTCCGATGCCCGACTGCTTGTAGCCGCCGAAGGCCGCATGCGCGGGGTAGGCGTGGTAGCAGTTGGTCCACACCCGTCCGGCCTGGATGGCCCGGCCCATGCGGAAGGCGCGGTTGCCGTCGCGGGTCCACACGCCGGCGCCGAGTCCGTAGGCGCTGTCGTTGGCGATGTGCAAGGCTTCGTCCTCGTCTTTGAAGGTCGTCACCGCGACCACGGGGCCGAAGATTTCCTCCTGGAAGATGCGCATGCTGTTGTCCCCGCGGAAGACGGTCGGCTGGACGTAGTAGCCGTCGGCCAACGCGTCGGCAAGGCGGTTGCGTTCACCGCCGATCAGGCACTGGGCGCCTTCCTGGCGGCCGATGTCCAGATAGCCGAGGATCTTCTCCATCTGCTCGCCGGAGACCTGGGCGCCGATCATCGTGTCGCCATCCAGGGGGTTGCCCTGACGTACGGCGGCGACCCGCGCCAGGGCCTTCTCCATGAAGCGGTCGTAGATGGACTCGTGGACCAGTGCCCGCGAGGGACATGTGCACACCTCGCCCTGGTTGAGCGCGAACATGACGAAGCCTTCGATGGCCTTGTCGAGGAAGTCGTCGTCCTTGGCCGCGACGTCGTCGAAGAACACGTTGGGGGATTTGCCGCCCAGCTCCAGGGTGACCGGGATGATGTTCTGCGAGGCGTACTGCATGATCAGCCGCCCGGTGCCGGTTTCACCGGTGAAGGCGATCTTTGCAATGCGCGGGCTGGAGGCCAGCGGTTTGCCGGCTTCGACGCCGAAGCCGTTGACGACGTTGAGCACGCCGGGGGGCAATAGGTCGCCGACCAGCTCCAGCCACACGAGGATGGACACCGGTGTCTGCTCGGCGGGTTTGAGCACCACGCAATTGCCCGCGGCCAGGGCGGGGGCCATTTTCCAGGCGGCCATCAGCAGCGGGAAGTTCCAGGGGATGATCTGCCCGACCACGCCCAGCGGTTCGTGGAAATGGTAGGCGACGGTGTCCGGGTCCAGCTCGCCGAGGGTGCCTTCCTGGGCGCGGATGCAACCGGCGAAGTAGCGGAAGTGGTCGATGGCCAGCGGCAGGTCGGCGGCGCGGGTTTCGCGGATGGGTTTGCCGTTGTCCCAGGTCTCGGCCGTGGCCAGCAGCTCCAGGTTCGCTTCCATGCGCTCGGCGATGGCATTGAGGATGCCGGCCCGCTGCGCCACCGTGGTACGGCCCCAGGCGGCGCGAGCGGCATGCGCGGCATCCAGGGCCAGCTCGATGTCCTGGGCGTCCGAGCGCGGAATTTCGCAAAACGCTTTGCCGGTGACGGGGGTGATGTTCTCGAAGTAGGCGCCGCTGACTGGGGCCACCCATTCGCCGCCGATGTAGTTGGCATAGCGGGACTTGAAGGCGACGGGATAGCCGTAGTGGCCGGGCTGGAGGGTGTTGGACATGTGTGCGGTCTCCTGGTGGTGGTTGTGTCATCCGGTTATCGCAAGCGCCATGCCAGCACTGGCGCATGCTGCGCTGCACGATGCGGTAAAGCCCGACGCACTCTAGCGGCGACACCTGGAATTGTTGCGATGCAATATGAATAGTCGTTGCAAATCCGACGCTTGACGCCGATCCTCTGTCACCGCAGCTACAGGCGATCTGTCGCGTTTTGCGACAGGTGGCGCACAGCCGCGACAGGACCGGAGGACCGTCCCGTCATGTCATTTCCCACCCCTGATGCCGGCTTGCCGATCGGGCCGGACCGCCTCATTGAGTCGTCTTCGGTCATCGAGCGCTCCTGGCAGCGCTGTGTGGCCTTGGGCCTGCCGGTCGACCAGCCCTCGTACAACGAGCCGCTGCCCGGCGGCAGGTTGCGCGAGGCGCGCGAGCGCAACGGCATGCTGCTGCACTTGGCCGCACCCGAGCTCGATACCTTGTACCGCGCGATGATGCAGGCCGACGGCATCGTGCTGCTGACCGATAACCAGGGACTGATCCTCGAGGCGCGCGGGGACACCGCCTTCATGGACCGGGCGCGACAGGTGTCGCTGCTGCCCGGTGCGGAGTGGTCCGAGGCGCGCGAGGGCACCAACGCCGTGGGTACGGCGCTAGCCGAGTCGGCCATGGTCGAGGTGTTGGGCAGTCAGCACTACCTCAGCGAGAACCGCTTTCTCGTGTGCACCGCGATGCCGGTGTTCGACCCCCTGGGTCATACCGCCGGCGTGCTGGATCTGAGCGGCGATGTGCGCCGTGCCCACCCCCACGCGCGCACCCTGGTGCAACTGGCGGTCGCCCATCTGGAACACCGCTGGACTACGCACCTGGCCGGTCCCGGTGATTACAGCGTCCATGTCCACCCGCATCCGGCGTGGCTGGATACGCCGCACGAGGGTGTGCTGGTGTTTCGCGACGGCCGACTCGTCGGTGCCAACCGGGTCGGGCTGGCCTTGCTGGGCTTGAGTGCGAGCGCTATCGGACGCGCGCGCTGGGATGCCTTGTTCGACGTACCCTTGAACGAGGGCGATCACAGCCTGCCCCAACGTGCCGACGGCCGCATGTTGCAGCTGCGTGTCCGACGCCGCCCGGTTCCGCTGCGTTCAGCACCTGCCGGCGCGGGCGCGGTCACGGTGCGTGGCGGTGTCGTATGGGACGCGGCCACCGAACCCTTGCTGGCGAAAGCCCGACGCGCGCTCGATGCCGGCATACCGGTGCTGCTGCATGGCGAAACCGGTACCGGCAAGGAAATGTTCGTGCGTGCGGTGCACCAGGCGTCGACCCGCGCCACCGGCCCCCTGGTGGCGGTGAACTGCGCGGCCATACCCGAGTCCCTCATCGAATCGGAGCTCTTCGGCTACAGCCCTGGGGCGTTCACCGGCGCTCGTCGAGGCGGCGCCAGCGGGCGCTTACGGGAGGCCGACGGCGGCGTGCTGTTTCTGGATGAAATCGGCGACATGCCACAGGCGTTGCAGGCGCGCCTGCTGCGGGTGTTGCAGGACAAGGTGGTGCAGCCCCTGGGCGGGGGACGACCCTCGCCAGTGGATTTTATCGTCATCGCGGCTACCCACCGGCCACTGGACCAGGACGTGGGCGCCGGGCGCTTCCGCGCCGACCTGTATTACCGCCTGCGCCATCTGACCCTGACCTTGCCACCGCTGCGCGAGCGCCCGGACCTCACTCCCATCATCGAGGCCATGCTGCTTGAGGCCGGTGCGTCCGCGCGCGGTATCCGGCTGACCGCCCGCGCCCGCGAGCGCCTGCTGGCGCACGATTGGCCGGGCAACTTCCGCGAACTGGCCAACCTGCTGCGCACCCTGGTGGCCCTGGCCGACGACGGGGCGGTCATCGGCTGTGCCGAACTGCCGCCGGAGTTTCACGCCCCCGCCGCGCCCGCTGCTGTGGTGCCGCTGAAGGATGCACAGAGCGACACCATCCGCGAGGCGCTGGCCAGCTGCGGCGGCAACATCAGCGCGGCGGCGCGGCGCCTTGGGATCCACCGCGCCACCTTGCACCGCAAACTCAAGCGCCTGGATGCGCAAGACTGAACACGACTGGCGACGAACAGGCCTATGTAGGATGGGTTGAGCGAAGCGATACCCATCAGCCGCTATTGATCGAAGCCGCTGCCCTCATCTGGGTCGTCGCCGCGTCATGATGGGTATCGCTTTGCTCAACCCATCCTACATATCGTTCCCACGTATCGCTGGCTGCGGCGGCGCCGCCTCGGCTTGCTCGCGCAGCCATTCCCACAGCGCCCGCGCTTGGCCACCGTCGCGTTCCCGCTCGCGCGTAACGAACCAATAGGACGCGGTACCGGGCACGACAGTCGCGGTCCATTGCACCAGCCGGCCGTCGGCCAGCTCGGCCGCGACCATGTGCCGGTCGGCGATGGTGATGCCCACCCCTTCGCAGGCCGCGGCGATGGCCAGGTCCAGCGCATCGAACTCCAGCCCGCGCTCGGCATCGACCTCATCGAGCCCCGCCGCCGCCAGCCAGTGCTGCCAGGTCAGGTAGCGTCCGGCGGGCTTGGTCACGTGCAGCAGGGTCGCCGCGGCCAGCGCGGCGGGGTCGTCGCCGGGTAGCAGCGCCGGGTGGCACACGGCGATGTGCGCCTCGTTGAACAGCAGGCGGCTGTGCAGGCCCGGCCAGTCGCCGCTGCCGAAACGTATGGCACAGTCCAGCCGCGGGTTGTCGGCCAAGTCGTCGCGCACCTGCGAGGTCAGTGTCAGGTCCAGGGCGGGCAGGGCGGTGCGCAGGCCCGCCAGGCGCGGCAGGAACCAGCGCCGGGCGAAGGTCGGCGGCAGGTTGATGCGCAGACGCGCGGCCGGCTGGCCGACGCGGATGCCGCGCACCGTGGCTTCGATACCGTCGAAGGCCTGTTCCAGCACCGGCAGCAGGGCGCGGCCGGCGGCGGTGAGCTCCAGATGGTGGTGCTCGCGCACCAGCAAGGGCTCGCCCATGACGTCCTCGAGCAGGCGCACTTGGCGGCTGACCGCGCTCTGGGTCACGTGCAACACCTCGGCGGCGCGGGTAAAGCTGCCCAGCCGCGCCGCGGTCTCGAACGCGCGCAAGGCGTTCAGCGGTGGCAGGCCGCGCCGGCGGTGGCTGTCGTCAATGGGGTGTTTCAACCTGGACTAGCCCCCGCAGGCAGCAGAAGTTTTACGCATGATACCCATGCGTATTCGTCCATTGTGAGCGCTGGATGCACTGCTAGGCTGCTGACCATCGTCGCAAGGAAACACAGCCAATGAGCGCAACGCTTAGCCAGTGGCGGCAACGGGCCGCCGACATCATTCTGCCCACCGGGCCGTTCATCGACGGCCGGACGGCAGCCGCGCAGTCCGATGCCAGCTTCGAGCGCATCAACCCGGCCACCGGACGCCATCTGGTCAGCCTGCCCGAATGCGGCGCCGCCGATGTCGACCGTGCGGTGGCCGTGGCCCGTGCGGCTTTTGAGGACGGCCGCTGGCGCGGCTTGCCGCCGGCCGAGCGCAAGACACGCCTGCTCGCCTGGGTGGCGTTGATTCGCCGGCATGCCGAGGAGCTGGCGCTGCTGGAGACGCTCGACACCGGCAAGCCCATCGGCCAGACCGTCCCGGTCGACGTCGGCGGCTGCGCCAACGGCATCGCCTGGTATGCCGAGAGCACCGATAAGCTGTATGACGAGATTGCCCCCACCGCGGACACCGCGCTGGCCTTGATCACTCGCGAGCCGGTCGGCGTGGTTGGCGCCATCGTGCCGTGGAACTACCCGCTGATCATCGCCGGCTGGAAGCTCGGCCCGGCGCTGGCCGCGGGCAACTCGGTGGTGCTCAAGCCCGCCGAGGAGTCCTCGCTGGGCGCCCTGCGCCTTGCGGCCCTGGCAGTGGAGGCGGGTATCCCGTCGGGGGTGTTCAACGTCGTCACCGGGCGGGGTCATATCACCGGCCAGGCCTTGGCCCGGCATGGCGATGTGGATGCGCTGTTGTTCACCGGCTCGACCGAGGTCGGGCGCAAGATCCTCGGCTACAGCGCCGAGACCAACCTCAAGCGTGTCGGCCTGGAGCTGGGCGGCAAGAGCCCGTTGATCGTCACCGCCGCTTGTAACGATCTGGACAAGGCGGCTACCGCGCTGGCCTGGAGCATCTGGTACAACGCCGGCCAGACCTGCCACGCCGCCTCGCGGCTGATCGTCCACCGCAGCCACAAGCAGGCCTTGCTGGACAAGCTCGTGGCCATGGCCGCGCACATTCAACCTGGTGACCCGTTGGACCCGGCCTCCGCCGTCGGCAGCCTGATCGACATGGCCGCGCGCGACCGCATCCTGGGCTACCTGGACACCGCCCGCCGCGCCGGCGCCGACATCATCCACGGTGGGCGCGCGGTCCTGAGCGACAGCGGCGGTGCGTTCATCGAGCCGACCATCGTCGATGGCGCCGCCCCCGACTCGCCGCTGGCCTGCGACGAGGTGTTCGGCCCGGTGCTGTCGGTGCACACCGTGGACAGCACGCAGGAGGCGATCGCCCTGGCCAACGCCACGCCCTACGGACTGGCTGCGGCGGTATTCACCAGCGACCTCGCCGAGGCCCACCGCAGCGCCCGCGCCCTGCGCGCTGGCACCGTGTGGGTCAACACCTACGACGAGACGTCGATGGCGGTGCCGTTTGGCGGCTTCAAGCAATCCGGGCAGGGACGGGACCGCTCATTGCACGCACTCGACAAAGTGACCGAACTGAAGACTACCTGGATCGCGTTGGGCTGACGATCATGACGATGAACACGGTGTTTACGGTAACCCCATCCCCGACGCTGATCGCCGGAGTCGGTAGCCTGGATCAGTTGGCTGCGCAGGTGAGCGCACTGGGCGAGCAGGTGATTCTGGTGGCCGATGCCGGCCTGGCCCGTCTCGGCCTGTTGGAGGCCGTGCGCGAGCGGTTCGCCGAGGGTATGGTCGTCGGTGAGTTTCTGGTGCCAGCCGGTGAGCCGGCGGCGGCCACGGTCGATGCCTGCGCTGACGCCGTGCGTGCCGTAGGGCCGGCGGTGGTGGTCGGTGTCGGCGGCGGTACGGCGTTGGATATCGCTAAGTTGGCGGCTTGTCTGGCGGCCATGGGCGGGCCGGTGAGCGCCCACATGCTCGGTCGCAGCCCCATGGACAGGCGCTGGCCGGCGGTGATGATCCCGACCACGGCCGGCACCGGAGCGGAGGTGACCCGTACCTGTGTGCTGGCCGACGCGGCCGGGAGCAAGGTATGGGCCTGGGGACCGGGGCTGCTGCCCGATGCGGTGATTCTGGAGCCGGCGCTCACCCGCGGCCTGCCACGCGGGCTGACGGTCGCCACCGGGTTGGATGCCTTCGTGCATGCCCTGGAGGCGGTGACCGGCCAGGCCCGACAGCCGGTGCTGGAGGCCAGCGGTTTGCAGGCCATCCGCCTGCTGGCCGGCAGTCTGCACACGGCGGTGGCGCAGGGGGACGATCTAGACGCCCGTGGGCGGGTGCAACTGGCGGCCTGCCTGGCCGGTGTGGCCATTGATGCCGGTGGCACCGGTGTGGCGCACAACATCGGTCATGCGTTGGGCACGGTCTACCATCTGCCGCACGGCTTGGCCGTGGCCCTGGCCTTGCGTGCGACCCTGGCCTGGAGCGTGGCGGCCGACCCCGAGCGCTACACGCCGGCGGCGCGCGCCTTCGATCCATCGCTTTGCGGTGCCGATCTGCCGGCGGCCTACGGCCGCTGGTTGGACAGCCTGGGCTTTCCTGCGGTGGTGGCGGCCAGTGGTGTCACGGCACTGGATGCAAAAGCGTTGGTGCCGGTGATGAATGCGACGGAGAACCTGCCGATGGCACGCAACAATGCCCGCCCGGTGACTGCCGCTGATATGGCGGAGCTGGCGCGGTTGACCGTGGCGGCCTGGGCCGCTTGCCTGGCCGGCGAGGTGGCGGCATGAGCACGATCGCCAGCGTACGCATCAGCCAGCACGCGCTGCCGCTGGACCCGCCGTTTCCCGCGGCCTGGGATAGCCGGCCGCGGACGCGGTTTCCCGCCTGTGTGGTGGAGGTCACCGACAGTGAGGGTCGGGTGGGGATCGGCGGTGGTGAACCGCCGTACGGCCTGGAGGATTATCTGCATTTGTTTCTCGGCCAACCGGTGGAGAACCTGGCCCGGCATGGGGAGGTGTTGGCAAATGTGGAGTTTCACGCCGGCCGGCCGTGGGCGCTGGAGGTGGCGTTGTGGGATTTGGCGGGCAAGATCCGCGGTGAACCGTTGTGGCGGATGCTGGGCGGGCGCGGCAACCGTATTCGGGCGTATGCGTCCAGCGGCACGCACCGCTCGCCCCAGGTGACGGCGGCGTTTGCGCGGGATCTGGTGGTGCAAGGCTTCGGGGCGCTGAAGCTGCGTTTCGGGCGGGCGGATCTGGATGCGGATTTTGCCGTGCTGGCGGCCGTGCGGGAGGCTGTCGGTGATGCGCTGGAGCTGATGGTGGATTGCAATCAAGGCTGGCGGATGCCGTGGGACATTCAGGTGCCGTGGTCGGTAGATGAGGCGCTGGTGGTGGCGCGGGAGCTGGCCCGTCATGGGGTGTATTGGATGGAGGAGCCGCTGCACCGTGGGGATTATGCGGGTATGGCGCGGTTGCGGGCGCAGGCGGGTGTGCGGATTGCCGGCGGGGAGATGACGCGCGAGGTGTATGAGTTTCGTGCGTTGTTGGCGCAGGGGTGTCTGGATGTCTATCAGCCGGATGTGGTGTGCAGTATCGGTTTGGGGCGGTTGAGGGCGCTGGCGGAGGATATCGTGGCCGCGGGGCATGTGTTTACGCCGCACACCTGGGGCAATGGCATCGGTGTGTTGGCGAACCTGCATTTGACGGCCGGCAGCGTGGGGGCGCCGTTCATCGAGTACCCGTACGATCCACCGGAATGGACTGCTGATCGGCGCGATTTTGTGATTACGGAGCCGGTGCAGGTGGATAGCCACGGGTGGATCACCTTGTCCGACAAGCCGGGTCTGGGGGCTGAGTTGAACCGGGCTTTGTTGGCGGAGACCGAGGTGAAGGCGGCCGTTTATCGGTAGTGGCGGGCGGTGTGACGCTTGCCTGGGTGCTGGGTGCTGGGTGCTGGGTGCTGGGTGCTGGGTGCTGGGTGCTGGGTGCTGGGT
>CBFGWV010000020.1:0-38483 GCA_965652545.1 uncultured Candidatus Competibacteraceae bacterium | reverse complement strand
CGGCCAACGGTCGGGTCGACATACCCCGTGTCCCGGCGGGCTCTTGGTGGTGGTTCGTTTGATCGGTGGGGATTCTTTCCCTGGGATCGCCGAGTTGTACTCGGCAGCCGAGCAACGCTCGGCCATCGTCTCGCCGAAGTCATTGAACGCGGGTGGACGGTGCTTGTGTTCACGCTGCGGAAACTCCCTGCGGATCGCCGGACGCATGGTGTGATTCACCTGGTTGGGCTACCGGGACCAAACTCGTCCACCGTTTACGCAGCCGCGACAGGCGGGCTCGCCAATGCGGACAAACACGTTAGTCTGGTCGCTCCCAAGGCAACGGTTTCCGGGGTGACTTTCGATGGACTGGAACACCATTAAGCTGTGGCGGCGCGAGCAGCGTGCGCGGTTGATCGACCAACGTCTGGCGGTGTCGCGCGAGGACCGCCAGGCGGCGCGGGAGCATGTGAATGCGGCGGTGGACGCGCTGCTGGAGCGTTTCGATACGGCTTGTGTGGGGTTTTATTGGCCGTTTCGCGGTGAGATCGATCTCATGCCGGTGATCAAGTCGTTGCTGGGGCGGGGGTGCAGTGCGGCGTTGCCGGTGGTGGTGGCGAAGGGGCAGCCGCTGGTGTTCCGGGGTTGGACGCCGGGGGCGGCGATGGTGCCGGGGGTGTGGAATATCCCGGTTCCGGCCGATGATGCCCCGGTGGTGCCGGATGTGGTGCTATCGCCGCTGGTGGGCTATGACCCGGCGGGGTATCGCCTGGGGTACGGTGGCGGGTTTTATGACCGCACGCTGGCGGCGTTGACGCCCAGGCCGTGGGTGATCGGAGTGGGCTATCGCAACCAGGCGCTGACGACGATTTACCCGCAGGATCACGATGTTCCGATGGATGTGATCCTGACCGACGACGGCCGCTGGTGGGAGCGCGGTGCGGCAGCGGATGGGCCGGCCTCGTCGCCGTGTTCGCTGGATGAAGTCGACCCGGCTTACCGGGGGTTTTGACCGTTCAGCCGGGCGCCAGCGCGGGTGCGGCCTGTTCGCGGATGGGCAGGTGCACGATGGCGGCCATGAGCCCCAGTGCGATGCCCATCCACCACATGGGGTCGTAGCTGCCGGTGGCGGCGTAGACGATGCCGCCGAGCCAGACGCCGAGGAAGGCGCCGATCTGGTGCGACAGGAAGACGAAGCCGAACAAGGTCGCGAGGTATCGGGTGCCGAACATCAGCGCGACAAGGCCGGAGGTGAGCGGCACGGTGGACAGCCACAGCAGACCCATGGCGGCGCTGAAGCACAAGACGGTGACGGTGGTCTTGGGCAGGATCAGCAGCAGGGCGATGGCCAGTGCGCGTCCGCCGTACAGGCCGCTGAGCAGCCAGCGGCGGGAGTAGCGGCCACCGAGGATGCCGGATGAGTAGGCGCCGATGACGTTGAACAGGCCGATCATCGCGAGCGACCAGCCGGCGAGTGCCGGGGGGGTGCCGATGTCGGCCAGGTACGGCGGCATGTGCACGGTGATGAAGGCGACGTGAAAGCCGCAGACGAAGAATCCCAGGGTCAGCCACCAGAAGCTGGGGTGGCGTGCGGCCTGGCCGATGGCGGCGGTCAACGAGGTGGCGCTGCCGGCGTCCGGCCCGGCGCCTTCGCTGCGTCCTCGCAGGGCGGGGCTGAGCAGCACGATGCACAGGACGCAGGCGGCGAGGATGAACAGGGCGCCGTCCCACTGATAGGTCTGGATGAAGGCTTGCCCCAGGGGGGCGAACACGAATTGCCCGAAGCTGCCTGCCGCGGTGGCCATGCCCAGGCCCCAGGAACGCTGGGCGGGCGGCAGCAGCCGGCCGAGGGCGGCCAGTACCAGGGTGAACGATGCGCCGGAGATGCCCAAGCCCACCATGACACCGGCGCTGAGGGTCATGAGTATCGGCTCGCTGACCACGGCGGTCAGGGCGACGCCCACGGCGTAGAGGATGGCGCCGCCGGTCAGCACGCGTGCGGTGCCGAAGCGATCGGCAAGGGCGCCGGCAAAGGGTTGGCCAATGCCCCAGAGCAGGTTTTGGATGGCCACGGCGAAGGCAAACACCTCGCGGCCCCAGCCATGCGCCTCGGATAGCGGCGCGGTGAACAGCCCGAAGGTGGATCGCACGCCAAAGCCGGTCATGGCGATGAGGCAGGCCGCGGTGAGCAGCATCCAGGGGGCGAGACGCGTAGGCTTGGACGTCATGTCGACGGGGGCTCCGGGCGGGCGATGCACGTACTGTGGCGGATGGTAATGCTTTCACACGGGCGGCGGTGCGATTGACGCTCTGATCGGCCGAATGACCCCCATGCAACCCGTGTGCATCTACAAACACGTCGCCTGATCCAGCGCAATAGTCTAGGCGGTGATTGTGGCACGCTACGTCCTGATGGGGCGCAACCCAGCCCCAGTCACCAGCGAGGTCGCCATGCGCCGATTTGCCGTTGTGTTGTTTGCGTTGTTCGCCCAGAGCGCTTCGGCGCAGTCTTTCGAGTCGCTTCAGGCCGCTGCGGCGGGGCTCAACTTGTCCATCGCGCCCATTGGGGATTTGAGCACCTGGTCCGCTTCGGGTAACGGGTCGGCGTCGGCAAGTGGCGGTACGGCAAGCCTGTCGGCCAGCGGGGACGACGGCCGCGCGGCCTTGCGTGCACCGGACTTGGCCATTGCCGGCCTCTTGGCCCAGGTGCAGGCCAGCCCCGGCGGCAGTGACGAGCAGGAAGCAGGTTTGGAGGTGAGCCTCGGGGTATTGCCGAGTGGCAACAACCTGCGTCTGACATTGGTGCTGGAGTCTGACGATGGCGATCGCTTTCGCGTGACCTGGCGGCTGCGTGAGGTCACCGCCGGTGGCAACAGCGTCGCCCGCTTGGGTGAGGGCACCATGGGCGATGAGGACAACGGCTGGTCGGCCGGCCAGCCGGAGTTCCTGGGCTATGCCGTCATCGACGGCGAGGTGTGGATCTACGCCACCAGCGGTCGCTTGCTCAGCCGCGGACGGATCATCGGCGGGTTCACACCGTTTGCCAGCCAGCGTCCCTCGCTGATCGCGAACACCAAGGACGATGGCGACAGTATCAGCGCCAGCTTCTCGGTGGTTGCGGCCATAACCGGCGGCTAGGAGCGTTTACCCACTGTCGTTGACATTCAGCAAAGCGCGCAGGCTGGCGAGCGTATCGGCATCCCGCGGCAACTTGTCCGTGCGCCAGCGCAGAATGCGTGGAAACCGCAGCGCCACGCCTGCCTTGTGGCGCTTTGAGACCTGTATGCCTTCGAAGGCCAGTTCGAACACATGGATGGGTTCGACCTGACGCACGGGGCCGAAGCGGTCGACCGTGTGGCGACGTATCCAACGGTCGAGTTCGGCGATTTCCGCATCCGACAAGCCGGAATAGGCCTTGGCCACCGGAACCAGTTGGTCGTCGTCGTGTACGGCGAAGGTGTAGTCGGTGTAGAGGTTGGCGCGTCGTCCATGCCCCGCCTGAGCGTAGACGAGTACGGCGTCCACGGTGCGCGGGTCGATTTTCCATTTCCACCAGTCCCCCTTGCGTCGCCCGACGCCATAGGCCGACTGCTTGTGCTTTAGCATCAGGCCTTCCACACCCCGTGCGCGTGCCTGCTCGCGCCGTGCCGCCAGTGCGGCCCAGTCGGTGTCGGGTACGAGGGGCGAGGTGGTGATGTTGGGCGGGGCGGTTGCCAGCAACCGGTCCAACCGGTCACGCCGTTCGATCAACGGTGAGCCGCGCAGGTCATTGCCGTCGAGTTCGATGAGATCGTAAGCCAGGAAGCGAATGGCCACCTCGCCCATGAGTTTGGCACTCGGGCGCTTGCGATTGAGGCGCCGTTGCAGGGTGGAGAACGGTTGGATGCCCCCGTCCCAGGCGACGATTTCCCCATCCAGCACACACGCGGGTAGTGTCGCCGCGGTGGCCAGCAGGTCCGGAAAAGCCTCGTCCAGCCGCTCCTCGCCACGCGACCACAGCAGGCTTTGGTCGCCGCGGCGAATGATCTGCGCACGGATGCCGTCCCATTTCCACTCCGCCAGCCAGTCTTCGCGCGGTCCCAGATCCACCACCGGTCTGTCCAGCGGTGAGGCAAGAAGGAACGGGTAAGGGCGGGCCGTCTGGTCGGCGTCGGCCTCGCCGGAGAGCAGGGCGGCGTAGGCCGATGCCGAGGGTTGCCAGTCACCGGAGAGGCGGTGCGCGATGACGGCCGCGTCCACGCCGGCCACCTGGCCCAGTGCACGCATCAGTAAGGTCTTGGCGACACCGATGCGTAGCGCGCCGGTCAGCAGCTTGGTGACCAGGAAGCACTGCCAGCGGTCGAGCTCACGCCACCAAGCGGTTACTGCGGCCCGTTGTACCGGCTCGTCGGCGGCCGCCAGCGGGAGGAGGCGCTGCTCGACCCACACATGCAACGCGATATCGGATGGCTGGCGATCCTCATCGCTCATCAGCAAGGCCACGGTTTCAGCCAGGTCGCCGACATTGGCGTAACTGTCCTCCACCAACCAGGCGGGGAGCCCACAGGCCTGTGCCAGCCATTGACGCAGCCTGGCCGCGCCGATCAGGCGCTTGAGCCGTTGCCCGGCCAAAAAATACACCGCCCAGGCGGCATCCGCGGCCGGTGCATCGTGGAAGTACGCCGTCAATGCCGCCACCTTTGCATTTGTGGAGGTGGTGGCATCCAGGGTCTCGAAAAGCACTGAAAAACGCCGCATCAATCCTCCTCCCCACCGTAGGCGGTGGCCAGCGCCTGCGCGTCTACGCCCTGCTCGCTCAGGTAGCGGACGAAGCTGGCGGTCTTGCCATGGGTGGCCAGTACGCGCTGGGCGCCGGTTTGGCCCACGGTGCGCAGGAGGCTGGGCCAATCGGCATGGTCGGAGAGGACGAAACCGGCATCGAAACCGCGTCGCCGGCGGTTGCCGCGTACGCGCATCCAGCCGGAGCAAAACCCGGTAACCGGTCGACCGAAGCGCTTCATCCAAGGGCTGCCGGCCGCCGAGGGCGGGGCGAGGATGAGCTCCCCGGCGAAATCGCGCGCCTTTGCGGACTCCGCGACCGGCTGGGTCGGCAGCATGTCAATGCCCGCATCCCGGTACAAGCGGGTGATGCCGTCGATGGCGCCGTGGACCCACACCGGCCGGTCTGTGAGCCTTGCCAGCTCCGCAAGCACCCGCTGCGCCTTGCCCAGGGCATAGACGAACAGCACGCAGGCCCGTTCATCGTCAGCGGCTCGGCGCCACCAGGCGAGGATGTCCGCGGCAACCCGCTGCGGATCGCCCCATCGATAAACCGGCAGGGCAAAGGTCGCTTCCGTGATGAAGGTGTCGCAGGGTACGACCTCAAATGGGGCGCAGGTCGGGTCGGGGTCGCGTTTATAGTCGCCAGAGACCACCCAGACCTCGCCGTCCCGCTCCACCCGTACTTGGGCGGAGCCCAGGACGTGACCGGCCGGGTGCAAGGACACGCGGGTCGCGCCGAGGTTGATGGGCTCTGTGTACTCGAGGCTACGTATGTCGGCATCGGCACCCAGGCGATGCTTCAACAGCGCCTCGCCGGGCCGGGCGGCCAGGTAGTGCCCCATGCCCGTACGTGCGTGATCGGCGTGTGCGTGTGTGATGACCGCGCGTAGAGCCGGTCGCCAGGGGTCGATGTGGAAATCTCCCGCGGGGCAGTAGAGCCCGGCGGGGGTGAGCTGGATCAGATCCGTCGCGGGGACTGTCACGCTGCGGCTATATCTTGGATGAATGGCCCCTGGGCAATGGACGGTACACCTTGAAGGCGTGCTTCTCGGCAAACTCCACGGTCGAGCCGGCGGGGAACGCCTGTTCCAGCTCGACCGACAGATCGAGGTCGTCCCCGTCGTTGATCTGGCCGATCTGGGTATCTTCGGGCTCGACCCGGACGCCGCTGAAGCGCGTTCCGGAGGCCTCGGTGACCTCGACGATCATGCTCCCGCCGATTTTGGGCTCCACCACCACCCAGTCGCCATCCCGAATGGATGGCGTCATCGGCCCGCTGTGCCCGTTGTCGCTGGTAAACATGAAGGGTGCTCCGGCTGGCCGCTCTTTCAAGCGTGAGGGCATGGCAATCTCCTTGTCGTCATGATTGTGCAGCCTCTGCCTGTTTGTCCGCACACAGGAGGTGGAGGTTTCATGCCCGTGCCGGTCACGTGTCGACGTAGGCGGCGAGGTGCTTGCCGGTGAGGGTGGCACGGGCGGCGACGAGTTCGGCGGGTGTGCCCTCGAAGACGATCCGGCCACCGTCGTGGCCGGCGCCGGGGCCGAGATCGATGATCCAGTCGGCGTGCGCCATGACCGCCTGGTGGTGCTCGATGACGATGACCGATTTGCCGGCCTCGACGAGCCGATCGAGCAACCCGAGCAGTTGCGCGACATCGGCAAGGTGCAAGCCGGTGGTCGGCTCGTCGAGAACGTAGACACCGCCCTTCTCGGCCATGTGGGTGGCCAGTTTGAGCCGCTGCCGTTCGCCGCCGGACAGCGTGGTCAGCGGCTGGCCGAGCCGAAGGTAGCCCAGACCCACATCGGCAAGCCGCTGGAGGATGGCATGCGCGGCCGGGGTGCTCGCCTCGCCGGTGCTGAAGAAGACCTCAGCCTCGGCCACCGACATCGCCAGCACGTCGCTGATGTCGCGGCCGCCAAGGCGGTACTCGAGCACCGATGCCTGGAACCGCTTGCCTTCGCACTCCTCGCAGGTGATCGCGACGCCGGCCATCAGCCCCAAGTCGGTGTAGATGACACCGGCACCGTTGCAGGCGGGGCAGGCCCCCTCGGAGTTGGCGCTGAACAGTGCAGGCTTTACGCCATTGGCTTTCGCGAACGCCTTGCGGATCGGCTCGAGCAGCCCGGTGTATGTTGCCGGGTTGCTGCGCCGCGAGCCGCGGACGGGCGCCTGATCGACCGATACCACGCCCGCGGTGGCGGGGATGGAGCCGTGGATCAGCGAGCTCTTGCCCGAGCCCGCCACGCCAGTGACGACGCACAGCACCCCAAGCGGGATGTCGACGTCGACGTTCTGGAGGTTGTGGCGGGTGGCGCCGCGGATCGGAAGCCGGCCGGTGGGGGCGCGCACCGTCGGCTTGAGCGATGCCCGGTCGTCGAGGTGGCGGCCGGTGGTGGTGCCGCTGGCCCGTAGCCCGTCGATGGAGCCCTCGTAGCAGACGGTGCCGCCCGCCGTCCCGGCGCCGGGGCCGAGGTCGACGATGTGGTCGGCGATCGCCATCACCTCCGGCTTGTGCTCGACGACGAGCACCGTGTTGCCCTTGTCGCGCAGTTGCAGCAGGAGGTCGTTCATCCGTTGGATGTCGTGCGGGTGCAGGCCGATGGTGGGCTCGTCGAAGACGTAGGTGACGTCGGTGAGCGAGGAGCCGAGGTGGCGGATCATCTTGGTGCGCTGCGCCTCGCCACCCGAGAGCGTGCCCGAGGGCCTATCGAGCGAGAGGTAACCCAGCCCGATCTCCACGAACGAATCGAGCGTCCGCAGCAGCGCTGACAACAACGGCGCGACCGACGGTTCGGCCAGGTCACGGACCCAGTCGGCGAGGTCGCTGATCTGCATCGCGCAGAGCTCGGCGATGTTCTTGCCTTTGATCTTCGATGAACGGGCCGCCTCGCTGAGCCGGGTGCCGTCGCAGTCGGGGCAGGTGGTGAAGGTGACCGCCCGCTCGACGAAGGCACGGATATGCGGCTGCAGGGACTCGGGGTCTTTGGAGAGGAACGACTTTTGCACCTTGGGGATCAGCCCCTCGTAGGTGAGGTTGACGCCATCGACCTTCACCTTGACCGGTTCCTTGTAGAGGAAGTCGTTGAGCTCCTTCTTGGTGTACTTGCAGATGGGCTTGTTCGGATCGACGAAGCCCGACTCGGCGTAGACCCGCACCGTCCAGAAGCTGTCCGACTTCCAGCCGGGGATGGTGAACGCGCCTTCGGCGAGCGACTTGGAGGCGTCGTAGAGCTGGGTGAGGTCGATGTCGGAGACCGAGCCGCGACCCTCGCAGCGCGGGCACATACCGCCGGTGATGGTGAAGCTGCGGCGCTCTTTTACGGTCTTCCCGCCGCGCTCGATCGTCACCGCCCCCGCGCCGCTGATCGACGCGACATTGAACGAGAACGCCTGGGGCGAGCCGATGTGCGGCTGCCCGAGGCGGCTGAAGAGGATGCGCAGCATCGCGTTGGCATCGGTGGCGGTGCCGACGGTGGAGCGGACGTCGCCGCCCATACGCTGCTGATCGACGAGGATCGCGGTTGTCAGGCCATCGAGTACATCGACCTCGGGCCGCGCCATCGTCGGCATGAAGCCTTGCACGAAGGTGCTGTAAGTCTCGTTGATCAGCCGCTGCGACTCCGCAGCGATTGTGCCGAACACCAGCGAGCTCTTGCCCGAGCCGGACACGCCGGTGAACACCGTCAGCCGGCGCTTGGGAAGCTCGACGCTGATGTCCTTGAGGTTGTTCACGCGCGCGCCGTGGACGCGGATCAGATCGTGACGGTCGGCGACGTGCAGTGCGGGCGACTGCGTGTCCGTGCTCGTGGCTGTGCTCATCGTGTCTCCGTTCAATAGTGTCTGATCATGCCTGCGACCGCGGAACGGCTCAGCGCCGCTCCTGGATGCGTAGCAGGTTACCGGCCGGATCGCGGACGGCGCAGTCGCGAATGCCGTAGGGCTGATCGGCCGGCTCCTGGATGATCTCGGCGCCGCGCGCCGCCAGCCGCTCGAAGGTGGCGTCCAGGTCGGCGGTGGCCAGAACGATGCCGGCATACGTGCCCTTGGCCATCATCTCGGCGATGGTGCGGCGCTCGGCGTCGGTAAGGCCGGGGTCGGCGTCCGGCGGCTGCAGAACGATGGACGTGTCCGGCTGACCCACCGGGCCGACGGTGATCCAGCGCATCCCGCCGTACGCGACATCGTTGCGCACCTCGAAGCCTAAGGTGTCGCGGTAGAAGGCCAGGGCGGCGTCCGGGTCGTTTTGCGGGAGGAAACTCGCGTGAATGACGATGTCCATGGCAGTCACTCCAAGTGTGGTGATGGTGGCGGCGCTCAGTCTAGTTGCGGCTCGGACGCCGGTGCTTCTCGATTCCTGATCGGTCGGGTCACCTGCTTCGCCACACAGGAGGGTATCCCAGCCGTCGCGCGTGCCGCCTGACGCCGATAGACACTCGGCGGTACGCCGACCAACTCGGTGAAGCGGGTACTGAAGGTGCCCAACGACGAGCAGCCGACCGTGAAACAGACATCGGTGACGCTCAGATCGCCGCGACGCAGCAGCGCCATCGCCCGCTCGATACGCCGTGTCATCAGATAGGCATACGGCGACTCGCCATACGCGAGCCGGAACTGGCGACTGAGGTGCCCGGCCGACATATGCACGCCGCGGGCCAGCGCCTCGACATCCAGCGGCTGCGCGTACTCCCGGTCGATCCGGTCGCGAACGCGGCGTAGCCGGGCGAGGTCGCGCAGGTGTTGGGCTGTGGTGGATTTGCTGCTGGTCACCGGTGTCCTGTCCCGTTGATACATGCCCTATCGGCGCGTTCCTTTCTCTTTCGCTCAACGCATCCTACAACTGTGCGCGGGCGGCGTGCGGCTCCACGTGCGGATGAGCCGGGTGACGCTTGCCGTGGTGAAATCCGTCAAACGTGTAAAAGTTCCTATTCAACATGTGGTCGCTTGCTGTGAAGTAGCGCCGCGAATGGTTCGCGCTATTAAGGACGATGACATGCGGTATTCGAAGCGCTTTCTTGTCTCGCTGCTGGTCGTGCTATCCGGATGTGCGTCTGTGCCGCCGTCGAAGGAGGCGTTGCAGCAGGCTTACGCGGCAGCGGTGGCGGACGCTCGGGTGGCGGAGCCGAGCGAGATCGTCACCGATCTGGTGGCAATCACGCCGTACCAGCCGGGCCTGGTGTGGGAGGGGGAGCCGGGCGCCTCGCGGGTCAAGGTGGTGACATGGACGGATCAGGACTTCTTCGATGGGTCTGTCGGTAAGGAGTACACGCTGCCCCGGGGTGCGAATGTCTGGATCACCCTGGTCCCGCAACTGAAGGACTTTCTGGTTCCAACCGGCGATACCTCTGACCTGCGTATCGAGCAATTGCTTGGCCTGCCGCCGGATACCGGCAAGTCCAAGTTTGTCGAGTTGTGGGTGGACCCTGCGGACATGTTCCGCCCATGCCCTGACCCGGAAGTCATCGATACCACCTGTGGCCTGAGCTTCGCGACGACGGACAATCGCTTCCTCAGCTTCACCAAGGAGACGATCGTCGATTGGAAGGGCGACAAGCAGGTGGCGATGACCTACAGCCAGTGGTTCGACAACCGCACCGAAACCGGCTACGACGAGCCGAATCCCTACCCGTGGACCCGCTTGGGCTACACCTACGACTGGGCACGCCCGCACGACCCCGTGGGGATGAGCGAGTACGTCGTATTGGGTGAGACGACCGTCGGCGTGGCTGCGGTCGTGCCCACGGCGGTGTACCTGCGCTGACCAGCCGGGCGGGCGCCGCTGTTCAGACCCACAAGGCCAGCAGCGGCACCAGCCCGAACCAGACGATGAACGACAGCGCAAGCACCATCAGCCCATCGATGCGTCCCGGAGCCGAGGTGTGCGCCCGTAGCGGGTTCAATGCGCGGACCAGCCAGATCGCGTGCGGCAAGGTGATCAGGATGACCGCGTTATAGGCCGGGTGCACGAGGCCGGTCACGTACCACACCAGCGCCAGGCCCGCGGCCGCGGCAACCGACAGCATCGCCAGCGTGACGGCCGCCGGGATGCCCAGAATCACCACCAGCGTGCGCTTGCCGCCGTCTCGGTCGGCGTCGTGATCGGGTACGCCGGAGAGCAGGATCGCCGGCAGCACCGCAAGCCCCAACGGTAAGGCCAGCAGCCACGGTAACGGGTCGCCCGGGGCGCCTTGTTGTACCAGCCAACCGGCGAGCATCACCGCGATGCTGTGGGTGACCGCGACATCGATCTCGCCCAGCCCGCGATGGCTGAACTTCAGCGGAGGCACCGTGTAGCCAAGGGCCAGTGTGGCCAGGACAGCGGCACCCAGCAGCGTCCAGCCCACCGGCCAGGCGGCCGCCGCGGCCAGCCACCCGACGGATGCGACAAAGCCCAGCAGCGCCAGCCAGAACCCAATCATCAATTGCTCGGGGCGGATGCTACCGTCGACCAGCACGCGCGAACCCCCGTTGAACGGGCCGGCATTGCGGTTGGTCACGTCACTGGGGTAGTCAAAGCGCTCGTTGCTGAACACGGTGGCGACCTCGAGCAGGAACAGCGCCAGGTAGCCGATCCAGAACAAACCCCAGTCCATAGCGGTGTCTTGAACGGCCGCCAGCGCGCCGATGGCATAGGCCACCCAGGTCATCGGGTAAAATTGCAGGCGCAGCGCCCTCAGCCATGCGCCCAGCGTTGCGGCGATGCGTTGCCGTCCGTCCATGGGACCTCCTTCAAGCCGTCGGCCCAGGTTACGGGCCGTCTCGATCCAATCGGCGCGTTGCGGGTCTGACGAGTTCATGATCGGGCCGAACACCGTTTTGCGCAGGGTTTTCACACCGCAGTACCCCAGCGTGGCACGCGACATGGCGCGATGGCCGGGTGCGCCATACAGCCAGCGGTATACCGGCAGCGGCGTGTCCATGGTGGTGATCAACTCGGCGGTGCGGCCGGCCAGCAAACGGTCCCAGAAGCCGTCGTCGCGATGATTGAACGCAAACCCCGGGGTCAGGACGCGGTCGAGAAAGCCCTTCATCCGCGCCGGGTAGGTGCCCCACCAGGTCGGGTAGACGAACACCAGATGCTCGGCCCAGGCCATTGCCGCCTGGGCGGCTTCAAGCGCCGGTTCCAGGCTCTGGTCCGCGGGGGACGGGACATGGACATCGGGGTCGAAGTCCGCTTCTGCGACCGTCACGCTACGCACTTGGGCCCCGGCCTGACGTGCGCCGTCGCGATATGCCGCCGCCAGCGCCGCACCGAAACTGTCGGTGCGCGGGTGGCCCAGTACGAGCAACACTCGCAGGCCCCGCCCGGTTGCATTGGACGTCCATGCCATGCGCATCTCCTGGCTCCAGCGATACAAACCTTTGGCGGGCGTGGGCGGAGCGAGTTCAACCTGATGGGGCGGGCCCCCTGCCGTTGCTGCCCGACCACGCTGCCAGCAATGCGTGGATGCTCGCCAAATGGATCTGGTCATGGCTGCACAGCAGGTGGATCAAGCCAGTCAGGCTCAGCCTGCCGTGTTCGGCGAAGCGTCCCGGACGGCTCAACTGCGCGGGGTCCAGGGTCTCCAATAGTGCCAGCGTCTGGCCGCGCGCCAGGCGAAACGCCTCGGCGGCCTCGTCGATGTTTGTGCGGGTGTAGTCGCGCTCCCGCGCCAGCCGGTACCCATCCACCGACACGAGCTGCGGATCGTCTTCGGCCAGCATGCGCTGGATGCGTTGTTGATAGCCGTCGAGTTCGATATCTCGCAGGTGGCAAACCTGCTCGATGATGGAGAACCGTTCACCGGGTATGGCGGCCCAATCCGCCGGCTTGAAGTTCAGGGCCGTTGCTGGAACCAGGGCCAACACCCCCGTCAGCCGCTGGTGCATCCCGCGCAAGGCCTCGATCAGTGCCGCAGGCAGGCGATCGGCGTCAGCGGGTACCGGGCGGTGGGGTAAGTGGGCGGATTGCGGCACCATGGGCAGAACTCCATGCAGGGGTTGACTGCGCTACCCTATGCCGGCTTTGGACTTCTCCCCACGACCAATTACACGCGATCGAATCAGACCACTATGCATCTTGATCTGGACGGCCAAGGCCCGAAGTACCGCCAACTGCACCGGGCGATTCGCGATGCCGTGCTGGGTGGCCGGCTGGTGCCCGGCACCCGCCTGCCACCCAGCCGTGAGTGGGCGCGGGAGCTGGGCGTCTCGCGCCAAGTGGTGGTCACCGCGTTGGAGTGCCTGCAGGCCGAGGGGGTAATCAGCGCCCGCCAGGGCAGCGGCAGCTTCGTCGCCAACGGGGTGCAGGCGTCGGCCCCGGCCTTGCCACCGGTGGCGGTTACGGGTTTGAGCGCCCGCGCTCAGGCGGCCACGCTGGAGTGGCAGCGCTACACGCCAGCGGCACGCGAGCAACCCGGTGTCGTGGACTTTCGTTATGGTCAGGTGGTGGCGGATGCACCGTTGCGCAATGACTGGGGGGCTGCGCTCTCACGCGCCGCTCGCGGCTGCGCGGCAGGCTATGGTCCTGCGGCGGGCGAACCGGCGCTTCGGGCCGCGCTGGCCACGCATCTGAACCGCTTCCGTGGTTTGCATTGTCATGCCGAGCAGATCGTCATCACGGCCGGGTCGCAGCAGGGGCTGACACTGCTGGCCCAGGCCTTGCTCGCGCCGGGGCAGGCCGCCCTGGTGGAAAACCCCGGCTACCGCGGCGCCCGTCAGGCGGTGAGCTTCGCCGGTGGACGGGTGGTCCCGATGCCGGTTGACGACGATGGGCTCATTGTCGATGCACTGCCGCGCCCCTGCGACGCCGGCCTGCTCTATGTAACGCCGGCACACCAGTTTCCCACCGGTGGCGTGCTACCGCTGGCCCGTCGCCAGGCGGTGCTCGACTGGGCGGCCCAAACCGGTACCGTGGTCATCGAGGACGACTACGATGGCGAGTTTCGCTACGCTGGCGACCCGCTCCCGGCCCTGGCCGGCCTGCCGTCGTCTGCGGTGGTGGTGTACTGCGGAACCTTCTCAAAGCTGCTGGCGCCGGCGCTGCGCCTGGGTTACCTGGTCCTGCCGCCGGCCTGGGTGACGGCGGTAACCGCGCTGCGCTGGTTGATCGACCGGCACAGCCCGACGGTGGAACAACTGGCCCTGGCGGATCTGATGACCCGCGGACGGGTGGAGTGGCATTTGCGTCGTCTGCGGCGGCGTCATTTGCAGCGCCGCGACGCCGTGCTCGAAGGCATGCATGCGGCCTTTGGCCCATCGGCAAGCGTCCACGGCGCCCACACCGGTTTGCACCTGACTGTCGACTTGCCCGCAGGGACGGATCTCCAGAACCTGATCGAACGCGCCGCCAGCCGCGGTGTGCGCTTGTACTCCACCGCCAACCTTTATCACGGACCGAGCGACGATGCTCCGCGATTGCTGCTGGGATACGCGCATTTGAACCCCGGCCAGATCCGTGACGGCTTGCAGCGGCTTGCCGGCCTCGCCCGCTAAGGGTGACTCGCAAAATCGGCTACGCCTCAGACTGCCGGGGCCTATGCACAACACTATGTAGGATGGGTTGAGCGTAAGCGATACCCATCATTGAACGAAGACGCGGATCGGAGAGAGCATGACTTTGATCGAGGGCGGCTGATGGGTATCGCTTACGCTCAACCCATCCTACGGTGAAGTGCTTTAAATCTAAATTAAATCATCTTGTTACTTGTTTTTTCTAGTCAGGAAAGTCGTGTAGTGGGCGGCGGTTTCAGCCGGCCGCTCCAGCATGGGTATGTGCCCGCACTTGGGCATGACGACCACGGTGCAGTCGCGGATCAACGGCGCCATCACCTCGGTGCTGGAGACATCCAGCACCTGGTCGCTCTCGCCCCAGAGGATCAGTGTGGGGCAGGCTATGCGGGGCAACAACGGCTCCAGCGGCTCATAGCCGTCGATCAGGTGCCGGAACATGCGGGTGTGATAATCACGCAGGCTCAGCATGTAGCGGATAAGGCCGCGGCGAATCAGCGCCGGTGTGAACGGTGCGCGGACGAAGAGGAAGCGCTCCAGGCGCGGATAGTCGTCTTTGTCCTTGAGGATCAGCAGGTTGTCCTCGCCCTCAGTCGCCTCCAGACGCTGAATGAATACACTCTTGCGCGGGGGCTCCACCCCGGCATTGTCGAACAGCGCCAAGCTCTTCACCCGGCCGGGGTAGTGTGCGGCGTACAGCCCGACGATGTGGCCGCCCATGGAGTTGCCCACCAGGTGCACCGGCCCGAGTCCCAGTGCCTCGATGAACGCGTGCAGGCGGTGGACCTGATAGCCGACACCAAAGCCCAGGTGCGCATCGGCACCGGTATCGCCCGACCCTGGCAGGTCGGGGGCGATGACCCGGTAGTGGCGACGCAATCGCGCGGCGAACAAGACCCAGTTGTCCTTAGTGGCGCTGAAGCCATGGACCATGACGATCGGCTCGCCCCGGCCGCCATCGAGGTACGACCAGTTGAAACCGCCCGCTCGAATCCGCCGCGTGCGCAGCCCGGCCAGTGTCCGCTGCAAGCGCAGCGCGGCGCGAAGCGTGTGGACGGGGAAGGCCCAGGCGCTGCCGACAAGCAAGGCCATGGCCAACGCCAGGCCGATCAGCGTAGGCATCATGGTGTAGCGACCTTCGTACCGTCCGCTTCTGCTACGTCCTTGTGGGCCAGGTACGGCTCGCCGGTCGGCCCCAGCGGGGCATCGAACCAGGTGAGCAGGTGCCGGCCCAAATCGGCCATACCGCCTAGATCCGCCGCGGGCTCGAAGCCTTCGACAAAACCTTGCGCACTGAGACGCTCGGCAAGCAGGGCGTCGCGGGTCAGCACATGCACGGGCACTGTCCAGTCCCGCCCCGGCCCGCTGACCACCCCTGGGGGTTGGTGGTCGCCCATGATCACGAACACCTCGTCGCCGCGGGTGCGCTGGCTCAGGTAGCCGCCCAGGAGCTGAAAGTTGTATGCCATTGCCTGCAGGTACACCGCACCGACATCGGCCGGTCCACTGTAGCCGGCCGGGGGCGGAAACGTGCCCGGCTCCGGGACGGACGCCCAGCCCGGCAGGTAGGGCGGCACCGGGGCAAACGGCATATGGCTGGTGATGGAGGTGAACCACAATGCCAGAGGGGGGCGGTCCGCCCGCTGGAACTCGTCCCGGTACACCTGATCGAGGCTGTACTGGTCGGGCACGCCCCACCAGCCGTAGGCCGGGCCGTGATAGCTCAACTCGGGAAACGTAAACAAACGATCCAGCCCGTAGTACATGCCTTCGTGCCAAGGCTGCTTCAGGCCGGGCATCAACCCCAGCGTGCGAAACCCGGCCTCACGCAGGCGATCAAGCATACTGTCGCGCTTGCTGGCCAACAGGACGTGATACAAACCGTTGTCTTCGATGGACAGCCCACTGAGCAGGCTGCTGTGGGCCAGCCAGGAGTAGCCGCCGAAGGTGGTGGACTGAACCCGTGCCGAGCGAACCTGCCAGCCCCCTTTTTCTGCGGCGGTTTTCAGTTCGGCCAGGGCCGGCGCCAGCGCCGTGCGCTTGTCCGCGTCGTCCCAAACCAGCGAGCCGTAGGACTCGAAGAACCACAAGTGCAGGTCGCCGGGCACTGCAAGCAGACGGCTCGGTGGCAGAGGGTTGGCATCGATGTCGGCCGTCTTGTGCATGTTGGCGGCGGTTTGCCACAACGTGACCTGATGCGCGTAGGTCCGCGTCAGCGGTAGCGAGAACTTCAGCCATGCGGGTGTCCAGACGGGCGCCGGGCCGGCCAGGAAGGCCAGCGCAAGCGCCGCGGCCGGTAGACCGGCGGCGGCCTGGGCGGGACGGGCCGTCAAGGCACGATCCACCCACACGATAGCCAGTGCCAGGGTCGCGACGATACCCACCAGACCCAACAGCAGGCCGATGATGACGACCGGCAGCACGCCTGCGGGCAAGGCCTCGCCCAACATGCGCGCCACATCGGGCAGGTAGCGCACGTCCCAGTACAGGTTGATGCCGCGACCGAACAAGGCGGGCGCGGACACTTCCAGATAGCGGCCCACGGTCATCGCAAAGGCAAAGGCCGTCAGGACGGCACGCGCGCTCATGGGTAGCGGCTGGGGCCGCCAGCGCTTGTACAACACGAGCAGTAGCACGCCGATGACGAGCTCGGGCGAAACCTCCGCGCGCAGGGTCGGCCAGGGTGTGGGCCAGAGGTTATGAAAGGTAAAGGCGCTGTTCAGGACGAACAGCGCCACGACCAGGCGAATGGCCTCTGCAAGCGCGGGCATACGGCGGCCGGTCAGCCGCCGCCGAGCATGCGCTGTACCTGCGCCTTGGCTTCGCCCGCCGGTGTCGACAAGGCTTCATCGGTGGTCGGCACCCGCAGCACCGCACCGACGCGCAGGCCGCCAAGGTTGCCGTTGGCGAAGCCCTGGGGGTTGGCGCGGAAGATCGCCAACACCATCTGCTCGGTAGTGATCTGCGGTGCCGGGCTGACGCGTTTGGCGATCGACCACAAGGTGTCGCCCGGAGCGACCGGGCCGTACTGCCGATTGGCCTGATCGAAGGGGGCGGTAGCCGCCAACTGTCCGGGCGCCAGCGGTGCCGGTGCGGCGGCGATCGGTGCAGGGGCCGGTGGCGGCGCGGGCATCGGGGCCGGCATGGGCTGCGGTGCCGGCATGGGGGCCGGCGCGGGGGCGGGCTGGGGCGTCGGAGCCGGCACAGGGGCCGGGGCGGGCGCCAGAGGGGCGGCGGCCACCGGCGTGGTGCGGTTGCGATCGGCAATGCGCGTGGCCAGTTCGACGGAGCGGCTGCGCGCGGTTTCCAACTCTGCGGGCGTCAGACGCGAGGCAACCGTGTCGCGATGTTCGCGGGCGGTCGAGTCGCCCTGCTCGGCAGCCAGGTTGAACCAGGCCCAGGCCAGCTTGTTGTCCAGCTCTACGCCCTGGCCCTGCGCATACAGGGCGCCGAGGTTGTTCTGGGCGTCGGCATGGCCTTGCTCGGCGGCGCGGCGGTACCAGGCCGCGGCCTCGGCGTAGTCCTGCACGACGCCCTGGCCGATGTTGTACATCACGCCGATATTGTTCTGGGCATCCGGGTTGCCTTGCTCGCCGAGGACCTGGAATTCGTTGAAAGCGGTGCTGTAGTCGCCGCGGTTGTAGGCGTCGACCCCCGCCTGGAAGTCCGCACGGGCGATCGTGCAAGCCAGCAGCATCGCCGCGGCGACGAGTGATCGACGGGCTCCGTTCATGGTGGGCGTGTCCTCAAAGTCGTTCGATGGGGTGAGATTAAACCGTACTGGGCGCCGTCAAACCAGATCAAGCCAAGCGTGGACCGGGTCATGATCGCTTCCGCGCAGCTCTTGCGGGACGTCGCTGTTGACGTGGGGGATGTTCACAGCGAGCGCTCGCAGGCCGGCGCTGATCAGCACATGGTCCAGGGCCTGCGGCCGTCCGCCGTGCCGACGGCTGTACGCCTGCTTGCGCGGCATATCGTCGACGAGGTTGTGCAATTGCAGGCCTTTCAACAGTTTGAGTGTCTTCGAACCAATGACATCGTTCATGTCGCCGAGCACCACGATGGCGCGGCCCGGGTCGACGGTCAGCAATGCATTGACGAAACCGTTGATCACCTCGGCCTGGGCATGACGCTGCTTTTTGGCATAGTCCTCTTCGCGCCGCAGCAACGCGCGCATGGATTTCAAATGGCAGACGACGACGGTGACGCTGCGGTTGTGGATGCGGCAATCCACCGCGAGGGCCTTGCGACTGGGCTGCCAGTGGTTTTCGTCGCAGCCCTCGAAAGCCGGATGGTGCGGCTCGATGCGCGCGGGGGAGCGTGTGAGCCGTGTCTCGCCGATGCTGCGGCGGACCCCCACACCCTCCAGCGGGCCGCCGGGCAGTTCGCACGACAGCTGGACGCGGGCTGGGTCGGCGAGCAGGGCGACGCGGATATTGGCACCGGCCTGGCCGCCGTCGCAGCCGGCGATCGGCGGCACCTCCACAGCCTGGTAGCGCGGGCCGCCGGCTGTTTCGATCGCATCGACCAGCCGCGCGAGGCTGGCGGTCGCCATTACCGGGCCGCTGTCCGCCAGCGTGTCGCCTTTGATCTCCTGCAAACCCACGAGTGCCGGCCCACCCAGTTGCGTCGCGATGGTCGCGCCCAACCGCCGCACCCGATCCGGGTGGCTGTCGAGACCGAAGTTGCACACATTGAACGTGGCCACATCGAACGCGGTCGGTGAGTGACTGGACATATGGCAAGGGGCTCCCGCACTCTTTGGCGCCGAACAAAGACGATCCAGAGTATCCGCTTGTCACCCACATTGCATGTCGTGATTCCCCTCTCCGCGGTCCCCGCTGCGGGTGCGCACGCCCTTCCCACCTTGGATCGGCTGCTCAGTTGGGGGGAGCGCCAGGCCATACCCAACCCGCTGAACCGGTTCTGGCAACTGGCCGGCGGCGCGCCGGCGCAGGCGGCCACCGCTGCGCTGGCTGCGCTCGGCGACGGCCTGGAGTCACGCAGCGGCCAGTGGTTGCGGGTGGACCCGGTTCACCTGGCGGCGGACCTGCGCGATGCGGTACTCATCCCGCCGGCGGAGCTGGCGCTGGATGCCGCTGACGCCGCGTCGCTGAGCAAGGGCCTAGGCGCCTGGCTGGCCGAGGATGGCTTCGATCTGTACGTCCCGCACCCGCGTCGCTGGTACCTGCACAGTGCTACGCATGCCCTTCCTGAGGGTCTGGGTAACCCACAAGCGGCCGCCGGCCAACCGGTCGGCGGCCGCTACCCCGACGGCGTCGGCGACCAAGCCTGGCGGCGCCGACTTACCGAGATACAAATGGTATTGCACGCACACCCGGCCAACCACGCCCGCGAGGCTGCCGGCCTGCGCACGGTCAATGCCGTATGGCCGTGGGGCGGCGGCGAGCTGGTGGAGCAGCCGGGGCGGGAGCCCTGCGAGATGGAGGTTTACAGTGCCGACCCGCTGTGGCGCGGCGCTGCATTGACCGTCGGTGCGCTGGCAGCCGGATTTCCGCAGTCGTTGGAGGACGTGGCGCTGGATCGCCGCGATCGCTGGCTCATCGTGGAGGAGGGCATACCCATGGACAATCGCTGGTTCGACGAACTGGCCGCGCACCTCTCGCGCCGGCAGCGGCCGCCGTTGATGATCTACCTGCCGACGATCGGCGCCTGGCGCATTACCCGGCGGGCCTGGTGGCGGCGCGGCGGCGTGCTCGAGCGCCTCCTGCCGGAGTCGCAGCCGTGAGGGTCCACATCGTACGCCGTCCGGCGGTCGCCGCGACCGATCTGCCCGATTCCCTGCACCCGGTGCTGCGCCGCGTCTACGCTGCACGCGGTGTCAGCACGCATGCGGACCTGGATACGCGTTTGCAGGCCATGCCCGACCCCGGCCGCTTCCCCGGCATGGCACAGGCCGTGTTGCGTCTGGAGCGCGCCATCACCGATGGGGAGCGGATCCTCATCGTCGGCGATTTCGATGCCGACGGCGCAACGAGCACCGCACTCTCGGTGCTCGCGCTCAAGGCTATGGGCGCCGCCCATGTCGACTACTTGGTGCCCAACCGCTTCGACTTCGGTTACGGGCTGAGCCCGCCGCTGGTGGCGGTGGCCGCCGGTATGGCGCCGGGGCTCATCGTGACGGTGGACAACGGCATTGCCAGTATCGACGGTGTCGCCGCCGCTGCCGCCGCGGGCATCGATGTCGTGATCACCGATCACCATCTGCCCGGCGAGGTGTTGCCGGCGGCCTGCGCCATCGTCAACCCGCAGCTCGGCGACAGCGACGTGCCGTCCAAGGCCCTGGCCGGCGTGGGGGTGATGTTCTTCCTGCTGGCTGCCTTGCGGCGGCGCTTGCGTGACGCGGGCTGGTTCGGCGCTGGGCGGCGCGAACCCAACCTTGGGCAATGGCTTGATCTGGTGGCCGTGGGCACGGTGGCCGACGTGGTGCCGCTGGATGCCCTCAACCGCCTGCTGGTCACCCACGGGCTGGCGCGAATCCGCAGCGGTCAGTGCCGGGCGGCTATCACCGCATTGCTGGAGCTCTCCGGGCGCGACTGCGCGCGGGCCCGGGCCATGGATATCGGCTTTACCATCGGCCCGCGCTTGAACGCCGCCGGACGCATGGACGACATGACCATCGGTATCGAGGCCTTGCTGGCCGACGACCCGGCGCTGGCGCGCGAACTGGCCGCCCGCCTCGATGGCCTCAACCGCGAACGCCGTGGTGTGGAGACCGCCATGCGTGAGCAAGCCGAGCAGGCGGTCGATGCCCTCGCACTGGGCGATGGCCTGCCGTTCGGCCTGAGCCTGTTCGATGCCGACTGGCACGAGGGTGTGGTGGGCATCGTCGCCTCCCGCATAAAAGACCGCTGGCATCGTCCGGTGGTGGCCTTCGCGCCGGACAAGGATGGCAACCTTAAAGGTTCCGGCCGCTCGGTGCCCGGGTTCCACCTGCGCGACGCCCTGGCCGCGGTGGACAGTCGTCAACCGGGCTTGATCACCCGTTTCGGCGGGCACGCCATGGCGGCCGGGCTGTCGCTGCCGCGGGCCCATCTGGACGATTTCAGCGCCGCGTTCGACCGCCAGGTACGCAGCGAACTGGCGGCGGAAGACTTGCAAGGGCGTCTGTTCACCGATGGCGAGCTCGGCGCAACCGAGCTGTGTCTGGATCTTGCCGAACGCCTGGCGGATGGCGGCCCTTGGGGGCAGGGGTTTCCAGAGCCGCTGTTCGACGGTGTCTTCGATGTCCTGGACCAGCGTGTCGTGGGCGAACACCACCTCAAACTGAAGGTCCGTCACGGGGCCGGTGGCGGCACGCTGGATGCCATTGCATTCCGGCTCGCCGAGCGCCACCCGCGCGGCGTCGATGCCCAGGTGCACCTGGCTTATCGGCTGGATGTCAACGAGTGGCAGGGCCGGCGAAGCGTGCAGTTGGTGGTGGAACACATCGGTAAAATCGGTTAGTTCGCCAACGAGTCTTTTTTCATCGTATTAGCCGGGTATAATCCACGCGCCGCACGGGCTGGCGGCGATACCTGCTGACCGAAGAGGACATTCTCATGACGCGAGGCAAGAGCGCAGCCGCCGTGGTCGAACCCGATACCGATACGAAACGCGGTGTCGCCGATCCGGATGCTTGGGAGGCGGCAAAGAAGGTCGCCAAGACAATCAAGAAGATGCGAAAGGATCAAAAGGGCACGGAGAGCTGGCGCAAGCTGCCCTGGCGCGAGATTCGCGAACAGCTGCGCCGCCGCGGTGACGCGGTCGATCTGGACTCGGTCCCGCCCACCTGGACCGGCGAAAGTCCGCAGATGCAAGACCTCAAAGCCATTCTCGAAGAAGCCGGATTCAAGGCCGACGGCAGCCGCTATGTTTGGCGCAAGGGCGCCTGAGCACGCTGTCACGAGGCGGCAATACGCGCCCACTACAGTGAGGACGTCTGTCGCTTGATTGCCTTGAACGCTTCGAGCCTCACAGGTTCGCGCACCCGCCCCATGGCGGGTTCTTTTTTTTAGCGGCGCCCCAACAGGACGTACACCGCCCCGGTGCCCCCGTCCACCCGCCGCGCCGAACAGAACGCCAACACTTCGTCCCGTCGCGTCAGCCAGGTGATGACCTTGCGTTTGAGCACCGGGCCGCGGTGCGCCGAGCCATTGCCCTTGCCGTGGATGATGCGCACGCAGGTCATGCGGTCGCGTTGCGCCCAACGCAGGAACCCGCTCAGCCGCTCGCGCGCCCCGGCCACCGTGTAGCCGTGCAGGTCGAGTTCGGCCGCGACACGGAACTGCCCGCGGCGCAGCTTGCGCATGACCGCGTGCTGCAGGCCGGGGGCGGCATACTGCACCACCTCGCCGGGGTCCCATTCCGCCGGGTCCCAGTCCATGGAGAGGGAATCGACCAGGACCGCCTGCTCGTCGGCGATGCGAAAACGCGGGTGCGGGGAGGGCTTGGGTGCGTCCTGGGGAAGCACGCGATCCTGCGCCAGCGGTGTCACATCGGCCACCGCTTCGAGAAATATTCGACGTGCGTCCGGGTGCGCTTCGTTCTCGTCGCTCATGGGGTTCCGCGCCGGTCAAGGTGCTTTGACTTTGCCCGGGCAATATGGTTTTCATTAGCCATCTGCTGGCTGCCGACAATACCATCCAATGAGGATTCTGGTGAGCAACGATGACGGATACCTTGCTCCGGGCATCCGTCATCTGGCTGAGGCGCTCCGCGCCATGGCCGAGGTGACCGTGGTCGCTCCCGATCGGGACCGCAGTGGCGCCAGCAACTCGCTCACCCTGCGCCGTCCGCTGTATGTGCACCGGCACGACGACGGCGTGATGAGCGTCGAGGACGGTACCCCGACCGACTGTGTCCACGTGGCCATCACGGGGCTTCTGGAGGACGAACCCGATATGGTGGTCTCCGGCATCAACGCCGGCCCCAATCTGGGCGATGACGTCATTTACTCCGGCACCGTGGCGGCAGCCATGGAGGGGCGCTTTCTTGGGCTGCCGGCCATCGCCATGTCGATGAACGGCTACGAGCCCAACCACTGGGCGACCGCCGCGCGGGCCGCGTGTGTGCTGGTGCAGCGCCTGTGTGCCTACCCGCTGCCGCCGGACACTATTCTCAATGTCAACGTGCCCGATTTGCCCTGGGAAGAACTTGCCGGGTTCAAGGCCACGCGATTGGGGAACCGCCATCGGGCCGAACCGGTGTATAAAGCCTCAGATCCGCGCGGGCGGCCGGTGTACTGGGTGGGGCCGGCCGGGCCGGAGCAGGATGCCGGGGAGGGGACGGATTTCCACGCACTGCGCGCCGGGTACGTCTCAGTGACGCCGCTGCAGGTGGATCTGACCCGCTACAAAGCGCTCGATACGGTCCAGGACTGGTTGCTGGCCGATCTCGGGTGAGCCGTCCATGGTGAAAGGGGGAGACGGGTGAGCTCTGGAGTGGATGGCATCGGCATGACCTCCCAACGGACCCGCCAGCGACTGGTACAGCGTCTGCGCGATGCCGGCATCCGCGACGAGCGCGTCCTGGAGGTGATGCTCAACACGCCCCGTCATCTGTTCGTCGACGAAGCCCTGGCGAGCCGCGCCTACGAAGACTGCTCCCTGCCCATCGGCTTCGGTCAGACCATCTCCCAACCGTACGTCGTCGCCCGCATGAGCGAACAACTGTGCGCCGGCCGCCGCCTGACGCGGGTCCTGGAGATCGGTACCGGTTCGGGCTATCAGACCGCCATCCTCGCGCAGCTCACCGATCAGGTGTTCTCGATCGAGCGGGTCCGCCACTTGGTGGACATCGCCCGGTCCCGTCTGCGCACGCTCGGCTTGACCAACGTACGTATGAAACATGGCGATGGTTATATCGGGTGGGATTACCATGCGCCCTTCGACGGTGTGCTGCTGACCGCCGCGCCGCCGAGCCTGCCCCAGGCGCTGCTCGACTCGGTTGCCGAGGGCGGGCGCCTGGTGGCACCGATCGGCGCCGGCAGCGCACAGGAACTCATGGTCCTGGAGCGTCGCGGCCCCGGTTGGATAGAGCGCCGCCTGGAGGCGGTGAGTTTCGTTCCATTGATTGGAGGCATAGTGTGACGGCGGTGTTTTCCGGACTGTACGACCGGGTCATGTCCTGGTCGAAGCATCGCCATGCGCCCTGGTACCTGGGGGCGTTGAGTTTCTCCGAGTCATCGTTTTTCCCCATCCCACCGGATGTGATGCTCGCGCCCATGGCCTTGGCGCAGCCGCACCGGGCCTGGTTCTTCGCCGCCCTGACGACCTTGACCTCGGTGGCCGGCGGGGTGCTGGGCTATGTTCTCGGCCTGTTGTTGATCGATCTCATCGAGCCGTGGCTGCATAGCCTGCACTGGTGGGAGGGCTACCAGACCGCGCGCGCCTGGTTTGGGCGCTGGGGGTTCTGGGCGGTATTCCTTGCCGGGTTTTCACCCATTCCGTACAAGTTGTTTACCATAGCCGCTGGTGCCGTCGCGATGCCGCTGCTGCCGTTCATCGCAGCATCGGCCATCGGCCGCGGTGGACGCTTTTTCCTGGTCGCGGCGCTGATGCGTTGGGGCGGGGCGAAAATGGAGGCTCGCTTGCGACAACATGTGGAGGTTCTGGGTTGGGCAACGGTAGCAGCCGCCGCGGTGGCATACGTGGTGATCAAGGCATGAGGTGGCGGGCGATCGCGCTGGTACTGGCGTTGCTGGTACTGGCCGGGTGTGGCTCCACAGGGCCGGCCCCTGTGGTCAACGGCAATCGCGAGGATGCACCGGCCACCTACCGGGTCGCCCGTGGCGATACGCTCTACGCCATTGCATTCCGCTTCGGGCTGGATTACCGCCAGATCGCGCAATGGAACCGGCTCAAATCCCCCGATCGCATCATCGCCGGGCAGACCCTGAGGCTGCATCCGCCCGGTGCGCGACCTGCACCCGCGCGCGCCACGCCGCCGACATCGTCGACCGCCATCGCCCAGCGCTCGCCATCGCCCCCGCCAGCCTCCGCGCCCGCACCGGTTGCCCGCCAGGCGCCGCCGCCGGCGGCACCCGTCGCCAGCAGCAACAGCGGGACACGCACCGTGGCGGCATCCGGATGGCGATGGCCGACCGACGGCAATGTGGTCAGCGGCTTCGACCCCGACGTGCCGGGGCACAAAGGCATACAGATCGCAGGCCAGTTGGGGCAGACGGTGCGCGCGGCCTCACCCGGAACGGTGGTGTATAGCGGCAGTGGACTTCCCGGATACGGTCGGCTTATTATCCTGAAGCATCCAAATAATCTGCTTAGTGCCTATGGATATTTAGGCAAGATTAATGTGAAAGAAGGCGACGCTGTGCAGATTGGACAAGTGATCGCTGAATTGGGGGCTGCGTCGGATAATCGCCCCCTGTTGCATTTCGAGATACGGGAAAACGGATCTCCCGTAAATCCCATGCGCTACCTCCCCACCTGAAACGACCACCAATGGCGTGCGGGGGAGTGGATGACGGTGACAAGACGCGGGTGGCACATGAGGGGCTCGGGGGGTTTCTGACGTACAGACGTCGCGTTCGACGCCCCCTTGGCGAAGTAGACAGGAGCGGTCTCGACACCGCATCCGGTGACAACCACATTACGTCTCGCAAGACGTAGGGCTTTCCACCAGAATCGGTCAAGGAGGCGTCGAATGGCTCGACGTATGCGTCGTACCCCCGAGGGGGATGCCGAAAGGCGGGACTATCCCGACGATGAAAATCTGGCTGTCATCGACGACCAAGACGACGTCGCGGTGGTCGATGATGAAGACGAAGACGAGAAGCCGGACATCGTAGAAGTCGAGGCGGTCGAGGAAGAACCTGAGATCCGACCATCGCGACGAAGCGCGCGGGAGTTCACGACGGAAGAGCTCGACGCCACCCGTATGTATCTGGGGGAGATCGGCTTCTCACCGCTGCTGACGGCCGAAGAAGAGGTCTACTTCGCCCGGCGCGCCCTGCGCGGCGACGAGGCCGCTCGAAACCGCATGGTCGAGAGCAACCTGCGCCTGGTGGTCAAGATCTCCCGCCGCTATATGAATCGCGGGCTGTCCCTGCTCGATTTGATCGAAGAAGGCAATCTCGGGCTGATCCACGCGGTGGAGAAGTTCGATCCGGAACGGGGTTTCCGGTTCTCGACCTACGCGACCTGGTGGATACGCCAGACCATCGAGCGGGCCATCATGAACCAGACCCGCACGATCCGCCTGCCCATACATATCATCAAAGAAATCAATCTCTACCTGCGAACCGCGCGCCAGCTCGCCCAGACTCTCGACCACGAGCCCACGGCCGAGGAAATCGCCAACTGCATGAACAAACCCGTGCAGGAGGTCAAGCGCATGCTCGGCCTCAACGAGCGGGTGACGTCGGTGGACACGCCCATCGGCAAGGACGAAGACCGCTCGTTGCTCGATGCGATCCCCGACGAGAACAACCCGGACCCGTCCGTGTTGCTCCAGGACCAGGACCTGCACCAGAAGCTCGAGTATTGGCTCGGGCAGCTCAACGACAAGCAGCGCGTGGTGGTGGAGCGGCGTTTCGGTCTGCACGGCCAAGACCGCGCCACACTCGAGGAAGTGGGCAACGAGATCGGCGTTACGCGCGAGCGGGTCCGGCAGATCCAGATCGACGCCCTGCGGCGCTTGCGCAAGATCCTCGAAAGCGAAGGCTTCTCCGAGGACGTGTTGTACGGGTGAGGGCATGCCGGATCCAAAGGACGTACTGATCCGGCGGTTGTCCGCGTTGCCGCTGCTCGGCGCCCTGAGCGCCGAACAGCTTCACGATCTGGCGGCGCGTTGCCGTGTCCGAGACCTCGATCGCGGCCAAGTGCTGTTCTCCCAAGGCGATTGCGCTCAGGCGTTCTTTCTCGTGATGCGCGGCTGGGTTCGCGTGTTCCGATTGAGCCCGCAGGGGCAGGAAACCGTCCTGCACGTGGTGCCGGCGGGCGAGACCTTCGCCGAGCCGGCGGCTTTGACCATCGGCCACTACCCAGCAAGCGCCCAGGCAGCGTCCGATGCGGCGGTCTGTGCCATCCCCGCTGCCGACTTCCGCATGTTGCTGGCCGACCATCCGCAATTGGCCCTGCACACCATCGGCGTGCTCGCCCAGCGCATGCATCGGCTGGTCACCGATTTCGACCGCCTCAACAGCCGCTCCAGTGCGCAACGGCTTGCTCAATTTCTGCTCGAACGATTGGCCGACGACAACCCCACTACCGTTGCGCTGCCGTACGACAAAGGCTTGCTGGCCGCAAGACTGGGCATGACACCCGAGACCCTCTCGCGCAGTTTCGCCAAGCTCAAGAACCTGGGCGTCACCAGCCGGGGGGCGCGCATCACGATCGGCGATAGCCAACGCCTGCAACACTACGCGGAATCCGGCTCGGCCCAATGAACGAAAGCGCGTTCGTGTGGGCCAGGTGTGTCGGTTCGTAGGCGCCCGGCCGCCGCCCGCGCACGGGTCAGGGCAGCGGCGACGTGCTCCGGGTCGGGGTCCGTGCTGTAGCGTTTCTTCACGCCTAGATCGGCCAATTGCATGTGGATGTCCGCTGTGACCCCATGCCGGGCAAGACAGGCTCTGACGCAGTTCAGAGCGCAGCCGTCGATGGCCAGTATCGGTCGGCCGCTGGTGGCCAGCCGTACCAGCGGCTCGACGCCACCGCCCACCCCCGCGATGCAGGACATCTCGGCCGCGTCTTCGCGATCCAGCGCCAAGGCCACGTCGTTGGCCGTTTGTGCGGCGCTCGAACACCCCGAGCAACTGTAGACGAGTGGCAGGTGCCGTCGACGCCGCTTCACGAGCCCACCTTCACTGGCATCGGCGCCTGGCAGCCCTTGGCATCGGCGCGCGGCCCGGTGAGGATCGGCCAGAACACGGCCAGGAACAGCCCGAAGGCCGCGAACCAGGCCAACCCGGACACCCACAACCCGGCCATGCCCGTCGCCGGCGCCAAGGCCACCACCACACGAAACACGGCTGCCAGGTTGACCAGGACGAATGCTGCCACCAGGGCAGGGGAGGCATGCAGTTTGCGCCCGGTATGGCCCAACCCCGCGCGTGTCATCACCGCGAGGATCATCGTACCGATGACGCCCAGGCCCAGGGCATGCACACCGACGGACGCGGCGATCAGCCCGAACCCGCCCAGGCCCAGAAGCACATACCCGATCACCACCCAGGCATAACCGACATGCAGCACGAAAAGCAGCGGCTCGCGCGTGGTCGCCAACCCGCGCCAGAAGCTCAGTCTGACAGCGTGGGCCAACGCGGCAGCCAAAGCCAACGGCCCCAAGGCCGCCAAACCCAGCGTATGGGCGACCGCCACCGCCAACGTCGTCGCTACCGCCAGAACTTCGGTGACGGTGCGCGAGACCGGCGGACGAGTCATGCCCTTGGCACTACCCCAGTTGCGGGTGAAGGCCGGAACGATGCGCCCGGCGATGATGACCACCAAGAGCAGCACGGTGTGTAACTGGGCGGTGTTGATCTGGTGCGCACTCAGGCCCAGATGGCCGGCAGCGGCCGCGTGAAAGGCCGTGGACCAGAACCCGAGCACCGCCAAGACAACCAGGATCGGCCATTGCCGCCCCTGGCGGGCCTGGGCGATGTCATCGGCGATACACCCCCACAGCAGCAACCACATGGCGCCGTCGGTCAGCGCGGCCAGCCACCACGGCAGGCCGGCAGCGGCGGTGTTCACGGCACGGGCGAGCAACCACAGTGCCACCAGCGCCAGCAGGAGCATGCCCCGACGCTGCGGGCGACCGGTCCAACTGGGGACCGCGGTGAGCAGGAACCCGGCGATGGCTGCGCCGGCGAATCCAGTGATCATCTCGTGACCGTGCATGGCCAGAGGGTCGAGCGGCGCACCGGCCCAGGTGGTACCGGCGAGCCGGGTCAGCCAGAGTAGGGGTGCCAGCACGGCGTAAGCGGCCGCCAGCAGAAAGAACGGCCGAAACCCGTAGTCCAGCCAGTTGGGAATGCGTGGTCCTGTGGGCATCGATGCACCGTCCGTCAGCAATCATGGGTCCACCGTACAGGGGGGCTACAGGGCTGCCCTTGACCGTTGTCAAATCTGGCCACGCCGCGCGCGAGCGGCTATGCTCCGGCCCGCCGCATGGACGACCCCGGGGGAGGCGCGCATGTCTTATCTGATGATCAAACACATCCACATCACCGCGGTGGTGGTGAGTTTCAGCCTGTTCGTGCTGCGTGGGTTCTGGATGATGCTGGACCCGGGTCAGCTGCGTAAGACCTGGGTCCGCGTGCTGCCGCACATCGTCGATACGGTGTTGCTGGGCAGTGCGATATGGATGGTGTGGACGATCAGGCTCAACCCGCTGGAGGCGCCGTGGTTGCTGGCCAAGATCGTCGCGCTGTTGTTCTATATCGTGCTCGGTACGCTGGCGCTCAAGCGCGGCGAGACGATGGGCGGGCGAATCGTGGCCTTGCTGTTCGCGTTGGCCACGTTCGCGTATATCGCCGGTACCGCCTTGTACAAGGACCCGGGCTGGGTCCTGCGTTTCATCTGAACTGCGGACCGGAGTCGCCGGCCGGGTCGTGCTCGTAGAGCACGCCGGACTCGATATCGAACAACCAGCCGAACAAGCGCAGATCGCCGCTGGTGACCCGCTCGTTCACGAAGGGGAATGTCATCAGGTTCTCCAGCGAGAGAATCACCCCGGCGCGTTCGCATTCGCGTTGCAACTGCTCGGTGCTGGCCTCCGGCAGGCGCGCGACCACCCGGTCGCGGGCCTTGCGCAACTGGCTGACCCACGGGCCGATGAAACCGCCTTCGGTAATACCGTCCCCGCCGTTTTCCACCAACGCGCGGATACCGCCGCAACTGGTGTGCCCCATGACGATGATGTTGCGCACCTTCAGGTTGCACACGGCGAACTCGATGGCCGCGCTGGTGCCGTGAAAGGCGCCGTCGCGCTCGCACGGCGGCACCAGGTTGGCCACGTTGCGGATGACGAACAAGTCCCCGGGTTTCGAGTCGGTGATCAGCAGTGGATCCGCACGTGAATCGGAACACGCGATCATCAGCGTATGCGGCTGCTGCCCCTCGCGGGCCAGACGCTCGAACAGCGTCTTGTTGTCCTGGAAGTACGTGCGGTGAAACCGCGTAAAGCCCTGGCGCAACGCCTCGACTTCAGCCATTTGTCGTCCTTTTTTTGCGTCATCGGGACGCCCAGTTTGATCAAGGTCAAGTCATTGTGCGCGTGCCCGTGCGACAACCTCGATCCTCATCATTGAAAGATCGCTAGGGAGGCATCTTGGAACTGGTCTGCCCCGCGGGAACCCTCCCCGGCCTCAAGGCTGCCGTCGACGCCGGCGCCGATGCAGTTTACCTGGGGCTGGCCGATGCAACCAACGCCCGGCGCTTCGCCGGCCTGAACTTCAACCCCCAGCGCCTGCGTGAGGGGCTGGCCTATGCCCGTGCCCACGGCACGCGCGTATTTCTTGCGGTGAACACCTATCCACTGGCCGATTCCTGGAGCCATTGGCAGGAGGCGGTGGATCTGGCCGCCGAACTGGCGCTCGATGCCCTCATCGCTGCCGATGTCGGGGTGTTGGATTACGCCGCCCGCTGCCATCCGACCCTGCCGCGCCATCTGTCCGTGCAAGGCTCGGCCACCAACCGCGATGCCTTGCGCTACTACGTGGAGGCGGTGGGCATCGCCCGCGCGGTGCTGCCGCGCGTGCTGTCGCTGACACAGGTCAAGCGGCTGGCCGAGCATCAGATCGTCGACCTGGAGGTGTTCGCCTTCGGCAGCTTGTGCGTGATGGTGGAGGGCCGATGCAGCCTCTCGGCGTATGCCACCGGCGAGGCGCCGAACACCCAGGGCGTGTGCTCGCCGGCCTCGGCCGTGCGCTGGGACGACACCCCCGCGGGGTTGGAGGCGCGATTGGGCGGGTTTCTCATCGACCGCTACGAGGCCGACGAGCCGGCCGGCTATCCGACGCTGTGCAAAGGCCGCTTCGTGGTCGAAGACACACTGGATTACGCCATCGAGGAACCGGTGAGTCTCAATACGCTGCCGCTGCTGCCGGCGCTTGCCGACAGCGGTATCAAGGCTTTGAAGATAGAGGGCCGCCAGCGCAGCCCGGCCTATGTCGCCAGCGTCGCCGCGGTGTGGCGGGCGGCGCTGGATACCTTGAAGGCCGTAGGGCCTGCCGGCTTTCGCAGCGATCCGCAGTGGCTGGACGCGTTGTCCGCCGTTTCCGAAGGGCGCCAAACCACCTTGGGCGCCTACCACCGGCCGTGGATGTAATCCAATGGACCTGACACTGGGACCGATCAGCTATTTCTGGCCGCGCGAGCGGGTGATGGACTTCTACCGCCAAGTCGCCGACTGGCCGGTGCAGCGAGTGAGCCTGGGCGAGACGGTGTGCAGCAAGCGACGAGCGCTGAGCGCGTCCGACTGGCTGGGCGTAGCGCGGGATCTGGCCGCCGCGGGCAAGCAGGTGAGCCTGGCGACCTTGACGCTGATCGAGGCGGAGTCCGAGCTGTCGGCGCTCAAACGCTGGTGCGACAACGACGACTTTCAGGTGGAAGCCAACGACATGGCGGCCGTTTACCATCTGCGCGGGCGGCCGTTCGTGGCCGGCCCTGGGTTGAACCTGTATCACCCGGCGGCGGTTCGGTTGCTGGTCGGGCAGGGTATGCAGCGCTGGGTCCCGCCGGTGGAGTTGCCCGGCCGTGATTTGGCCGCCTGCCTACGGGCTTTGCCTTGCCCGCCGCAGGTGGAGGTGTTCGCTTACGGACGGCTACCGCTGGCGCATTCGGCGCGATGCTTCACCGCGCGTCATCGTGGCCTGCCCAAGGATCGCTGCAACTTCGTGTGCAAGGATTATCCCGACGGCCTGGCTATGGCCACTCGCGAAGGGCAGGATTTTCTGGCGTTCAACGGCATCCAGACGCAGTCGGCCCGCAGTTACAACCTGATCGGCGACTTGGCATCGTTGCGTGATTGTGGTGTCACGGCATTACGCATCAGCCCGCAGAGCCAGCACACCGGTGCGGTGGTGGAGGCGTTCGCCAACGTTTTGGCCGGCGCGCCGCCGGTGGACCTCTCCGGCCTGATGCCGGTGGGGCCGTGCAATGGGTTCTGGCACGGCCGCTCGGGGGTGATGGCGTTGTAGTGTCGCGTCCATCTCCGAGCCCGAACGCAGGCACCCGTAGGAGAGCACCCGTGTGCGCGATGGCCGGGGACGGGCGCCACACCTTCGGGATGGTTGCCGTTGTCGGGCAATCGCCCTGAGGGCAGGGCTCCTACGGGTGCCGGTCGTGTGGTACTCGCCCCTGGGTTCGGGGTGGCGGTTTTTGCACTTGCACAACGCGGTAGCGGCTATTTTATCTGCTCTGCCCAGCGTTGCGCGGCCGATGCCGAGCGCTGAAGCAGCGGGTACAGTGGCCCAGGCAGCAGGCCGGCGGGGTCGAGGCTGCCGAGCAGGTTCTTCACGCCCAGCGCCAGTTCGGTGTCGCCGGCGAGCGAGAGGCGACGCTGGAAGAACAAGGTGTCCGGGTCCAGTCGGCCGGCGGCCAGTTGCAGGAAGTCATAGCAGGCAGCGGATACGGTGGCGTCGCCCGGGCCGGGGGTGGCGCACAGGCGTCCCTCGCGCAGGCTGATGGTGATCGACCGGCCGATGTCGCGGGCCTCCAACGTCAGTCGACGCCCGTCCAGAAGATCCAGCTCGCCCTTGGCGATGACCGGTGCGAAGGCGCGGTTCAACACCAGCAGAATCAACGGATCGCTCAGTGGCGCCGGCACGCGGACCAGCGGCAACGATAGCCAGGCCGGGAGCGCCGGTGCGCGCGGCAGGGTAGGCGCCCTCGGAGCGGGTGACAAGGCGGAGTTGGTCTGTACGGGTTCAGGCACGCAAGGCCTCCAAGGTGTGTGGACCGCACGCTGTCGCTGGGCAGCGAGGCCTCCAGTAACAAGGATGTTGCGCTGTCACGGAGCACCGCACTCTGTGTGGCAGCCAATGGGCAGCGAGCGCTCAGGCAAGCAAGGCCTCCAATGGAATGAACGGCACGCTGTCGCCCGGCACGACCACCCGGCCCGGGGGCAGGTCGATCAGGCCGTTGCTCCAGGCCATGCCGGCCAGGGCGCCGGAGCTTTGCTGCGCGTGCAGGCTGATGCGCACGGCGCCGGTTTCGGTCCAGTCGCGGCGCGCTTTGAGAAAGCGCCGCCGGCCGTCGTCCGGTGTGCGGTAGACAAAACTGGCCGTCGCGGGCACGGCAGGCATGGGCTGTGGCGTGCGACCTTGCAGGCGGTGGATCAGGGGCCGGCCGAACAACAGCAACGTGGTGTACAAGGCCGCAGGGTTGCCCGGCAGCGCGAGCACGGGGGTGCCGCCGATTTCGCCGAAGGCCACTGGCTTGCCCGGTTTGATGGCCACCCGCCAGTGGGTGATGCGGCCGTGGGCGGTCAGGGCATCACGCACATAGTCCGCTTCGCCCACCGAGACGCCGCCGCTGCTCAGCACCAGGTCCGCCTCCGCCGCGGCCTCGCGCAGGGCATCGGCGATGGCGGCCGGGTCGTCCGCTACCGTGCCGTAGTCCATGGGTTCGGCGCCCATGGCGTCGACCAGCGCATAGGCCAGCACGTTGTTGCTGGCATAAATGGCCCCTGGCGACAGCATATCGCCCGGCGCGGTCAACTCGTTACCGGTGGAGACGATAGCCACGAGCGGTCGACGGTACACCTCGAGCCGGTCCATCCCCAACGATGCTGCCAGGGCGATATCCGCCGGTCGCAACCGATGCCCGGCCTCCAGCACGCGCTGACCGGCGGTGACATCCTCGCCCACGTGGCGGATGTGCTGCCCCGGACGCAGTGGGCCACGCAAGGTGACGCTCTGCGCATCCCAGGTGCAGGCCTCCTGCGCGACGACGGTATCGGCACCGGCGGGGATCGGCGCACCGGTGAAAATGCGCGCTGCGCTGCCGCGGGGCAGGGGCACGGGCCATTCACCGGCGGCGATGCGCCCGGACAAAGGCAGGGTCACCGGCGATGCGGCGGCAACGTCCGCGGCCCGCAGGGCGAAACCGTCCATGGCGCTGTTGTCCCAGGCCGGCAGCGACAGCGGGGCGAAGACCGGCGATGCCAGTATCCGCCCGGTAGCCAGCGTCAGCGGCAAGGTTTCGGCTGCCGGCGGCGGCCGGCGGGCCACACCGGCCAGCAAGCCGGCGAGGGCATCCTCCAACGCCAGCAGGCTGCCGCGGGGTGAGCAATCGCATGCGTCCATTGAACCGTCCGTCGAGATCCCGTGGCCGCAGGATGCCGGCTCGGCGCGGGCCGGAAACTGATTCAGGTCAACGAGTCTCATTGCAGCAGCGGTCCATCCGCGGGGTGCAGGTCGAAGCCTTCGATCTCGGCCTGGCCGGCAAGCACCCGCAGGTACTGACTTACCGCACGGCGAAAGACCGCCTCGGTGAGGTAGCCGGCCACCTGCGTGTGGACCGCCTCGAACGGCAGCTGGCGCCCATCGATGCGCCGGTCCAGGCGAATCAGGTGAAAGCCGTAACGGGTTTCCACCGGCGCCGGGTGCACGCTGCCCGGCTGCATCGCCATCATCACCTTCTCGAAGGCCGGGACGGTGCTGCCGCGCTGGAGCTGGCCGAGGTTGCCGCCGCTGGCAGCCGACGGGCAGGCCGAGTGCGCCCGGGCCAGGGCGGCGAAGCACGATGGGTCCTTGTCTATGAGATCGAGCAGCCGCAAGGCTTGCGCCAGTGCCGCCTCGCGCGCCCGGCGGGCAGGCTCGTCGGTGGGCTGTGTGACGAGGATGTGCGCGGCCTCGAACAGGTCCGGCGAGCGGAAGCGCTGCCGGTTGGCCTCGTAGTAGCGTCGGCAGGCGGCCTCGTCGGCTTCGGGCAGCTCCAGCACCTTCGCCAGCAGGGCGTCGATGCGTGCCTCGTCCGGGTCGTGGCCGCTGTCCGTCGCCTCGATGGCCTGGCGGACCGCCTCCTGGCGCAGCAGCTCGCGCACGACCAGCGCCCGCGCGGCCGCCGCCTGCGCCTCGTCCGCGGTGTCGGCCGGGTGGTGTTGCATTTCCATGTGGATGGCCGATTCGGGAATCGCCACCCCGTTGACGGAGATGGGGCTCATGAGTGTCGCCTCCTGTTGTGTGCGTTCAACGCGGACGTACGACTTGGTACGGCCGGGTGAGGTAACTCACCGGTGCGCTCCAGATGTGCACCAGGCGCGAGAACGGGAAGACCAGAAACACCGTTATCCCCAACACGATGTGCAGGCGGAACAGCCAGCCGACGCCGGCCATGGCCGCCACGGCATCCAGCGGGTCGAAGGTCACCACGTTGCGCGCCCAGGTCATCAGCGACAGCATGTTCACGCCGTCCAGGTGGAACAGCGACACGGGGATGGTGATCAGCCCCAGAATCAGCTGTGCGTAAAGCAGCAGCAGGATGCCGATGTCCATGCGCGAGGAGTTGGCGCGCACGCGGGGGTCAGTGAGCCGGCGGTGGATGAGCATCGTCAGCCCCACGAAGCACATCACGCCGAAAATGCCCCCGGCCACGATGGCCAGCAGTTGCTTGGCCCCAGCCTCGATGCCCAGCGCATGGAACACCCCCGGCGGGGTCAGCAGGCCGAACAAATGCCCGAAGAAAATGCCAATGATGCCCACGTGGAACAGATTGCTGGCCATGCGGAAGTTCTTGCCGCGCAGCATCTGGCTGGAGTGCGCCTTCCAGGTGTACTGGTCGCGCTCGAAGCGTGCCAGCGACCCCAGCAGGAATACCGCCCCGGCCAGGTAGGGGTAGACGCCGAAGAAGAACATGTCGATGTAGTTCATGGCTGTGGTCTCCTCAGCGCCGCACGAAGTTCACCGGCTGTACCGCCGGTCGGGTTTGGGACGGGCAGCCGCCACCGGGGCTGGCCAGGAAGGTCACCGCTTCCTCTTCCCAGATCTTGTCCATGTTCACCACCGTCTCGTCCGGGCCTTCCTCGGCCACTTGGGCGCGGATGGCCTTGGCGTCCACGGGGGCGCCGGCGATGGCCTCCAAGGCTTGCAGCACCGGGGCATAGGCGTGCCCGCGCTGGGTGAGGCGAGCGGCCAGCAGACTGACCACCGGCATGGCATCTCGCAGCATCGTCAACGCCTGGTCCGGCGGCACCTGGGCGAGAAACTCCAGGTACAAGGGCAGGTAGTCGGGTAGCTCGCGGCTGTCGAGCTCGATGCCATGGAGGCGGTAGACGTTGATCAGGTCCACCATCGCCTGGCCGCGGTCACGCGACTGGCCGTGCACGTGCTCGAACAAATGCAGCGACAAGGCGCGGCCGCGGTCGAAGCTGCTGACGTACTCGGCCTGTAGATCCAGCAACGGCTTGGAGGCCAGGTGCAGCACCAGGGCGTCCAGCGATTGGCGGACCGCACGCGGCAGGCGGGCGGCGGCGATCTCGTCGCGCACCGCCGGCAGGGCGTCGATCAAGTCGTCCGTCGGGTAGCTCAGCAGCGCGGACAACACACTGTATAAACGCATGGCGTCAGTCTCCCTTGCCGTTCGGGTACACGCGGATCGGCTCGGCCTTGCGCGCGGTCGTCGGCTTGCCGCCGAACAGGTTGGTGGTGCTGGCCCCATCCGAGCAGCCGTTGCCGAACGAGAACCCACACCCCCCACGCTCGCCGAAGGCGTCGTAGGTGGCGCTGGCGTACTCGCGATGGCTGGTGGGGATGACGAAGCGGTCCTCGTAGTTGGCGATGGCCAGGTACCGGTACATGGACTCCACCTGGTCCAGGCGCAGACTCACGGCATCGAGCACGTCCTGGCGCAGCTCGCCGTCGACGGTCTTGGCACGCATGTAGGCGCGCATGGCCAGCATCCGCTCCAGGGCCAGCTTGACCGGGGCTTCCTTGCCGGCGGTGAGCAGGTTGGCCAGGTACTTCAGCGGAATGCGCAGGCTGTCCACATCGGGGATCTCGCCATTCATGCCGATCTTGCCGCTCTCGGCGGCCGATTGGATGGGCGACAGCGGCGGCACGTACCAGACCATCGGCAGCGTGCGGTACTCCGGGTGCAGCGGGAAGGCAATCTTCCAGTCGATAGCCATCTTGTAGATGGGCGACTCGACGGCGGCCGTCAGCCAGGACTCCGCAATGCCCTCGGCACGCGCGGCGGCCTGAACCTCGGGGTCGTTGGGGTCGAGGAAGATATCCAACTGCGCCTGGTAGAGATCCTGCTCATCGGCCACCGAGGCGGCGTGCTCGATGCGGTCGGCGTCGTACAGCAGCACGCCCAGGTAGCGGATGCGGCCCACGCAGGTCTCCGAGCACACCGTCGGCTGGCCCACTTCGATACGCGGGTAGCAGAAGATGCACTTCTCGGATTTACCGGTGTTCCAGTTGTAGTAGATCTTCTTGTACGGGCAGCCGGAGACGCACATGCGCCAGCCGCGGCACTTGTCCTGGTCGATCAGAACGATGCCGTCCTCCTCGCGCTTGTAGATGGCGCCCGAGGGGCAGGAGGCCACGCAGGCGGGGTTCAGGCAGTGCTCGCACAAGCGCGGCAGGTACATCATGAAGGTGGACTCGAACTGCCCGTAGATGTCTTTCTGGACACCGTCGAAGTTCTTGTCCTGGCTGCGCTTGGCGTACTCCGTACCGAGAATCTCCTCCCAGTTGGGGCCCCATTCAATCTTCTGCATACGCTCGCCGGAGATCGCCGAGCGCGGCCGCGCCACCGGCATGGCCTTGGCGTCGCCGGCGGTTTGCAGGTGGGCGTAGTCGTAGTCCCAGGGCTCGTAATAGTCGTCGATCTGGGGCAGGTCGGGGTTGGCGAAGAGGTTGGCCAGAATGCGCCAGCGGCTGCCCTGGCGCGGCTCGATCTTGCCGTTGGCCTTGCGCTTCCACCCGCCCTTCCAGCGGTCCTGGTTCTCCCAGTCCTTGGGGTAGCCGATACCCGGCTTGGTCTCGACGTTGTTGAACCAGGCGTACTCCATGCCATCGCGCGAGGTCCACACGTTCTTGCAGGTGACCGAACAGGTGTGGCAGCCGATGCACTTGTCCAGGTTCAGCACCATGGCGATTTGGGCACGGACTTTCATGACTTCACCTCCACCGGCATTGCGTCCGGCACGTCTTCACCATCCAGCCAGTCCACCTTGTCCATGCGCCGCACGATGATGAACTCGTCACGGTTGGCACCGACGGTGCCGTAGTAGTTGAAGCCGTAGCTCTGCTGGGCGTAGCCGCCGATCATGTGCGTGGGCTTGA
>CBFGWV010000019.1:0-38528 GCA_965652545.1 uncultured Candidatus Competibacteraceae bacterium | reverse complement strand
TATAGTGGGCACCTGTATGCCTACCGATCCCGATGGTCTCTTTCACCGCCTGCTGACCGACCTCGTACGTGTGCGCGAGGAGGCCGACGGGTTCCCGCCGGACACCCCGCAGGCGGATGACGCCGCGCGCCGCGACGGCGGCGACTTCATGCGAAAGGTGCGGGTGCGTGCCGGCCACCTGCCGCAGACGCCCGAACTCAGCCGGGCGTTGGCCCGGGTGCTGCGTGCCGGTGTACTCGCGGTGGGTGCGATCTGCCTACTCGCCACCCTGGCCGGGGCCGGGGCGGCCGTGGCGGCGCTGGGTACGGCCCCGCCGGTGAGCCTGCCGCTGTTGCTGGCCAGCCTGGTCGGGTTGAATCTGGCCATGCTCCTGGCCTGGCTGTTGCTGATGCCGGTCAGTGCGCGCGCGGCACCGGGGCTGGGGCGACTGGCCCGTCTGTTGTGGCGGCGTCTGGCGGTGGCCGAGTCCACCGAACGTCGCGACCCCAGCCTGGATGCTCTGGCATTGCTGACCGGCGGTCGCCCAGGACGGTGGCTGCTGGGCAGTGTCGCGCACCTGGCCTGGTTGTGCTTCGCCCTGGCCGCGCTGATCGCCACGGCGCTGCTGTTTTCACTCAAGGCTTACGCGCTGGCGTGGACGACGACCGTGCTGTCGCCGGATGCGCTGACGACCCTCGCCCGTGTGCTGTCCGCCGGTCCGGCCCTGCTGGGTGTGCCCGGCGCCGACACGCTGCCTGTGGTCGGCGATGCGGCGCAGCGTGCGCGGGAAGGCTGGGGGCTGTGGTTGCTGGCGGCTATGTTTGTCTACGGTGTGCTGCCGCGGCTGATTGCATCGGTCGCATGTGTCGTCCTGGCTTGGCGTGCTTTGCGCGGCCTGGGCAGCGATGCCAGCCTGCCGGGCTTCGCCCGTTTACGTGCACGCTTGGCGCCGGACCATATCGAGCTCGGTATCCGCGACCCGGCTCCGCGTGCGCCGGCATTAACGCCGACCCCGAACGCATCGCTCGCGGGCAGCGGCGATACCGGAGCGCTGGCGGTGGAGTGGGGTGAGCCTATGACGCCGCCGACGAATCCGACGCTTCGCTGGCTGGGTGTGGTCGACGATGCCGCCAGCCGCGCCGGCGTGCTGGCTGATCTGCGGGCACATCCGCTGGCGCGCGTGCTGATCGCCGTGCGGGCGACGGCAACGCCGGACCGGGGCACGGAGCGGTTCATCGCCGATGTGGTTCGTGCGGCCGGCGTTCCGGCCGAACTGGTCCTGGGTGACTATGTCACGCTCCAGGCGCGTGGCGACGCCGCCCGCACCCAGCGCGAGGCGGACTGGCAGGCGTTGGCGCGGCGCACCGGTGTCAGCGGTGTTCGCCATGATTGGCCGGAGGCGCAGGCATGAGTGCGGCGGCGGTGCAGTTGGCCGTGGTCGGCCATACCAATACGGGCAAGACCTCGCTGCTGCGCACGCTGACTCGTGACAGCGGGTTCGGCGAGGTCTCGGACCGGCCGGCCACGACGCGCGATGTAGCCGGCTCCGCCCTGTTGGTGGACGGTCGCCCGGCCTTGGCCTTGTACGATACGCCCGGCCTTGAAGACGCGATCGGGCTGGCCGACTACCTCAAGACGGTACCCGGCGAGTTTCCCGACCCCGTGGCCCTGGTCGACGCCTTTCTGGCTGGCGATCACGACCACGGCCGCTATGAGCAGGAAGCCAAGGTCCTGCGCCAGCTCCGCCGCTCCGATGCGGCCTTGTACGTAGTCGATGCGCGCGAGCCGGTGCTGGCCAAGCACCGCGACGAGTTGCGTCTGCTGGCCCATTGCGGCAAGCCGGTGATGCCGGTGCTCAATTTCATCGCCAGTCGCGAGGCCCGGCCGGATACGTGGCGCGAACAACTCGCCCGTCTCGGGCTGCACGTGCTGGCCGAGTTCGACACCGTCGTGCTCGACTATCGTGCCGAGCACCGCTTGTTCGAGAAGCTCGCGTTGGTTCTCGAACCGCAGCGGCGACACCTCATGGATCTACTGGAGGCGCGCGAGCGCGAGCGCGAGGCGGTCATTGCCGCCGCCTGCCGCGCAGCGGCGGAGTTGCTCATCGACGCTGCCGGTTGCCGGCTGCGGGTGGCCGCCGGCGGGGACCTCGACGCCGGGCAGATGGAATTGCGCGATCGCGTCCGCCGCGCCGAACAACGCTATGTGGATACGGTGCTGTCGGTGTTTCGCTTCGAACTCGATCTATACCGTCCGCCCGAACTGCCCTTGGAGGATGGGCGCTGGAGTGCCGACTTGTTCGACCCCGAGACGCTGAAGGTCCTCGGCATCAAGACGGGCTCGGCGGCGGCTGCCGGTGGGATGGCCGGGCTTGCGGTGGATGCGGTGACCGGTGGGTTGACCCTGGGGGCCGCAGCCGCGCTCGGTGCCGGCTTAGGGGCGGCCTGGAGCGCCACTGAGCACCTGGGGCGTCCGCTGCTGGACCGGCTGCGCGGCCATCGTCTCCTGGCCCTGGACGAGCCGGTGCTGGCCGCGCTCGCGGCACGGGCGGTGTGGTTGCTGGATACCCTGATTCATCGCGGGCATGCCAGCCACGATGTCATCGTGGCTGGCGATGCAAAAGGCTGGCCGTCTGACGCCCTGCGCCAGGCGGTGCGCAAGGCCCGCGCCCATCCGGATTGGTCGCGGCTGAACGATGGCGAGGACGGGGCGCCGGAATGGATTGTGGCAAGCGTTCGACGTGCTGTGCGGGAGGTTGTCGGGGGTTGAGGGGGTGGGTGCTGAGACCCCGCCATCCGGGTTGGGTGGATCCTGATCAGACCCGCTGTGAACACATCCATGTGCGCTCGACGGCAGCATCCCTGCTGCCAACGGTCTGCTCAGGATCCGCCCGACCCGGATGGCTGACCTTGGCGGCTGGCCTGCTAGTCCGGCACCCGCAACATCAGCCGATCATTCGCCTGACGCATTTCCAGATGACGAAGAAACGACATGCCCAGGAGCACTTCGTCATCATCGGCGGCCGGGTTGATCACGCCGCCGATGTTCTCCATCGCGATGCCGCCGACCATGATCCGGTCGATACGGGTGAGGTGGGCGGTAACCCGGCCTCCGGCCGTGGAGACGGTGACCGGTGCCTGCTTCGTCAGGCCCAAACGCTCGGCGAGGCGCTCGGGCACGACCACATCGCTGGCGCCGGTGTCGACCAGAAAGGCCACATTCTGGCCATTGATGGTGCCGGGCACGCGGTAGTGGCCGCCTGGCCCGCGGCGCAGTTCGATCTCCGCCGGTCCGCTGAGGTTGGCGACGATATGTCGGTTGGGGTTGCTGCGGTTGTCGAGCAGGCCGTCGAAGGCCCACCACATCGCGCCAAGCAGCAGTGCGAAGGTAATGGCCACAAGAGCAAGAGAGCGGGCCGGTTCGTTCATGGGGGCCGAATGCACGCGTTGAGTCGCAAGATAAAGAGCCTGCCACAGATTGGGGTGGCCTGCGCGCATGCGCTCAGAAGCTGAAGGGTTGTTGATCGATGGCACGCAGGATGACGGTCGACTCCGGCAAGCCGGCGGCGTAGTCGCGTACACGCTCGTAGTGGAAGGCGAATGCGCGGTTGCCGGTGATGCCCAGCCACGCGCTGTAGGTGCAGAGGCAGGCCAGAATGCCGGCTGCCTGTGGACTGATGTCCGAGGTTACGCCATTGCGCACGACTCTCAGCGCGCTCTCGGGGTTGCCGGCCGGGCACATGAACACCCCGCCGTTGGACAGGTTGTGGACCTCCCACCCCTGGGTGTCGGCGCTGCCGCACAGACTCTCGAAGTAGTCCGTAATGGCGCCGTGGATATGGTCCGCATGGCGTGCGCCGAAATGCATGGAAAACGTGGCGGGGGAGGCGGGGGCTACCGAGGTCACGACGACTGAATTGGCCGATGATTGCGTGCCGATCATCAATATCTCCTTATATTGCATGCCTGTCGGACTGCCTGAAACCGTACTACGCCTCCGTATGGAGGGCGCAGGGACGATATAGGTTATCTATCTATCCGGTCAAGTACATATTTGGCGGCAAGTCCATAGCGGTTTCTGGTATGTGAAATGATTGATAGCGTCTATATCAAAATGCCCTTGCTGGTTGGCCGTCATCTGCAACCGATTGGCGTTTCGAGGCGAGGCAATGACGGATTGGTACCGGCCGGCGACCGGCTCGGTCATAATCCGGTCCATCTGTCGAGCGCACCAAGGGGGGAGCCCACTGTGTTCAGCCGCATAGCCAATCTATTCAAAGGATTCTTAAGCCTGTTCATCAAGGATCTGGAGCGACGCAACCCCGAGGCGCTGCTGGAGCTCGAGCAGGAGAACCTGCGCAAGCAGGTCGCGAGCTTCAATCAGGGGCTGGCCGCACATGCGGGTCTTGCCGAGCGGCTGATGGGGCAGGTGCGCAAGCTGGAGGCCGACGAGCGCGACGTTCGCGCCCGCACCACCGCCCACCTGCGCGCCGGTAACAAGCAGGCCGCCGGCCAACATGCCTTACGCTTGCAGACCATCGAACGGGAGCTCGAGGAAAATCGCCGCCAGTTGGAGCAGGCCGAGAATTCCTACCAGAACCTCATCAAGGCTCGCGATGTGGCGATCAACGCTGCCCGCGCCAAAATCGAATCGCTCAAGGGCGCGCTCAACGACATGCGTATGAATCAGGCGATGGCCGAGATGCATGAGATGGCCGCCGGCATGGTGACCGAGATCGGTGGCTCCGGCGACACCTTGAACCGCCTGCACGAGATGGTCGAGGAGGAACGCACCAAGGCCGCCGGACGGGCGCGGATCGCGCGCGACTCCGTGGACATGACTGGCGTCATCCTCCAGGAGTCCGAACAGTTGGCGCTTGCGGACCAGGCCCTGGCCGATTTCGCCGCGCGTGAGGGCTTGGCGCTCGAGGGCACCAGCCCGGCACCGACAGCCCCGCGCAGCATGGGGCCGCAGTCGGAATCGCAGAGCAACTGAAGATGCCCCTGCCCGCCGACGCGCCGGCCTGGGCCCAGGAGCTGGCGTTGGGTTTCGAAAGCGGCGCCAACAGCCAGTTCATCCTGCATGGCAACGTGCACGACCGCCTGCCCGTGGAGGGGCGGCTGGTCAGTCTATCGTCGTATCTGGAAGACCGTTTGCTGGCCGGGTTCGACGTCGTCTTTGGATTCGACCTGGGCAACGGCTTGCGCATTCTGCGCGGTGGGCATCAGGTACTGCAGTGGCCGGCCGCTCAGGGTCTGAAGAGCTTGCCACGCGAGCCGCGCCAGGCCGTCGAGTATCTCAGCCACTATGTGCGCTACCTTGCCAATCTGGCCGCATTGGGCCAGGGCAGCGGCCTGCAGGTGGCGGTGATCCTGCGCGGTGCAGACCAGATCCTGCCGGCCGGTCCGGGCTGGGGACACGAGCTTGGCGGCATGGTCAGCCTGGTGCGCGACTGGGCTGGCGAGTCGCCGTTTCACGAGGCCCCGTTCGCCAGCCTGCTGATCGCCGACAGCCTCAATGACCTGCACCCGTTGGTGGCCTTCAACCCCCACGCCGCGCGGGTCCGTGTACCCCTGCCCGATGCCGGCACCCTGGCCGCGGCACTGGCGCAATTGGCCGTCGACCGGCCAGCGGTGTTCGCCGGCGAGGCGGCCGATACCCACGCCATGGCCCGGGCGCTCTCCGGTGTGACTGTCACCGCCGTCGAAAGCCTGGCAAAGGTCAAGGGTCACCAGCGGCAGGCGCTGACCGCCGACGATTGGGTGCGCACCAAGAAGGCCTTGGTGGAGCGCGATGCGCGCGATCTGGTGGAGTTCATCGAATCGCGACGTACGCTCGAGGACTACCACGGCCAGGAGGCGTTGAAGGCTTGGCTGCGCCAGGACATTGCCTTGTGGCACGGCGGTGACCTGGGCGCGCTGCCCATGGGGTATCTCATCTGCGGCCCGGTGGGCACCGGCAAGACCTACCTGGTGGAGTGCCTGGCCGGCGAGGCGGGTGTACCTGTGGTGCGGCTGAAGAACTTCCGCGACCGCTGGGTGGGCTCCAGCGAGAGCAACCTGGAGACGATCTTCCGCCTGGTGCGCGCGCTGGGGCGGTGCATGGTGTTCGTCGACGAGGCCGACCAGGCGTTGGGGCGGCGCAACGCCGGCGGCGGCGACAGCGGGCTGTCCGGCCGCCTGTACGCGATGATCGCCCAGGAGATGAGCGACTCGGACAACCGCGGTCGCATCATGTGGATACTTGCCTCCTCCCGCCCCGATCTGATCGAGGTGGACCTCAAACGCCCCGGCCGTGTGGATGTGAAGGTCCCGTTGCTGCCGACCACGCGGCCCGAGGAGAGCGGGGCGTTGTTGCGCGCGCTATTGCGCAAGCAAGGCCTGGATGCGGATGCGGCATTGATGACGGCGCTGTCGCCACGCTTGCCGCTGCTGCTTACCCCGGGGGCCGCTGAAGCGCTGGCGGTCAAGGTGTACCGGCAGGTGCGCACCAGCGGGCAAACTCTGGAGACCGCGCTGTCCGCCTGTCTGGAAGGCTACCAGAACCCAGTGCCCGCCGATGTGATGGACTTCCAGATGCGCCTGGCGGTGCGCGAGGCCTCCGACCTGGACTTCGTCCCCGAGGCCCTGCGCCATTTGGCGACGGGGGGCGCGGCGTGAGCGCGGGCCGTTACCTCGCCGCGGCTTTCAACGCGCGCCCGCTGGGGATGATCGTGCCGCCCAACTGGCTGGCGCTGGCGGCCTTCGGTCTGTTGGGCGGCTTTCTCAACCCGGGCTTCTGGCTCATCGGCGTAGGGTTGGAGATCGCCTATTTGGCGGTGCTCAGCCGCAACTACCGCTTCCGCCGTGCCGTGGACGCCCGCGACCGGCCCCCGGCGCCGGGCTGGGACCAACGCATCGACGCCTTGCTGGCGCGGCTGGACCCGGCCGATCAGCGCCGCCAGGCGGCGCTTCAGGCGCGCTGCGCGGAAGTGGTCGACATTCTCGGCCGCGCACAGGCCGTGGGTGACCATGGCGAGGACCTCAGCCGTCTGTGCTGGCTGCACCTGAAGCTTCTGGTGGCGCGCGCTGCAATCACCCGGGTGGTGGCGACCGCCGATGCCGAGGCCGCGGACCTGACCGCCCAGCAGGCGCGGTTGCAGCAGCGGCTCACCGACGACGGGCTCGCGGACGATCTTCGTCATAGCCTCACCCAGCAGCAGTCGGTGATCGACGCCCGTCTGGCCGCCCACCGCGATGCGCGTGATCGTCTCGAGCATGTCGAGGCCGAACTCGCCCGCATCGACCAGCAGGCCGCCTTGCTGCGCGATCAGGCCTTGCTCGCCACCGACGAGGACCAGGTCGCCCGCTCGGTAGATGCCATCAGCGCATCGCTCAACGAGGCCAATCGCTGGTTGCTCGATCAACAGGATTTGTTCGGCGCCCTGGATGAGATCAGCGGCGGTGCGCCGCCGGCGGATCTGCTCCGGCGCCGCCAGAGTACCCGTATGGAGGAGTCCGCATGAGGCGGCAGCAGTTCGACCAACACCGTTGCACCCCGTGTAGCCTGGGCGCATCCCGCCAGCGTGGCTCGGCGATCGGCATCCTGCTCACCATTGTCCTGGTGGCGGCCTTGCTCGCCTTCGGCGGCTGGCTGGTCTATCGCGATCAGATCGGGGGCGATCCCCCGGCTGCGGGAACCGACCCGGCCGCATCGCCGGCCACGGCGCCCGTAGACACCGCCGCGGGCGATGCGCCGCCGCCGATCGAGCCCTTGTCCGGGCCGCCGCAGCTCGCCCAGCCGGCGGCGTACGAACCCAAGAGCGGCGTGGTCGAGGTGGACATCAGCGAGTACGCCGGGTACGGCGGGCTGATCGTTGCCAACGGCGGGTTGGCGCCCAACCCGGAGTCGTTCTTCGCCAAGACCTATGGCTTCCAGGTCAAGCTGTCCATGAGCGAGGGCGAGAACTGGTCGGCGCTCAACAATGGACGTTTCGCCGCCTCGGCGACCACCGCCGATGTGCTGGCAGTGCTCGGTCGTCAATTTCAGGTCGAGGTGCCGGCGCAGATTGCCTTCTCGCGCGGCGCGGACATGCTGGTGGTCGACACGGGTATCACCTCGATCAACCAGTTGCGCGGCAAGACCCTGGCGGCGGCCCAGTTCAACGAGAGCGAGTTCTTCATCCGCTACCTGGCCGAGGAGGCCGGTGTCGCCGTCAAGGTGCTGCGTGATCTCGATGCCCGCCCCGGCCCCCAGGAACTGGGTCTGGTGTTTTACGAGGACGCATTCGTAGCCTGCGATGCCTATGAGCACGAACTGGCCGGCGGCGGGCGCCTCAATGGCTGCGTGGGCTGGTCGCCGCGGACAGACGAGGTCGTGGCGGCGTCGGGAGGGCGGGCCAAGGTGTTGGTGTCCAACCGCAATCTGCTGATCGTGGCGGACATTCTCACGGTCAACCAGGGCTTCGCCAAGGCGCACCCGGAGATGGTCAAGGGGTTGGTGCACGGCCTGCTGGAGGGCAATCGCCGTCTTCGTGACGAACCCGATGCCCATATCGCCACGGTCGCCGGGGCGTTCGGCTGGAGCGAGGACGAGACCCGTGCCGAGCTCTCGCGGGTGCACTTGTCGAACCTGCCGGAAAACCAGGCCTTCTTTGCCGGCACCATCGATGCCGCCGGTTCGTTCGGCGGGATCTTCCAATCAGCCGTGCTGGCCTACGGCAGTGACATCATCAAGAACCCGGCGGACGCCGACCGCTTCGTCGCCACGGCGGCGCTGGATGCACTGGCCGCCGAGCCGGTGTTCGCCGCGCAGAAGGTGGCCATTGCCCCGATCCGCACCACCACCCGCCAGGCGCTGGAAGGCGATGCCATCCTCAGCAAGGACATCCGCTTTTTCTTCGAGCCCAACTCGGCCCGATTGGACAGGACCGCGGCCGAGAACGTCGGCTACCTGGACACCATCAAGGGCTTTCTCCAGGTGAGCCCCGGCTCGGTCGTGCTCCTGCGCGGGCATGTGGACGACACACGGGTGGCGGAATTCCGCGAACAAGGCGGCGAAACCCTGGTGCGCTCGATGTCGCTCAAGGCGATGGAGTTGTCCAAGCAGCGCGCCGAGGCGGTGCGCGCGGCGCTTCTGGAGCGGTTTCCGGCCCTCGAGCCGGAACGCATCGAACTGGTTGGGCGGGGCTGGGAAGAGCCGGCCGGTACGGATGCCGATCTCAACCGCCGGGTCGAGGTTCAGTGGTTCACGCTGGAGTAGGTGCGTCCCCGCTCGTGTCGCTGTTGGGCCGTACCGTCTCACTGCCCCCGTTCTCGCTCGATGCGTGGCGGGGGTCGGGGATGATCACCTTGAGCCGGACACCCCGGCCGATGTCGATATCGAAGACGATCGTGTTCTGATCCTTCGAAATGGTCTTGGCCTGAAGATTGACCTGGTCGTTCTGGTCCAGGTTGAATGCCTTGAACAGAAATTCCAGCAAGTGGTAGATCTCGGTCTCGTCGGTGATTTTCTCGTCCGACGACACCCGCATGACGATGGTGTCGTTCTCACGGTAGGTCTCCGTCCTGAGGCCCCGGGCCACGCGTGCGACACCGTCCACATTGCGCAGAATCTCCCGCACTTTGTGGATGATCAGCTCCTGATCCAACACCATGTGTACGGTGTCGCGCAGCTCGTTGTTGTCCCAGGGCTTTGACAGGAAGCGGATGATCTCGCCTTCGTTGACGGTCTTGATGAGGCTTTCGAAGTCACTGAACCCCGAGAGCATGATGCGCACGCAACCGGGGTGGCGTTCACGAACCGTCTTGAGAAACTCATAACCGCTCATCTGCGGCATGCGTTGGTCCGAAATGACCAAGTGGACGTTCTCGGTCTTCAGGATTTCCAGGCCGTCCGCCCCACTGAGTGCCGTCAGTACCCGATAGCCCTCGCGCGCCAGAACCCGCTTGAGGCTCTTGACGATGTTCTCCTCATCATCGACACACAGGATCGTGTACTCATGCTCCATGGTGCTCTTCCTCTCTCCCGTTCTTATCGTTCGCTGAACGCTTCTGCGACGGCTCTCCTACCCTCCCACCATAGTGCATTCGTCGCCGCCTGCGCACTCCGCTGACCCTCCGCCTGACGGCCGCCTCTCAGTACCCGTCGGGCTTGAGTGGGGGTTCAGCCCCAGACTTTCGCCCGCTGCGCCAACAGCTCGGCATCCATCCGCGCTTGATAAGGCACGGCCTTGCGCACGAATGCCATATAGGATTCCCCTACCCGAGCGGCGGTCTCGTCCTCGGCCATGACGGTATCGATGACCTCGCGGCTGGCCGGCCCCAGGGCTTCCACGACATCGTCCGGCAGGGTGTGGACCGTGACGTCGTGTTCGTCGATCAGCACCTGCAAGGCGTCGATGTTGTGGTAGAGGAAGTCCGCATTTGCGGTGAGCGCAACGGCTTGGCAGGCGCTGGCGACGATGGCCTGCAAGTCGGCGGGCAAGGCGTTGTAGGCCTCCAGGTTCACCATGGCGTCCAGTGACGGTCCGGGCTCGTGGAAGGCGGGCAGGTAGTAGTGCTTGGCCACCTTCTGCAAGCCGAATGCCAGGTCGTTCCATGGCCCGACCCATTCGGCGGCGTCGACCACTCCGCCGGAGAGCGCCTGGTAGATTTCCCCTGGCGGCATAAGCACCGGCGTGACGCCCAGCTTGGCCAGTGCTTGTCCGCCGAGGCCTGCGATCCGCATTTTCAGGCCCTTGAGATCGGCGACCGACTCGATCGGCTCGCGAAACCAACCCATGGCCTGGACACCGGAATTGCCCGCATAGAAGCTGCGTATGCCAAATGGCGCCAGAATCTCGTCTTTGAGCGCATTGCCGCCGCCGAACTCCAGCCATGCCGAGAGTTCCAGCGCGGTGAGACCGTAGGGGATGGTGGTGAAGAAATGCAGGGCTGGAGACTTGCCGACGCCGTAGTACAGCGCGGTATGCCCCATCTCGGCCGTGCCGCGGCCGACCGCGTCCATGACCTCGAAGGGGGGCACCAGCTCCGCGGCGGCAAAGAGCTTGACGGTCAGCCGGCCACCGGAGAGCGCACCGATGAGGTCGGCCACCCGTTGTGCGTTGACGCCGACCCCCGGCGCATTGCGCGGCCAACTGGTGACCATGCGCCATTCGATCGGCTTGTCGTCCGCGCCGGCGGCGCGGGCCAGGGGTGCGGCCGCGAGTCCGGCAGCAGCCGCGGTGAGGAACTGACGGCGGTGCATAGGTAGTCCTTTCGTTAAGGAAGCTCTGAACATGGCCCCAGATGATGACGACCTTGATCCAGCAGCGCGGCCAGATCGTCGATGCGCGGCGCATCGTGGTGGCGGTTCCACGGCCGGCTGATCATGACCGCGGGGATGCCCGCCCCGCGGTAACGGTCGATATGGCGCGGATGGTCGTCGACCGCCAGCCGGATCGACTCCAGTGCTGCGATACAACTGAGTTTGTCACCGCCCAATGGTACGACCGCCAGCGAGTCGAACGCGAACTCGTGGCTCTCGAGCCAGGCACGGGTAAGGTTCAGGGCGTTCGGGTGCCAGCCGCGGGCGGTAATCACCGCAAGCCCGAACCCCTCGTCCCTGAGCCTTCGCGTGGCCGCCGCTGCACCGGGTTCCGGTTCGCAGTTCTCCAGGGTCGCTTCGGCCATCAGCAAGTCATCCAGCCGGTCGGCCACGTCAGGGAAATGCAGCGACAGGTCGTAGTGGTGCCAGTCGTTCCAATGGCGATCATGCGTGCTGTGGCGAACCAGGGTGCGGTACAAGGCCTCGCGCAGATTGCCCAACACATCGTCCAGATCGAGGATGACCGTGGCCATCAGTGTTCGCCGCGCTGGTCGATGGCCTGCCAGGCCTGGGCGAAACGTTGGCGCAGCGGAAGACCGCCATCTACCGCCGGCAGGGCCAGCCATTGGTCGGCGATCTCGCGGGCTTCGTCCCACAGCGGGGCATCCCCGGCGCGATCGGCAAGCCCCGCATGCAGCCGCTCGACCTGCAGCCGTAGGCGTCGCTCGCGGTCCTGCGGCGGACTGTCCAGACCGGCCAGGATCTCCAAACGGATAACCGCTTCGAGGTGTTCGTCGGCACCGGGTGCATCGCCGTGATGCTCATTCAGACGCTGGGCAAGGGCTTGCCGATGGGCAGCGTGGCGTCGGTTGTCGGCACGCTCGCGCAAGGTGTCGACGGCACGCTCGTAGCGGCGTTGCAGCGTCTCGCCGGCGCCGCTGGCCAGGTCGTGCCAGCGGGCTTCGCTCTCGCGCAGTAGTGCATCGATAGCCGTCGGCTCGTCGACGGTGGCGGACTCCAGCTCGGTGCAGATGGCTTCGCGGGCGCTGCGGAGTCGGTCGCGACTGGCGCGGTCGGCCTCGCGTGCGGCATTGCGGCGGCTGAAGATGAGATCGCACACGGTGCGAAACTCTTTCCACAACTGCGTCTCGCGCTTGCGGTCGGCACGTACGCTGGGGTTCCAGGCGGCCTGGGCGCTTTTGGCGTCGTTCACCAGCGCGTCCGCATCGCCCGCCTCGATACGGGACTTGAGGTCGTCGATCAGTGCGCGGCGTCGGGCAATCTCTCGGTCGCGCTCGCCGTCGATCAGCCGGTCCAGCGGCTCGAGAGCGCCATTGAAGCGCTCGCTCAGGTTGCGCCACAACGGACGTGGCACCGGCGGCAGCGCCTTCCAGCGGCTGATCCAATCACGCCGCTGTTGCAACAAGTCGTCCCAGGGCGTGGACTGGAGGTCCAGGGCGTCGAGTTGGGTGCGCACCTCTTCGAGGAAGCCCTCTCGCTGCTCGCGGGCACCGCGTTCGGCCTCGCGGCGCGCGCGACGGGCATCGGCCACCGGGCCGTGCGCGGTCTTGCATGCGGTCTCGAAACGTTCTTTGAGCGTCGCCGGAGCGAGGCCGGCCACTTTGTCTTGCTCGCGCCAGGCCTGGCGTAGCTGGCGCAACTCGCGCACGCGCTCGGCGATATCGGCATGCCCGGCGGCCAAGTGCTCCGCCGCTGCCACCAGTTCCTCGCGTGAACGGCGGGTGCCCCAGCGGCGCCAGTCCTTGAGCTCTGCCAGACGCGGCTGGAGCGCCCGCTGCGCACTTTCGAACTGGCGTCGTTCGCTCTCGGAGAGTGCGCGGCTGTGCTTGAGGATTTGTCGCAGACGGTCTGCGGCGCCGAGCGCCGGCTGCAACTGCTCGGCATCCAGTGCCTCGCTCATCGCGCTGAGGGCATCCTCGGCGGCGGTGATGTCTGCGGTATGGCCGGCCATCTGTACGTCCAGCCGTTGACGCAGCGCGCGCTCCATCTGCGGCCACTGTGCGGACAAGTCCAACTCGCGCCGGGTCGGGACGGGCAGGCCGTGCCAAGCGGTGGCGATCTGGCGGATGTCCGCCTCACCGAGGGCGGACTCGCGCTCCAGCAGGTGCTGCGCCTTATCCAGGGTCTGGCGCTGGCGTGCGTGACGCTCATGGTCACGCGTGACCAGGGCCAGCGCCTCGCGGCACTGGCCGAGGCGCTCGGCGAAGCGCAGATTCTCGCTGCGCGCGGTATCGGGCAGCGCCAGCCACTCGGCCTCGATGCCATCGAGTTCGGCGGTGGCCTCAACCGGGTCGCCGGGCTCGCGTTGCAGGCGGGCCAGCAACTGGTCCAGAGCATTGAGCAGGTCGCGGCCGTGGGCACGTTGACGGGCGCTTTCGTTGATGCGCGCGGCCAGAAGCTCACGCGCGGCGGCAAATGCATCCGTCTTGGGGCGGCGGACGTCCTCGGACAGCTCGCGCCACTGGCGATCGATGTGGGCCAGTTGCCCATGATCCGGCGGCGCGCCGTTGCCGCTGCCGAGTGCCCTGGCGGTGGCGACTAGACTGTCGGCGAGGGCCACGGCGCGGGCGTGTTCGCGCAAGGCGTGCAGGCGCTGCTGGGCCTCGCGGTACAACGTCTTGTGCTTGCCTTTGAGCGCTCGCTCCAGACGCGCCAGCGCTGCCTCGTCGGTAACTCGCTCCAGGGCCTTGCGCCGCGCCTCCACCGCGCCTTCGGTGAGCACCAACTGCTCGAGCGCGGCCGGTTCGTCGACCCGCGGCAGCAAGAGATCGCGGATCTCGGCCTCCTGCGCCCGGCACAGCAGGGCACACAGGCGATCGGGCGGTTGGGGCAGGGCCAGCCAGCGCAGGCGCTCGGCCAGTGGCGGGCTTTCAGGCGTCGCACCGGCCAGCAAGGCCTGCAAGCGCAATTCGGCCTTCTGGGCGCGAATATCCTCGCCGCGTCGGGCCATGCCATCGAGCGTGCGCAAGTCCGTCAGGCGGGCGATGGCGGCACCGAACACGGCCGGGTCGGGGTCGTCGTCCGCGACGCGGGCCAGTTGCGCAGCATCCAGCGATTTCTCGGTCAGCGCGCGCAGGCGTACCTGAGGGTCCGGATGTAGCCATTTGGGGCGGAACAGTCGGGCAAGCATGGAGGGAATACGCCGCTTTCCGTGGTGGGTGGAACTGTCGGCGCATCATACACCACAGCGGGCGTGCCCTATCCGACGTCTAGCCGGGTAGGACTCGCGGCCCGCCTATCGACAACAGTCGATAAGCGGCGGAGCGGACCGCGCTGGGCTTGAGCAGATGACTGAGCAAACCGCGCAACTCTGCCGGGCGACCGCAGCGACTGGCGGTCAGTGCGCCGAGTATCAGGCGTTCATCGGGGCTGATGGTGGCATCCGGCAGCGCGCCGCAGTGGATCGGACGGCACGGATCGCGACGAAGGTCCTCGACAAACGCATCCAGCAATGGATCGCTGGCGGCCGGAGTTCGGCCGCTGCCGGCGAGTCGCCAGCGCAGGCCGCACAAGGTGCGGCGTTGCCAGGGGCTCAAGTCGGCGAAGTAGGTGATAGGAGGCATGGAGTCTTGCGCCATTAAACGATAATGATTCTCATTTAATTACAAGAACAGTCGGCCCTGCAAGCGTGCGCGGCCAAGACCAAGAGCGAGTTGGCTTGTTGCAAATAAAAACGGTTCGCATTAACGTTCGCTAAACCAAAGCCTCTCGGGGAGCCCCCATGTTCCGTCCGTTGTCCCTCATCACTGCGTTGACGCTGCCCGCCGGGGCGTTTGCCGCGGATGTCGCAGCCGTCATCGAGCAGAATGCCGTCATCGCCCACGCGGCGTACGAGGACTCCCTGACCTCCGCCCGGACGTTGCGCGAGGCGTTGGCCGCGCTGGTGGAAAACCCCTCCGAGGCTTCACTGGATGCCGCCCGCACGGCATGGCGCGAGGCCCGTGAGCCCTACGGGCAGACCGAGGTGTATCGCTTCCGCGGTGGCCCTATCGACGACTTGAACGACGAGGGCGAACTGGTTGCCGGTGAAGGGGCGGAAGGCCGGATCAACGCCTGGCCGCTGGATGAGGCGCTCATCGACTATGTTGCCGCGCAGGTGGACGGAAACAGCAGCAACAGCGATCAGCCGGCCGCGGGATTCATACAGGATGCCGGATTCGAGATCTCGCCCGCCGGCCTGGCGGCGGTCAATGAGTTCGGCGAGAACGAGGCCAACGTCGCCACCGGCTACCATGCCATCGAGTTCCTGCTCTGGGGCCAGGATCTCAACGCCGGCGAATCGGCTTGGGATGGCGAGTCGCCGCGCGATGCCACGCCGGGCCAGCGGCCGTACACCGACTACGTGGCCGGTGAGGGGTGCACCAATGGCACGGCGCCGGCCGAGGCCACGGTGTGCCAGCGTCGTGGCGCCTACCTGCTGGCCGCGGCCGACCTTCTGATCGACGATTTGGCCCGGGTCACCGAGGCTTGGGCGCCGGGTGCCGACAACTATCGCGCGCGCTTTACCGACCCGGCCAACCAGGATCAGTCGCTGCTGAAGATGCTTGTGGGCATGGGCAGCCTGAGTTACGGCGAGCTGGCCGGGGAGCGCATCCTGGTCGCCTTGGCGGCGGCCTCGCAGGAGGACGAACATTCCTGTTTCAGCGACAACACCCACCGCGACATCTATCTGAACGCACTGGGCATACGCAACACCTACTTGGGCGAGTACACGCGCATCGACGGTAGCCAGATCAGCGGCCCCGGCATCTACGATCTGCTCAAGGCCAGCGATGCCGCACTGGCCGAACAACTCAAGACGCAGCTCGATGCCACCCAGATGGCCGCCCAGGTCATCGTCGACAAGGCCGACGCCGGTACGCCGTTCGATCAACTCGTCGCCCAGTATCCGGGCAAGGACGCCGATGACCGCCCAGTGCTCAATGCCAACATGGCCAACAACCTGCTGGTGAACAACGTGGTCGTCGCCCTGCAGACCCAGACCGGAAGTATCGAAGCGGCGATCGCCGCCCTTCTGGGCGAAGTCAGTTACGAGATCGAGGACAGCCCCGCCTTCTTTTGATGCGCACTCTCCGACGCGCGATTTTGGCCGCGGGGGCAACCTCGCGGCTATTTCTTATCCTGGGATGGGTGTTTGGCACACCGGCCTGGGCGGGCGATGCCGCACCTGCCGGGGGGGCGTTGACCACCACCGTGACCGGTCCGCGTGCCTACAGCCAGTTCTCGCCGGCCCTGTCGTTCATCGAGCAAGGTCATTTCAAACGCGGTGATTTTCTCTTCCGCGGTGCCCGCCCCGACGTGGGACCACTGTTCAACGAAACCAGTTGTCAGGGTTGTCACGTACACGACGGCCGCGGCCAGCCGCCGGCCACGCCCGGCGAACCCATGGCATCCACGTTTCTGCGCCTGTCCGTGCCCGGCGACGGCGGTACGGGCGGCGTCGTGCCCGAGCCCACGTACGGCGATCAGCTACAGACCTTCGCCACAGAAGGCCCCGGCGAGGGTTGGGGGTTTATCACCTATGAGCCGGTCACCGGCGAGTACGCCGATGGCACTGCCTTTTCATTGCGCCAGCCGGTGTATCACGTGCGCGAGCTGCGTGACGGTCCGCTGCACCCGCAGGTGATGATGTCGCCACGCACCGCACCGCCGGTGTTCGGCCTGGGGTTGATCGAGGCGCTGCCCGAGGCGGCCCTCGTTGGCGCCGCCGATCCGGACGACGCCGATGGCGATGGGATTTCCGGCCGGGTCAACCGTGTCTGGGATGTCGCCACAAACCGCTGGGCCGTGGGCCGCTTCGGCTACAAGGCGGGTAATCCCAGTCTGTTGCAGCAGCTCGCCGGTGCGTTTCGCGGTGACATGGGAGTGACCAACCCGTTGTTCCCCGATCCAGTGTGTACACCGGTGCAAGCGGGCTGCGTCACCGACGCTGCGCCTAAGGCGGATGCACTGACCTTGGCGTTGGTGGAGTTCTACAGCCGTACTCTGGCGGTGCCCGAGCGTCGCAATACCGAGGATCCCGCGGTGAGGGCGGGCGAGGTCTTGTTCTCCGACCTGGGCTGTGCGGGCTGCCATACACCGACACTGGTGACCGGCGAGGCCGCCGGTTCGGTGCTCGGCACCATCGAAGGCCTGATGCTCGGGCCGGTGCAGACGCGTTTCGCGCCCACCAGCGGGCAGACCATTTACCCGTATACCGATGTCCTGCTGCACGACATGGGTGGCGACTGCCAGCCGGTGAGCGAAGCGGACGGCGTGTTCACCCTGCGCTGCACGGGCTTGGCCGATGGTCGGCCGGAGTACGACGCCACGGGCCGGGAATGGCGCACCGCCCCGCTATGGGGGATCGGTCTGGCGCAGGCGGTCAATCCACGCGCGGGCTTTCTCCACGATGGCCGCGCCCGTACGCTGGCCGAGGCCATTCTCTGGCATGGCGGTGAGGCCGATGCAGCACGCGAGGGTTTTCGCACCCTGGCGGCAGACGATAGGGCGCGGTTGATCGCCTTTCTCGAATCCCTATGAAAGCCTTGGTGTTGGTCTTGTGCGCCGCGCTGCCCGTCACGGCCCTGGGTGAGGGGTTGGACGAGGCTTTGCAGGCGGCCATGGGGCAGTCGTTCTTCGACTTGCCCTGGGTGCAGGCGCCGGCGTCGACACGGGCGCGTGACGGACTCGGACCCTTGTACAACGCGCGCGCCTGCTCAACCTGTCATCGCGGCGGCGCCGGTGGGTCGCCGCCGCGGGCGGGTAGCGACAACCCCGCATTGGTCATGCAGTTGGTGGGCGCCGATCCGGCCTATGGCACGCAGTTGCAGCCCTTGGGTGCCGGCATACCGGGCGAAGGGGTGCTGCGGGTGCGCTACCGTCCCTTGACGATTCGGCTGCACGATGGCGGTACGGTCAGTTTGAACGCGCCGACATACACCCTGAGGCGGTTGAGCCATGGGGAACTGGACCCTGCCACGAGCCTGTCGCCGCGGCTGGCACCGCCGTTGCACGGGGTGGGGCGGCTGGCTGCTGTTCCCGAGACGGCGATCCTGGCCTTGGCTGACCCTGACGATGGGGATGGCGACGGTATCAGCGGCCGGGCGCGCTGGGTGACCGATCGTCTCGACGGCGCCCGCCGGGTCGGGCGCTTCGGGTTGAAGGCCGACCACCCCGATCTGGCCCATCAGGTGGCCGCCGCGTTCTCCGCCGATATGGGACTGACCAGCCGCTATTATCCCGACACCACGTGCGCACCGCGGCAGACCGAGTGCCTCGGCCGCCCCGAAGGCGCCAACCGTGTCGGCGAGCCCGAGGTCTCCGATACCATCCTCGCTGCCGTCACAGCCTTTGTCGCCCGCCGGCCGCCCCCCCGCGGCCGGCTGTCCGAGCCGGGGTTCAAGCTGTTCGCGGACCTGGGCTGCGCCCGTTGCCATGTGCCGCGACTGCCGGCATCGGACGGCACCGATGTCGCCGCATTCACCGATCTGCTGCTACACGACTTGGGTCCGGGGCTGGCCGACGATGCCGGTGGCGAATGGCGGACCGCGCCGCTGTGGGGGTTAGGGCAGCGGCTTGCCGATACACGCGGGGCGGCATTCCTCCATGACGGTCGGGCGCGCTCGCTGACCGAGGCCGTGCTCTGGCACGACGGCGAGGCGCGCGCCGCCGCCGCGGGGTTCCGCCGCCTCCCTGCCGATGAGCGCGCATCGCTTCTGCGTTTCCTGGAGGCCTTATGATTACGCGTCGAGCAGTCCTCAAACTCATGGCCGCTCTCGGCACGCTGTCTGCCTGGCCGTCCCTGAGTGCGACCGGTGGGGTAGTGGTGGGCGCGGCGGACCACCGCGACGGCCGTCATGGTTGGGCGATCGCCCGCGCCGGCGAGGTGATCTACCTGCCGCTCCCGGCCCGTGGCCATGGCCTGAGCGCGCACCCGCGCGTACCCGGGCTGGCGGTGCTCATGGGACGCAGGCCGGCCAACACCGGCTGGGTGCTGGACGTTTCGGCGGCGCGTGTGGTGAAGACATTACAGGCGCCAGCGGAGCGTCGCTTTTATGGCCACGCCGGCTTCTCGCCCGACGGCGAGCGCCTTTACACCACGGAGAACGCCACAGACAGCGGTCAGGGGGTGTTGGGTGTCTGGGACAGCGCATCCTGGCGGCGGCTCGACGAATGGCCGCTGCCGGGTATCGGCCCGCATGAGCTGGTCGTGCGCCCCGATGGCCGCCTGATCGTGGCCCTGGGTGGTGTGGCCACCCACCCCGACAGTGGGCGGACGCCCTTGAACCTGGACACCATGGACCCGAGCGTGGTGACGCTTGCCGATGACGGCCGCACGCTGACCCAGGCGCGTACACCCGATCCCAAGCTCAGCCTTCGCCACCTGGGGCTGGCGGCCGACGGGTCGGTGGCCGTCGCCGGGCAGTACCGCCGCGAAGCCAGTACCGTCGAGGGACCGCTCCCCCTGCTGTACCGGCTGGATGCGAGTGGACAGCTCCTGAGCCCGTATGTCGCCTCATCCGCCGAATGGGCCGGGTTCAACGACTACCTGGGCAGTGTGGCTGTGCACCCGGCCAGCGGATGCGCCGTGGTGACCAGTCCGCGTGGCGGGCGAGTGGGTATCTGGGGCGCGGACGCTCGCTTGCGCGCGACGGTGGACCTGACGGAGGTCTGCGGACTGGCTGTTCACGACGGGCTCCTGACGGTCAGCAACAGTTACGGCCGCATTGAGGTGCTCGATCTCAATGGGCGATCGACCGGCCTGCAGGAGGCGCCGGATCTTCTTTGGGACAACCACCTGCTCTGGCTGCCAGCATGAGGTCCACTATGATCGTTCGGATGCTCGCCGTGTTTCTGGCAATGTCCCTGTGCACTGCGGCACAGGCGGTTTCTCCCCAGTCGGCCGTCGAGCATACGGTGGACGCAGTCATCGTGCCGGGCTACGACGCGTTTGCCAGCAGTGCCGATACCTTGGCGATTCGGCTGGACGCCTATTGTGCCCATCCGGCCCCCGATGCAATGGACGCTGCGCAAGCGGCCTGGCGCGAGGCCATGACGGCCTGGCAGCGGGTGAGCCTGTGGCGATTCGGCCCGGCCCGCGAGGGTACTCCGGCGCTCGAGTGGCGCATCGACAGTCATCTCATGCCCGGCGGTCGGCGGACCGATGCCATGCGTCGGGGTATCGCGCAGGCGGTGGGTGCAGAAGGCCTTGCGCTGACCGCCGAGCTTCTGCAACAGCAGAACGTGTTCGGGCGTGGTCTGCCGGTGCTGGAGTACCTGTTGTTCGATACCCAGACCTCTGCCCGTTTGCCCACAGAGCCCAGAATCTGCGACTACCTCGTGGCCGCCGGGGCGGATCTTGCCGTGCAGGCGCAGACATTGGCGCTGCGCTGGCGCGGGCCGGCGCGCGAGGCCTTGTTGGCCGGCGCTGAGGGTGTGCCGCCCCTGGATACCCTCGTCAATGCCTTGATCAACGGTATCGACGGCCTCAAGCGGGCGAAGCTGGAGGCGCCGGTTCGCCGAGGCACGCTGGACCCCACGGCGCTCGAATCCCACCTGAGCGGCCAGTCGCTGGAGAACATCATCGCCAACCTGGACGGCGTGGCCGCCCTGCTGGGTGACGTCGATGGCCAGGGCATCCTGGCCTTGGTGGCCACAGATGACAAAGCGCTAGCGATGCGGTTAGCGGCGGATCTCGATGCGGCGCGGGCGGCGATTGCGGCCATAGCGCCACCCCTGGCTCGCGCCTATGCGGACGACGCCGATGCCCTGCAAACAGCCCTGCGCGCGTTGACCGTCGTGCATCATGACCTGCGGTTGGACCTTGTGCGCGCGTTGGGCGTGCGCCCGGCATTCAACGAAGCCGACGGCGACTGACGGGGCCCGCAATTCGGTGATTTGGCTGTCAATGTGTCGGACGGCCTAGGCTTTGTGTCTATGCTTTGATCGAAACGACCCTGCGCACGCTTCAGATCGTGTCGCGGGTAAGGCTTTGGGTGAATTGACCCGGTCCCCCGCTGGCGCGAAAGATTGAGGCCTACCAAAACGCGACGCACGGCTCGTGTGTTTTCGGCCGCCAGCACGGATACCACTGTGACCCGGGGAACTGCGAAATCGATCACCCACTCGCCCGAGGATCCGGACGCGCCGCCGCCGTCGGACCCATCGGTCGATGAGTCAGCCACTGAAGAGTCTGCGGCGTATACCGATGCCGGTGCCGTGTCCGGCGCGGCGGCGCTGATCGCTCCGGGGGCACAGGCGTTCTCGGAAGGCGAAGGCTTCATGATCGTCGCCGACGATGCGGCGTTGGCCTCGCCGGTCTTCTCGCCCGTTCTCGAGCGTCTGCGCCCGGCGGATGTGGCGATGGCAAACCTGCTGATCCGCAAGGTCTGGGGTATTCCGCTATCGCTGGGGGAACGCAAGTTCCGTCTGTCGTTTCGCGGCTACGAACGCCAGGCTCAGGCCGCCAGCGGCGGCAACGGCGTCGAGCTGGAAACCAGCGGCGTGTCCTGCCGCTTCTGGATGGCGGCCAGTTTGATCGGCGAGGCGGTTTCACCCTGGGTCGACTCCGCCGACTTCGTGGAGTTGCCGACGGCGCTTCAATTGGGCGTGATGGAGGCAGTTCTGGGCCACCATCTCGATACTCTCGGGCGCATGTTCAGAATGCCCATTGCGTTGACTCGGATCGGTTTGCCCGCGGCTGCGGAAGCGGTTCAGCCCTGCTGGGTGTTCGATCTGCGCGAGCAGGGTGCGGAAGCGGCCAGCTTCACTGTGCGTCTGGCCGCCAGTTCGCCCGGGCTGATGCGTCTGGAGGACGTGATCCTCGACTCACCGGACGATCGGCGTCGGCGGCATCTGGCCAGGCTGCCCGTGCCGCTCGATCTTGAAGCGGCGCGGATGGTGGTCAGCGTCGAAGAAATGCGCGCTCTGGAGCCTGGCGATGTCCTTTGCCCGGGGTTCGAGCGCAGTGGCGGCTGCTCCTACCTGCGGGTTGCCGGTGGCCATCGGATCAAAGTGCAGCTGGACGGCGATCGTGCCGTCGTGGAGGGAGCGTGGATGAAAGATGAGGCTGTCGAAGACGTCGAGAACGTCGAAGAAACGTTCAGTGTCGACGAAGTCCAGATCGGGCTGTCGTTCGAGCTCGGCCGGGTCCAGGTCACCTTGAAAGAGCTGGCCGCCATGCAACCAGGCTATGTATTGCTGCTGCCGGGGGTAGGGATGAGTGATGTGACCATCCGCGCCAACGGCCGGCGTGTCGGCCGGGGCGAGCTCGTCCAGGTGGGCGAGACCTTGGGGGTGCGGATCGTCGAACTCAGCGCCCATGGAGCTTAATGAGCTCTTCGGTAACCTGCCGCGTGCAGGGACATTCATACTGCTGTTTGCGGTGGTGGGCCTCGGCCCACTGATGGCGATCACGCTCACCTCGTTTCTGAAGGTGGTCGTCGTCCTCAAGATCGTCCGCAACGCGTTGGGGTTGCAGGATGTCCCACCCAACCTGGCAGTCAATGCGCTGGCCGTCGTGCTGTCGATCTACATCATGGCGCCGGTAGGCTATGCGGTCGGCGATATCCTGTCGCGACCAGGTGTGGATCTCACTGAAGTGGGCAAACCGGAGACCCGGGATGCACTGATCGAGAGCGTAGGCCCGGTACGGGAATTCCTCGATCACCATTCCGATCTCAAGCAGAAGACGTTCTTCGCCGAGGCCGCCCGCTCGATGTGGGCAGACGAGCGCAGTGTGGAGATCGCCGAAGATGATCTCCTGGTGCTGATTCCCTCATTCACCACCACCCAGCTCACCAGTGCGTTTCAGGTTGGCTTCCTTCTCTATCTGCCGTTTGTCGCCATCGATCTGATCGTCTCCAGCGTGCTGCTGGCGCTGGGCATGATCATGGTCTCGCCCATGACGGTGTCATTGCCGCTGAAACTGATGCTGTTCGTGCTGGCCGACGGATGGACACGGCTGTTGCACGGACTGGTGCTCAGCTATCAATAGCGCGAGCGGGCGCGCGGCGATGCGCCCGCGCCAGGGGGTTCGTCATGACCGAGAGTGAAATCACCTACCACATGGGCCAGTTGATGGTCCTGGTCCTGACCCTGTCCATGCTGCCGGTGGGGATTGCCGCCCTGGTGGGCTTGCTGGTGGGCTTGTTTCAGGGTTTGACGCAGATTCAGGACCAGACCATGTCCTTCGCCCTGCGGTTGATCGCCATCGCCCTGACCCTGCTGGCCAGCGGGCGATGGATGGCGCATCAGCTGCACGAGTTCACCATCAGCATGTTCGATCTGATCATCACCTCCGGCACCGGCGGGGGGTAGATGAGCGCCATACTCGACCTCGAGCGGATACTGGTCGCCATCATCCTCAGCGTGACTCGTCTGGCTGCGGTCATGGCCATCGTGCCGTTCCTGAGCGAGGCGCTGATCAGTCGCGCGCTGCGCAGCCTGTTCGCCGTCAGTCTGGCGGTGATCGTGGTTCCGCTGGTGTACATGCAACTGCCGCCCGACGGGGTCGGCCCGACCGATGCTTTCATTCTCATACCCAAGGAAATCCTGCTCGGTTTGTTCTTCGGCTTTCTGGCCGGTATCCCATTCTGGGTCGCAGCATCCGTTGGCCGCATGATGGACATCCAGCGCGGTGCGTTCACCGCATCGATGTACACCCCCGTGTACCGCGACCAGGCGTCCATCATGGGCAGCCTGTTCGCGCAGGCGGCCACGGTGCTGTTGTTCACTACCGGTGGATTCTTGCTGCTGATCGATGCCATTTACGCCAGCTACAGTATCTGGCCGGTACTCAGTTGGGTGCCGAATCTCGACCCCGATGGCCTGCAGCAGGCATTGGAGTACTTTCAGAACATCATGCTGTGGACGTTCATCCTGGCCTCGCCGTGCATCATCGTGGTCTTTCTCATCGACTTGGTGATGGGGCTGCTCAATCGATTCGTTCCTGAAATCAACGTGTTCTTCCTTGCCCTGCCGTTCAAGGGCCTCGGCGTCTTCTTCATCATGGCGGTGTACATGACGACGGTGGTCGACTACATCACCACCCAGTTCGTGACCGGCGAGGAGTGGATCGAGCGACTACGGGGCTTTCTGGGATGAGCGCCGAGGACAAAAGCCGAAAAACAGAGAAGGCGACGCCGCACAAACTCCGTCAGGCGCGCCGCAAAGGCCAGGTTTCGAAGAGCAAGGAGGTCGTCGCCGCCGCCGGCATCATCCTGATTTTCGGTGTCATCTGGGGGGGGCGGGATTTCTTCTTCGGCCAGATGCTCGAGACCTTCATGCTGATTTTTGAACTGAGCGAACTGCCCGGGGACGAAGCAATGCCGCGGGCCATCGAGCGGCTGGTCGATCTCGGCCTGCTGGTGTGTCTGCCGATCATCATGCTGGGTGTGGTGGCCGCCGTGGTTGCCAGCGTGGCGCAGTTCGGGTTCCTGTTCTCCGTGCATCCGGTTACGCCCGATCCCCAACGCATCAACCCGATCAGCGGCTTCAAGAACCTCGTCTCGGTGAAGCGCCTCGTCGAGTCGGGAAAGGCCATCGTGAAGATCGGCGTGATCGGCACGGTCGCCTGGGCGTTGATCTACTACTCGGTGCAGGATTTCGTGCTCATGCCCTATTGCGGGGTCTCCTGCATTCTCGCGGTAACCGAGCGCATTCTGCGTATCCTGCTTCTGGTGATGATTCCCCTGTTCATCGTCATTGCCATCCTCGATTTCGTGTTTCAGAAGCAGCAGTTCCTAAAAGAAAACCGAATGACCAAGGAGGAGCTCAAGCGGGATTTCAAAGACACGCAAGGCAACCCCGAGGTCAAGCAGCAACGCCGCCGGACGCAGCGGGAAATTCTTGAGGAGAACCTCAGCCAGGCCATCGAACGGACCACCGTGCTGATCGTGGGCAACGACACCGTCATCGGCTTGCGCTATGTCAAAGGCGAAACGTCAGTCCCCGAAATCACTCTCAAAGAACGCAAAATGATCGCCGGCCAAGCCATCCGCAAAGCCGTGGCTGCCGATATACCGGTCGAACGCGACCCCTTGCTATGCCGGCAACTGTGGGGGGATGTCCAGCCCGGTGATGCGGTACCCAAGACCTCCTTCAAGGCCATCGCCCGGATTCTTGTACGCATTGGCGCGCTCTAGGGAGAGCCAGTGAATATGGCGCCAAAGTATTGGGTCGAAAGCTGAATTGGTGCCGGACGGACGCGCCCGCACAATGGGCGGCGCGGGCCTCAGGTCAGCAAAACAGCGTTTCGAGTCAATGGGTTGTCGATGTCTCGCCGCATTTGTACGGGGCGTGCATCGCAACAACCTGGCTGTGGAATCAGAGAATACGGAGTTTGTCACATGGCTGAAGCCATACAGGATGTTCAGGTAACGGCGCTTTTGCGCAATAACCCGCTATCCGGATCGCCCACCGGCAGCCAGCAGCGTGCGTGGCTGGTGAGTGCCGATGAGGCGGCGCAGGATGGTGGTGAAGCCCCGCTGAACGACCGCTCAACAACGGTCGATAGCGCTTGCGGGGCGGTATCCAGTGAGATCGACGACATCACGGTTACGCTCAATGGCGACGAAGGGGATGAGCCGGCAGACGACGTGCCTCCAGGGGCACAGTGCGAGGTCGTTCCCGAGACGGTGGATACGCTGCTCGTGAGTGAGGGGTTCCAGGAGCTGGGCGGCGACGACGTCGGGGTCGCGGTGCAGGGTGAGGCGCTGAAACTGGTCAAGCAGTATGTGGATGCGCTGGCCAGAGGCATGGCCGGTGGCGAGCAGAATGGCATCCTGTCGTCCGATGACGAGGAATCGGAAGAGCGTCATCCGGCATCCTGAGCGTAGACACTCTGCCATGATTGTCATGGCAGAGTGTTTTTGTGAATTTTGTACGATATCACCTAAATCTAATACTTTAGTAATAGCCTATACAGTATAAGGCGACTGTTGGTTTGCATGCCGGGTAGTGATCGAGTAACTTCTGTTCACAATGGTGTCAAAGTTAATTGTGGATACTGCGCACATACTTAAGCCTGCTGAAGTGTGACTTCAGTAAGCGACATTCCTGAGGTGCAGCGATGAACCTGGGTCGACGAGCGTTGTTAGTGATGTTGCTGCTCATCCTGTCGGTGAGTCTTGCGTCCGCGGCCCAGATGGAATGGTCGGAAGAACCGTTTTCGTATTACGCCAATGATGACCGTATCGACGAAATCATAAAAAACATCCTCGGCGACGAAAATATTCCTGTTGTGCTCAAGGACGATTTCGATGAGACCATTACCGCGAATTTCTTCAATTCAACGCGTAAAGAGATATTTGAACAGATCGCCAATGTGTATGGTCTGCAATGGTTTTACGATGGGCACGTGTTGTACGTGGATAGGGTCGGTAATGCGCGCATGGCGACAATTCAACTGAGCTCGACGCCTGTGCAGGTATTCAAAGAGCATTTGATCGAGCTCGGCGTACTGGATGATCGTTTTCATTGGCAGATGATGCCGGCGCAAGGTGTTGTAGTCGTCGGCGGTCCGGACGAATTCATCGACCGCGTACGCGAGTTGGCCAATTTGCTCGATGCGGAATACAGCAGTTATCAGACCTTCTATCGTTGGCAGGATGAGTCCGGTGTGACGCACATCAGTTCGGATCCGAAGCTGGCGCCGGGCAACGCATCGATTACCCGGTTGGAGCGGGCCGGTGGCGATGACGCCGCCACTCCTCCCGCCAGTCAAGTGACCTCGACAAATGAAGGTGATCGGCGCCGCGATAACAGCAGGGCGCAGTCCGGCGATCGCGAAGATGCTCTCAAGAGCATTCTGACGCAGGTCAATAGCAAATCACGGTCTTCGGGACAGTGACATCATGAACATGCAGCTTCATGACGATGATTTGTACCTACTGGTAGAGTCCGGGCCCCATCAAGGCGCCCGGGTTGCCCTGGGGTGTGGCGATTACGACATCGGACAGGACCCCGGTTGTGACTTGGTCCTGCGCGACTCCGGGTTGTCGGCCCGCCATCTGCGGCTGCAGGTGAGCACGGTCGGGGAGGTCGTCGTCGAAGCGCTGGACGAGCGAGTCCGCGTCAACGGGCGCCCCATCGGGGCTTCTCGTCTATCACTCCACCCTGACGACATCCTCTCAGCTGGCAACAGCACGCTGCGGATCTGCTGCCCCAGCGGTCGGATCGGCGCCAGGGCCGTCGGTCGTTGGCCGCAACGGGCCGAGAAACTGGGGGACGCCCTCGGCGTGGGCATGCTCGGTACGGTCTCTCGGCTCGGTGGTCTGCATCCGGCGCTTCAGCGCTCACTGACCACGCCGCGGCAGTGGCTGGAGTCCGGCGCAGGCGGGCGGGTCGTCGGCTCGTTTGTCGGCCATGCATTGGCGATGAGTCAGGGCGTCTCAGGATGGTTGCAGGGGCGGTGGCACATCGTCAGTGTGCTGGCGGTCGCCATCATGTTCGTCGCCCTGTCACTCCCGGTAAGCAGCAGTTTGCAATCTCCCAAGAGTCCCGTTGCCTGGGAAGCGGACAAGGTGGCGTTGCAGACAATGCTCGCGGAACGGGGGTTCGGCGATGTCGGCGTGGATGCCGCAGCGAATGGGCTGCTGGTCACCGGCATGGTGACCGATGACGAGGCCCTACAGGCGTTGAAGGGGCTCGTCGACAGCCAGGGCGCGGTCGCCTCGGTGGATGTGCAGTTGGCCAGCGCTCTGGCCGCCCGGGTGCAGGACGTCCTGCAAAAGATGAATATGCCGCATGTGACGGTAGGGCTCGATGCTGGCGGCGGCTTCGTCGCCGCCGGCTATGTCGTCGACCGGGAGCAATGGCTGGCTGCCCGCGATACCGTCGTGCGGGACTTCCGAGGCGTGAATCGCATCGACGACAGCGGCGTATTCGACTCCAAGGAGCGAATGGCCTCATTGCAATCGAAGTTGGCAGCGGCAGGGTTGTCGAGTGATCTGAGTGTCGAGGCCAACGCCGAGGGCACTTTGCTGGTCAACGGTGTGGTGAGTTATCCAGTCCTGGACGAGTGGGCGGCCGTATTGACCAGCTATCGCCAGGAGTTCGGTGACCTGCCGCGTGTCGAATCGGCAGTGCGCAGTCTCAACAACGTCTTGAATATCGACGTCCGGAGCGCAAGCACCGGGCAGGTGCCGTATATCGTGATGCGTGAGGGGGGGCGTTACCTGGTTGGCACTACATTGCCGGGCGGGTATGTGCTCACGAGTATTCATCCCGAGTACTTGACTGTAAAGCGCGACGGCAGAGAGTTGATGTATTTATTGGGTCTGGAGGCTCGATAACACTGTTTGCACAGTTTTCGCGTAATCGGTCATCGATGCGTGAAAAAGGCTGGTCAAGGATGAGCAAGTCTGTTTGACCCCTGCGAATCGAGTAAAGGACGGCTTGATACGCAGTGACCCGGTGCTGGTATGTCTCTTATTCCCAGCATCACCTACAGGTGGACTTGAGGAGATTACAATGGCAGATGGCGTAGATCCCAACGCACAGTTGGACGCATTGTCCCAGCGCAATATCGAATTTGCTCTGGCCGAAGGCGAGCGCCGCTTCGCTGAGACCGTCGCCAATGCGACAGCTGAAAAAAACAAGCAAGGCGGGCAGACTCTGGAAAACCTGGCTCGCTGATCGTAAGCTGCTCTGGCGACCCGGCTCGGATCAGATATCCGTGCCGGGTCATTTCTCGTTCGGTTCGACAGGTGCAACATCATGGATATCGAAGCAGTTGGTGCCATCGGTGGGGATGCGTCTACCGGTCTTGAGTCATCGGCCGAGATGGCTACGGAGGTGCCGGAAGAGGCCTCTATGTCGATCGACGTACAGATGTCGGACGATACGGCCAGAACCAGCCTGACGGATGCCGTGGCGTTCGAGAACACGGCGCGGGAGGTCCGCAGCGCGGACCAGAGTACGCAGTTGAGCACCTACTCCGACTCGTCTCTGGGCGGTGCCCTGGAGCGGCTTGCCGAGGTCGACGCCAGAGATAAGGCGATGAAAGATGTACTGTTCGACGGCGTGCTCAACAGCTCAACGCCTCCGCAAATGCCGGCATTCGACTATGCCGAGTTCAATAGTGCGTCCCCGGAACAACGCGCCTTCATGATGTCGGAGCACCAGCAAGCCAATCAGGAGTTTTACGCCTGGTCGTCCGCCCAGCTCGACCATGCCTCTGTGCGTAACATGGCTGCGATGATGGTCATGGCGGAGATTGGCAGTGTGAAGAGCTTCGCCAACGCCGCCATCAGCGCGGGCAAACAGGTTCTAAACTCCCAGGGGTAGACACATCGACACCCAACCAGGAGTCTGCGCCAGGTGAGAGGTGAGACTGCCGTGATGCAACATGCACTGAATGACCTCATCCCTGACCGATCACCAGGGTGCCGCGGTACGCGCGCCGTTCTGCTTGTGATCGCCCTGGTGCTCGTGCTTGCTGGCTGCAAGGAAGTCGTCTATCACGACCTGTCCGAGCGGGACGTCAACGAGATGATCGGCGTTCTAGCCGAAAGCGGCATCGACGCACGAAAAACCCCGGCGGAAAAGGGGCGGTACGTGCTGGAGGTCGACTCGGGCGAACTGGGCAACGCCATCCAGGTACTCAAGCAGAACGGTTACCCGAAAGAAGACTTCACCAATATCGGCGAGGTGTTCGAGAAGAGCGGCCTGCTGTCGTCGCCGGTCGAGGAGCGGGCGCGCTTCATCTTTGCGATGTCCCAGACCGTCTCCGAGACATTGTCGCGGATCGATGGCGTGTTGACCGCCCGCGTGAACCTGGTGCTGCCGGAGAACAATCCGTTCGATAAGGACCTGCGGCCGTCATCGGCGGCGGTATTCATCAAGTACGACCCCGCTTACGATCTTCGTGATCTACAACCGGATATCAAGCTGCTGGTGCAAAAGAGTATCGAGGGTTTGACCTACGACAAGATCACCCTGGTCATGCTGCCGGCGCAGTCGTCCTCGGACACGTTTCCTTCGGGGGCCGTGCAGGCGGCCGGCCCGGCCGGGATGATGGCCTTCGGCGGTACGCCGCTGTGGATATGGCTGGCCGGTGGTTGCGTGGTCGGCGGTGCGGGCTGGTTGCTGGGACGCAAGGGGCGGCGCTATCCCGATGCGATGCTCCGTACCCGCAGTGAGTTGGAAGCCGACCCGGTTTTGGGCAATGAAGCACTGCGCGAGAAGGTCAATCAACGATGACCACGGAGCGGAATGAGCGTTCCATGGCGGTCGGGGCGGGGTTGGTAACCACGCTCGATCCGTCCTGGCGCAGCCAGATCCCCTGGTACGACCTCGTGGCTGCCTTGAGCGCCAATAAGCGGGCCGCTCCGCATGTCCGTCGCTATGTATTCGAACATCTTGGGCTAGATGACGGTCTGGACGCCCGCTTCAGCCGACTCATGGCGAGGGAGTACCGAATCGCCGATTTCGAGCCGGCGATGCTACGCCGGGCCGTCATGCGCTGCGGTACCTGCTTCTTCCATCAAGCCGTGCGCGCGCCGATCTCCGGTCCGGAGGTTCGTCGGCTGATCGAGCGCCTGGGCGAGGACGTCTACGATTTCGCGGTCAATCGTGGGCCCGAGCTGGCGCAGCGCTTCCGAATCGCCTCCAAAGCCAACGGTCTTGAAGGGGGGGCTGCACTCGGCGACTTGGAGCACAACATTCGCTACCACGGCATGATCGTGCTGGCTACCGCACTGGAGCCTGCGGGCATGGAGCTGCTGCGCAGGGCGTTCCTGAAGCTGCCGCGAGCCTGGAGCCGTGCAGTGCTCAGCGGGCGGGTCGCCTTGACCCAAACCGATGCGCTGGCGTTGTTCGAGGCCGTGTTGATCGAGGTCAAGGTCAAATGAGCGAGGCGGCCGAGGGCAAGCCGATCCAGCTCGGCAAAGCTGCCGTAAAGCGCATCATCGGGCGGGATGAGTTCTCTTCGCTCGAGCAGGCTCAGGGATTGCACCGTGCCGCGCGTGAGCAAGCTCAGAGCATCATCGAGGATGCACACGAGGAGGCGCGCAGCATTCGCGAAGCGGCCAGGCGCGAGGGCGACGAGCTGCTTGCAGAGGCCAGGTTGCAGGCGCAGGCCCTGGCTCGGGAGGAACACGTGCGGCGCCTGGTCACGTTCGTCGATGGCACGATCAGCCATATCCAGGCGCTGGAGCATCGCCTTGCCGGTATTGTCACCGATGCGCTGGAGCGCCTGCTGGACGAGCGCGGACAGGAGGTACAAATCAAAGCGCTGGTGCGACGGATGTTGCGGGGCATCGAGCAGGACGAACGTATCCGCCTGAATGTCAGCGAAGCCACCTATCCACAGGCTGAGAAAGCGCTCGAGGATACGATGCGCCGCTGGCAGAACCTCTCACTCTGTGTGGCCGATGGTACGCCGGATGACCGCCTGGTGCTGGAGTGCAATGCCGGCATCATCGAGGCGTGTCTGAACGAGCAAGTGGAGAATCTCCGTCGTGCGCTTGACCTCCAGCTTGGACCGGGCGCGGTGCCGGCGCCGCCGTCGGTTGACGATGGCCGGGACCCGCCGACCCCTTGAGACGGACGGAGGAACGGGTCAGTCAGTTGGGGGCCGGGCTGCGGGTCGTGTAGCGGAACATGGCTTGCTCGTCGGCTTCGTCATCCTCCTTGCGCTCTGAGGCGCGGTTCTCCCGCACGGTATGCTGTTCGCTCGCTTTCTCCAGCTTGTACCGACGGCGTACGGCCGCTTGCAGTTGTTCTTCCACCGCGCTTTGCTGACTCAGCGCCTTCTGTTGTTCCTGGGTTTGCTTTTCGATGGCGACGATGAGCTGACGACCCTTCTGGTGCATCTCCCTCGTTATATCGATCTTGTCGAAAAACGCTTCCAGCCCGAGATGACTGTCCGAGGCACTGACCTGCACTTTGTCCTCGTCTACCCGGTGCGCCGCCAGGGCTTGAGCCAGGGCCTCACTCGTGCGCTGTTGCTCACGGTAGCGTTCGCGCGCTTGATTAAGCTGAGCCCGTACGTTTTGCTCGCGCAGTTTTCGAATCCGAAGAATCTTCTCCAGCGTGTTTGCCATAGTTGACGGCCTCTGCAAGCTTTCTCAGCGTCACATCGAAATCGTCGCGGTTTCTTGCGCCCTGGCACAGGAATCGTTTGATAGCGTCTCGGTGGCGAATGGCCTCGTCCGCCTCAGGGTCAGTTCCCGCTTTGTATTCGCCCATCAGGATGAGCATTTCCAATTCCTGGTACTTTGCCATCAACTGGCGTACCCGGCTTGCGGTATCGGTATGCCGTGGCGATGCGACATGCTCCATGACACGGCTGCGGCTTTGCAGCACATCGATGGCAGGGTAATGATTGGCCGTGGCGAGGTCGCGGGAGAGCACAATGTGTCCATCCACCAGGGAGCGAACCTCATCGGCTACCGGTTCGTTCATGTCGTCGCCTTCGACAAGAACCGTGTAGATCGCACTGATCGCACCGTCGGTGCCGGGGCCGGCCCGCTCGAGCAAGCCCGGCAGCGCAGAGAATGTCGATGCCGGGAAGCCGCGGCGGGTCGGTGGTTCGCCCGCAGCGAGGCCGACTTCGCGAAGCGCGCGGGCGAATCGGGTCACCGAATCCATCAGCAATAACACGTGCCGGCCTGAATCGCGGAAGTACTCGGCGATCGCCGTGGCCACATAGGCGGCTCGTACCCGCTGCATGGCCGGCTTGTCCGAGGTGGCTACGACGACGACGGTGCGTTGCCGCGCCTCGGGGGTCATCTCGTGATCGAGAAACTCCCGGACCTCACGTCCACGCTCGCCAATCAGCGCGAGCACGCAGACATCGGCCGAGGCATTCCGCATCAGCGTTGCCAGCAAGGTGCTCTTGCCCACCCCGGCCGCTGAAAACACACCGATGCGCTGACCGATACCGCAGGTCAACAGACCGTCTATGGCGCGTACGCCGGTTTCCAGCCGTTTCCTGATGGGTGGGCGCAGCATGGCATTGGGCGCGCGGTTGTATACCGGGTAGCCTTCGCCAAAGTAGTGATGCTGGACGCCGGCGTCCTGCAGAGGGCGGCCCATGCCGTCGAGGACCTGACCGAGCATGTCCGGGCCGACGGGTATCCGGTGGCGTTCCTTAAGGGGAATGACCTGGGTGTCGGCGGAAAGATCGTCCACCTCGGTGATCGGCGTCAGCAGGGCGCGGCCGTCCACGAAGCCCACCACCTCGGCCCAGATCGGCTCGCTCTTGCCCGGGCTTTGCAAGGCGCAGAGTTCGCCCAGCTTCACCCGCGGCATCACTGCCTTGATAACCGGGCCGAGCAGCTCGATGACCCGCCCACGCCGGTATATCGGGTCGAGCTTGTCCACTTCGCGGGCGACGAGCTCCGGCAGGTAGGCCAGGGGCATGAGCATGGTCATCGGCTAGTCCTTCTAGTCCTTTGCGTTGACCTGACCCAACGGCTTCACGTTGATGTCTTCGGCCAGTTCCTGGAAGGCCAGCACCGGTGTTTCGGGCAGGTCGGCCGCCAGGATCTTGCGCACGAAGCGGCGGATGTCCTGTGCGACCACCACCACTGGGCGCGCTTTGTCGCTCGGATTCGCGGCAACCAGCTTCTTCACCTTCTGGACCACGGCTGACCGCACGCTCTGAGCCAACGGAATGCTCTCGCCCTGCGCGTTGCTGCCAGCCTCGCGAATGGCCCGTTCGGCGTCGGGTCCGAGCACGATAGCGTTCAGGACGCGATCGCGGTCGCTGAAGCGGTGGCTGATCTGGCGCTTCAGCCGCTCACGCACGAACTCCGTGAGAATCATCGGGTCGGTCTGTTTCTGTGCTTTCTCCAACAGGACTTCGCAGATCAACTGAAGATTGCGGATGGGTATGTTCTCAGCGAGCATGCGTTTGAGTACTTCGGTGAACACCGACAGCGACACCACGCCGTTGACCTCGCGAACCAGATCGTTGGCGTCTTTCTGCAAACGGTCGAGCAGGCCTTTGGTGACCTGGACACCGACCAGCTCGCTGGCATGGCGTTTTACCGCCCAAGACAGGTGGCGCACCAGGACCTGATTGATGTCCCCATGTCCGATTTCGGCCGCATCCAGCGTCGCCCGCTCCGATACTGCCACCAGGCTGCAGGCCGTGCCGGCCATGACGCCCGCATCGGTGTGCTCGATACCCAACTGCTTTAGCCGGTCGGTGCTGGCGAAGGCCAGGACACGTCCCTGGGGAATGCGCCCGCTGGCGACCGGCACCTCGTGCAGGCAGATGCGATAGGTGTCCTCGTCCAGATCGTTGGCATAGCGCACCTGTACACCGGCCAGCGGTACGCCCAAATCCTCATAGACCGATTGGCGCACTCGCCGGAACTCATCGTTCAAGGCTTCCGGGTTGAGCGCCGGTTGCAAGCTATGGCTGAGTTCGAGCACCAAAGCCGCCGAGCCGGGCAACTCATCGCGTTGTGCGAGCTCTGTCTGGCGTCCACCCATGCCCAACTGCTTGCGGTCGCCGCCGGGTACGGCATCGAGGTATTCGCTGAATTGCTCCTCGGCCCGTCGCTCGGCCATCCACAGGATCAGACCGATTCCGCCGAGCAGCGAACCGACGATGAGAAATGCCGCGGCCGGAAACCCCGGTACGATGGCAAAGCCCATCAGCAGCACACCGCCGACCATCAGCGCGCGCGGCTGCGCGAGAATCTGCCGGCCGATGTCCTGGCCCAGCCCCATGCCGCTGCTGGTGGTGACGCGGGTGACGATGATGCCGGCGGTGATGGAGATCAGCAGTGCCGGAATCTGCGCCACGAGGCCGTCGCCGACGGTCAAGGTGGTGAACACCGACGAGGCCTCGGCGAAGGCCATGTCCTGCTGCAGCACGCCGATGCTGATGCCGCCGACAAGGTTGATGAAGATGATGAACAGCCCGGCGATGGCATCGCCTTTGACGAACTTCATCGCACCGTCCATGGAGCCGAACAACTGGCTTTCGTCCTGCACTATCTGGCGCCGTCGCCGCGCTTCGGCAAAGTCGATGACCCCGGCGCGCATGTCGGCGTCGATACTCATCTGTTTGCCCGGCAGGCCATCGAGTGAGAAGCGGGCGCTGACCTCGGCCACACGCTCGGCACCCTTGGTCACCACGACGAACTGCACCACCGTGATGATCAGGAAGATGACCATGCCGACGACGATGTTGCCCCCGACCACGAAATTGCCGAACGTCTCGACGATCTCGCCAGCATCGGCATCCAGCAGGATGAGCCGCGTCGTGGTGATGGTCAGTGCCAGGCGGAACAGCGTCGTGAGCAGCAGTACCGAGGGGAAGGCGGAGAACGCCAGGGGCGTTTGGATGTACACCGCGATCATGGCCAGCACCACGGCACCGGCGATGTTGCAGGCGATGAGAACGTCCACCAGGGGGGTCGGGATGGGCAGGACGATCATCACGAGAATCACGATGATGAATACGCCCAGAACGACGTCATAACGTCGGACGGCGGCCTCCAGCAAACCGTCCAGTTGCTGTGCCCTTATCATGCTGCCCCCATCGATGCTGCGGTGATGTGCTCGCCTGTTCGGAGCATCGCCCGGATCCTCCACGGTGGTGGTCAGATCGGTCAGTTCCATCCAGTCGACGGACGCCAAATCTCGTCTGTTAGGTTAATGGGCGGCTACCGGGGCAGGTATCTGTCATATGGCATAGGGCTTGTGATGAGGCAGTGGCTACTTCACGAATAGCCGGCGGGGAAACGCGCACACCGTCTCCACTCCCGTTGTGGTGATACGCAACGTTTCACTGATGGCGATACCCCAGTCGTCCAGCCAGATTCCAGGCATGAAATGGATCGTCATATTGGGTTGCAGAACGCTGTGGTCGGCGGCGCGGAAGCTCACCGTGTGCTCACCCCAGTCGGGTGGATAGCCCAGGCCGATCGAATACCCGCAGCGCGAATCCTTGTGCAGGCCGTGACGGGCGATGCTGGCGTTCCAGGCGGCATGAACATCGCGTGCCAGTGCACCGGGACGGGCCGCGGCCAGGGCGGCGTCTATGCCCTCGATGACGATATCGGCGGCACGGCGCAGGGCATCGGGCGGCTGGCCCAGGTACACCGTGCGTGTCAGCGGTGCGTGGTAGTGATGGCGCACACCGGAGATTTCGATAGTGGTGCCGGTCTGCGCCTCGAAGGGGCGGTCGGACCAGGTGATGTGGGGGCAGATGGTGGCGGCGCCGGTGGGCATCAGCGGCATGATGGCCGGGTAATCGCCACCGTAGCCGTCCACGCCCATCAGGCCGGTTCTCCAGATTTCGGCCGCGAGGTCGCATTGGCGCACGCCGACGTCGATCATCTCCAGCGCCCGGGCCATGATCGCCTCGGAAATCTTCCCCGCCTGTTGGATGCAGGCGATCTCGGCATCGGATTTTATGCAGCGTACCCAGTTGACCAGGATGCCGGCGTCGCGGATATCGGCCTGCGGCAACTCGCCGCGCAACACGTCCAGGCTCTTGCCGGTGAAGTAGTAGTTGTCCGCCTCGACACCGATGCGGGTGCCGGCGCCCAGCCCGCGCGTCTGGATGATGCCGGCGATGAACTGCATGGGGTGGCGTTCGGCAGTCTGCACGTAATCGTCGGGGTAGCCGACGATGTTATCCGCATCGAGCACTGTGGTCAGGCGGGCGCCGTTGACGTCCTGGCCGCGGCCGATCCAGATCGGCTGCGCCTGGGTCAGTGTCAGCACCACGGCCTGATGCACATAGAACGACCAACCGTCGTAACCGGTGAGATAGTTGAGGTTGGTCGGGTTGCTGACGATCAGCGCATCCAGCTCCAGCTCGTCCATCCGTGCCCGCGTCCGCGCCCAGCGGTCGGCGAACTCCTCGCGGGTGAAAGGTGTGTTGTTCTGTCCGAAGTGCATGCCGCCTCCTAGCGGGTCAGCGAGAGACTCCCAACGTGCCGGGGTAACGGGTCAGGACCTCGGCCCCGTGCTCGCCCAGTACCACGGTGTTGGAGATGAAGTAGTCACCCGCTCCGGTATTCATGAGCCAGGAGAGGATGTGGAAGCTCATGCCGGCTTGGAGCTCCAGGTCGCTGTCGTGGCGCAGTCCCAGGACTTTGTTGCCGCCGGTCCAACTCGGCGGGCAGCCGATGCCGACCTGATAACCGCAGTGATGGCGCCGGTAGTGGGCCAGTCCTGCCCGGTCGACCACCTGTTGCCAGGCTGCGTAGACCTCGCGCGCCAGGACGCCGGGTTTCAGCGCATCGACGACGGCGTCGAAGGCGTTCAGGCAGATGCGTTCCATGGCGCGGGTGGCCGGCGGCGGCTCGCCGAGGAAGACCAGGCGGCCCAGCGGCGCGTGGTAGCGGGCGACACAGCCGGCCAACTCGAAAAACACCGGCTCGCCTGCCTTCAGCCGCTCGCGCGACCAAGTGGTGTGCTCTTCGCCGAGCCGGCGACCTGGGCGGATGAACGGCCCGAACCCCGGATACGTCCCACCGGCGCGCAGCATGGCGGCGTAGCAGGCGGCCGCGACATCGTTTTCCCCCGCGCCGTCGGCCACCGCGTCGATGCCCGCGGCCATGGCGGCATCCGATACCCGTGCGGCGTCGCGCAGCAGGGCCAACTCGGTGGGCGATTTGACTTGGCGCAGGGCGTCGACGAGATCGGTGGCGTCGACCCAACTGGCGTTGGGGAGCCCGCCCGCCAGGGCCTCGGCCAGGCCGGCGGGCAGGCCGGCCGACCAGCGCTCGACCCCTAGCCGGGCGGAGGCGGGTACGGCGGCGGTGGTCATTGCCCGAACTGCGGCATCGGCGACAGTTTCGCTATCGCTGTGCCCGGTGAAGTCGCAGGTCGTGACCTGTGTGCGGATGGTGACCTGCTCCATCTGGCGGGTGACCAGATGGGGGCGGCCGCTCATGGGCACGATGAGGATATGGGGGGCGAAGTAACCCCAGTGATCCAGGCCGCTGAGGTAGTAAATGTTCTCAGGTGAGGAGACGAGCAGCGCATCCAGTCGGTGTGCGGCCATCTTTTCACGCACGCGGTCGACTCGCGAGTCCAGTTCCGCGGCGGATATGGAGGGGAGGGGGGGCGTGGTCATCGAGGAGGGGCCTGGGGAGTTTGGATGGTATCGATGCAAATGTGCACATTTGAGCCTTGTGCTTTCCAGAATTAAGTGTTGATGGGCGTTCTGTCAACGGTGTGATGACCATTTGGATACATTTGCTTTGACTGGTTGATGCTCTCATGGATGGGCGCCTGGGATGGGGCGGAAGGTGCCGGAGTTCACGCCCGGCCTGTCTGGG
>CBFGWV010000018.1:0-40053 GCA_965652545.1 uncultured Candidatus Competibacteraceae bacterium | reverse complement strand
GGTACGACCGCTTTCAACCACCTCACCCTTGCGCATGACGTAGGTGCGATCGGCAAATCGCCGTACCAGCCCCAGGTCGTGGGTGATGAAGGCGATGGCCAGCCCGAGGCGCTGCTGTAAACGGGTCAGCAGCGCCAGAATATGCGCTTGCACGGTAACATCCAGCGCGGTGGTGGGCTCGTCCGCAATGAGCAGGTCCGGATCGTTGGCCAGGGCCATGGCAATCATCACCCGCTGCCGCTGGCCGCCGGAGAGTTGGTGTGGGTAAGCGCCAACGCGCGCGGCCGGGTCGGGAATCTGAACCTCATCGAGTAGTTCGATGGCCCGCTCGCGGGCTTCACGCCGCCCCAGGCCGCCGTGGTGGCGGAGAATCTCCGCCAGTTGCCAGCCCACGGTGTACAACGGGTCCAGCGAAGTCATCGGCTCCTGGAAGATCATCGTGATCTTCCGCCCGCGGATGGTGTTGAGCGCCCGTGGCGGCAAGCCCAGCAGGGACGTCCCGCGATAGCGCACCTCCCCCTGTGCGCGGCCATTGCTCGCCAGCAGGCCCATGCAGGCCATCATCACCTGGCTCTTGCCCGAACCTGACTCGCCCACCACGGCGACCGTCTCCCCCGCAGCGATGTCCAGGTCCACCCCGCGTACGGCATGAACCTCGCCATCGTGGGTGGCGAAACGCACGTGGAGATCGCGTATGGACAGGACAGCGTCATCCATCAGCGGTCCCTCGGGTCGAAGGCATCGCGCAGGCCGTCGCCCAAAAAGTTCAGGCAGAACAAGGTAGTGACGAAGAACAGCGAGGGGAAGATCAACAGCCACGGTGCGCTTTGCATGTTGCCCGCGCCCTCGGCGATGAGCACCCCCCAACTGGTCAACGGCTCCTGTACGCCCAGGCCGAGAAACGACAGAAAGCTCTCCAGCAGAATGACCTTGGGCACCATGAGAGTCATGAAAACGATCACCGGACCCAGGGTGTTGGGGATGATGTGGCGACGCAGAATGCCCAGTGGGCGCACACCCAGCGCGTACGCGGCCTCGACGAACTCGCGCCGTTTCAAAGCCAGGGTCTGCCCACGGACGATGCGGGCCATATCGAGCCACTCGACCGCCCCGATGGCCACGAAAATCAGCACGAAATTGCGACCGAAAAAGACCACCAGGAGGATGACGAAAAAGACGAACGGCAGCGCGTAGATCACATCGACGATGCGCATCATCAGGTTGTCCACCCGACCGCCGATGAAACCGGCCAGCGCGCCATAACCCACACCGATGAGCAGCGCCACCAGCGTCGCCAGGAGACCCACGGTCAAGGAGACACGGCCGCCGACCATGATCCGGGTCAACTGGTCCCGCCCGTTTGAATCGGTACCGGCGAGAAAGCGGATGCGTTCCACCCTCCCTTCGACGATCAACGAGCGGCCCTCGTTCTCGCTGCCGGTCACCTCGGCGTCGGCAAACTGATCCACCCGGTCGATGTAGCGCACCGTCCGTGGGTCGATGGGTTCATCGTCGGTCAAGGTGGCCTGGAAACGGCTACCGCTGACCTCGAACGCCGCGAGGCTCACCCGTGCGCGAGCGACCGCCTGCTCCATGGCCGCCTGCAGGGATTGTCTCGCCGGATACGGCTCAAGGCTGGGGGGCACCCGGACATAGGCGCGGTAGACCTGATCGTAGCCGTGCGGAGAGAGCCACGGCCCGACGATGCAGACCAGCGCAATGCAGACCAGCCCGATCAGACTGACCATGGCGGCGCGATTGCGCGCCAGACGACGCATTGCCAGACGCAACAGGCTGCGCCCTTGTGTGTGGCCGGACTCAGTCATAGCGCACCCGCGGGTCCAGAAGCGCATAAAGCAGGTCCACCAGCAGATTGAACAACACCACGAATACCGCCAGCATCACGACCGTGCCCATGACCAGCGTGTAATCGCGATTCAGCGCGCCGTGAACGAAATAGCGGCCGACACCGGGTATGCCGAAGATCGTCTCGATGACGACCGACCCGGTCAGCAGCGCCGCGGCCGCCGGCCCCAGATACGACACCACCGGCAGCAAGGCACCGCGCAGCGCGTGCACGACCACTACACTGCGTGCCGGCAGGCCATAGGCGCGCATGGTGCGAATATGGTCCTGACGCAGGTTCTCGATCAGGCCTGCACGCGTCAGGCGGGCGAACACGGCCATCTGTGGCAGCGCCAGGGCGATGATCGGCAACACCTTATTGGCCAGCGCCCCGCCGCCCCAGCCGCCGGCCGGCAGCCAACCCAGGCTGATGGCGAACACCAAGGTCAACACGGGCGCCACCACGAAGTTGGGCACTGTAACGCCGACGGTGGCCACGGTCATGACACCGTAGTCGATACCGGTGTTCTGGCGTAGCGCTGCCCAGGTACCCGCAATAATGCCGAACACCAGCGCCAGCAGCAGCGCACTGCCGCCCAGTTGGGCCGAATACGGCAGGCCTTGGGCGAGCAGCTCGGCGACTGAAAAGTCCCGATTCAGATAGCTCGGGCCAAGGTCGCCTTGCACCAGATTGGCCAGATAATCGCCGTACTGCACGATCAGCGGTTGGTCGAGCCGATACGCCTGCTGCAGGTTCGCCATGATCTGCGGCGGCAGCGGTTGGTCGAGATTGAACGGCCCGCCGGGGGCGAATCGCATGAGGAAAAAGGCGATCGTCACCACCACGAACAACGTGGGTATGGCGCTCGCCAATCGGCGCAGTGTGTAACTGAACAAATCTAGCGTTCGATGCGCAGGTAGCGGGTGCGGTGTTCGTTCTGCACGTTGTCGACCCAGCCTTTAACGTGCGGGGCGACGAGATGCAGCGAGGCGGTGTACATCAGCGGCGCCATGGGCATGTCGCGCATGAGGATGGCTTCGGCCTCCTCCAGGAGCGCCCGCCGCGCCTCGGGGTCACGCTCCGCGTCGGAGCGGCGCATGAGATCGTCGAATTGCGCGTTGTCGTAGCTGGCGTAGTTGCCGACATCATTGTCCGAAATACCCAGGAACAGGAAATTCTGGGCATCGGCGTAGTCCGCCACCCAGCCGGCGCGGGCCACATCGAAATCGCCCTTGTTCTGCAAATGGCTGTAGTGGGTGCGTACATCGGTGTTGAGCAGGCTCACCTCGATGCCCAGTGTCTTCCACATATCGGCCACCGCAGTGGCCACCTTGCGGTGATTGTCGTTGGTGTTGTAGCGAATCTCGATCTTCAGCGGCTTACCGCCTTCGCCATAGCCGGCCTCTTCAAGCAAACGCATGGCTTCGTCTTCCCGATCGAGCTGTGAGAGACCGGCAAAATCCATTTGCGCCGGGGTATACCCCTCCAAGCCGGGCGGCACCAGGCTATAGGCCGGCAGTTGAGCGCCGGAGAAGATTTCCTCGCCGAGAAACTCTCGATCGATCGCCATGGACAAGGCCCGGCGTACATTGGGGTCGTCCAGCGGTGGCTTGCGGGTGTTGAAGCTGTAGTAGTACACCGACAGGTAGGGCGCGACACGTACCTGCTCGCCGAGCTCCTGACGCAGATAGTCGAGCTGATCGACCGGGAAGTAATAGTTCGTGTCCAGTTCCCCGGCCATGTAGCGGCGCACCGCGGCGGCCTGATCATCGGTGGGATAGTAATGGACGGTGTCGATCTGGACCTCGTCGGCCGCGTAATAATGCGTGTTCTTCGACAAGGTGATGCGGTCGTTCGGAATGTTTTCGATAAGCGAGTACGCCCCATTGGAAACCATGTTGCCGGCTTTGACGAAGTCATTGCCCAACGCCTCCACACTGGCCTTGTGCAGCGGCAATCCAGTCTGGTGCGTCAGCAGCTCCAGGAAGTACGGAACCGGGTCCTCCAGGGTGATTTCCAACGTGCGGTCGTCCACTGCCTTGACGCCCAAGGCTTCGGGCGGCATCTCGCCCTTGTTGACCGCTTCGGCATTCTCGATGGGATACAGCAGGTTCGCGTACTTGGCGGCGGTTTCCGGGGTCATCAGGCGTTGCCAGGTGAACACGAAGTCCTCGGCGGTGACCGGGTCGCCGTTGGACCAACGGCCGTCCTCCCGCAAGGTAAAGGTGTAGGTTTTTCCATCCTCCGAAATGGTCCAGTCTTCCGCAGCCCCGGGCACCACGGCGCCTTCGGGGTCATACATAACCAAGCCTTCATAGAGATCCTTCAGGACGTTCGACTCGACGTCGATGGAGGTCTGGTGCTGGTCCAGCGTGCGGACCTGCCCCCCATTGCCGCGGTGGTAAACGACTTCGGCGCCGGCCTGAAGTGAAGCGGCCAGCCCGATCAGGGCGGCCAGAGTTACTGTCGCGATACGACATTTCATAAGTATTCCCTCTTTTGTTCATCAATCCGTCGAACTACAAGCTGGTCCATACGCGGCCGTTTGGCAAGTCTGCCGCATGACAATCCTGTCGACATTGACCGTGTCGCCCGCGACATTCGAGCACCGTGGCGCTGGCGCACGCCGTTGCGGTGATCCATCATCGGGAACGTTAGTGACACCCAGGGAGGACCTATCGATGACGACGCAATTGATCATCACCGTGACCGGCCCGGATCGGCCCGGCCTGGTGGAGGCCGTCTCCGACGTGCTGGCCCGGCATGGGGCCAACTGGGAAGAAAGCCGTATGGCCGGTCTGCACGGCCGCTTCGCCGGGTTGCTGTCCGCGCGGGTCGATGCCCAGGCGGCCGATGCATTGGTCAGCGATCTGCAAAGCCTGGCCTCGAACGCCCTGGCGCTGAGCGTCCACCCGGTACCCACCACAACAACTCAGCCGGATGCCCCGCCGTATCGTGCCGAACTCGACCTGGTCGGCAACGATCGTCCGGGCATCGTGCAGGCGATTGCCCATGCCCTGCATGAGTTGGGCGTAAGTGTCGATGAACTGCACACGGACGTCAGCGATGCCACCCTCGGTGGCGGTCAACTGTTCAGGGCGGTCGCCCACCTGTCGGTTCCCGATCGCATCACACTGGTTCAGGTGCAGAGCACGCTGGAGGCACTGGCCAATGAACTGATGGTGGATGTGCGGGTGATCGAGGATACCGACTGACGGCGGCTGGGAGCCTGTCGGACTTGAGCGTCCGTAGCGAGGGAAGTCGGTACAGTCTCAAGTCCGACAGGCTCCTACCTCAGCGTTCGGCCAGGGGCACCGTCGTACGCAGCCCGCGTCGCCACTCCAGCAACGCGCGCGCCAGTCGGCGCCCTGCCGAGAAGCGGTCCAGACAGCGGCGCATGACGATGTACCACGCGATCTGGGCCAGCGCGCTCAGCGGCATGCCGCTGCGCTGCACAGCTTCGCGCACGTAACGCAACGCCAGCGCCCGGTGCCCGGTGTTCCAGGCCAGAAACGCGGCGCCGTTACAGGCATTGCGATAGAACAACGGAAGCTGGTCGCGGACATCGGCCGGCAGGTCGGCCTCGCGTTCGATGGCCTCGATAACGCGGACATGGCCGCGCAGGAATAATGTGAAACGCGGTGACGCCGGGCCGCTGAGATTGCCCTCGTGACGACGGATCAGCACGAGCACCTGCTCGTTGAACACCATCTGTCGTCCGCAAGCAAACCGTGTCCAAAATGCCCGGTCCTCGGACGGCTCCAGCGCAGAGTCGAACGTTGGCGCCGACCTGACCGCCGCGGCACGCGCGAGCACCGCGATCGAACAGGTGAAGTCGTTGTACAACATGCTGCGAAACGCATCGCCCGGGTAGCGCATGGGATACCCGCGCAACGGCGGCAGGCGGCCGGTCGCATCGAACTCCTGCCCCATGGCATAGACTGCATCCGCGTGCGGGTGGGCCCGCAGCGTATCGATCTGGCTGCGCAGGTAGTCGGGCAGGAAGAGATCGTCGCAGTCGAGAAACGCAATGAACTCACCGCGGGCGCGGGCGATACCCGCATTGCGTGCCTCGCTGACACTGCACTTCGCCAGGGCGACAAGCACGATGCGCGCATCGTCGATGGCTTCGATAACCGCGACGCTGCCGTCGGTCGACCCGTCGTCGACGATGATCAACTCCAGATCGGCCAGCGATTGCTCGAGCACGCTGGCAATGGACTGGCCGATCAGCGTGGCGCGGTTGTGCGAGGTCATGACCACGGATACGAGCGGCGCGGTCGTCATGATCGTCCCGCGCACACGGGGCAGTCTGGATTACGCGGGACGGCAACGGCTTGAAACTCCATCTCGCGCGCATCCCAGATCAACAACGTGCCCGTCAGCAGACGGCCCGCCCCGGTGAGGCATTTGATCGCTTCGACGGCTTGTAGCGAGCCGATCACCCCGACCACCGGCGCCAGGACCCCGGCCTCGGCGCAGCTGAGAACCAACTCCGAGGCATCCGCATCCGGGTACAGGCAGCGATAGCAAGGCCCGTCCATGGCCGGGTGGTAGACCATGAGCTGGCCTTCCATGCGGATGGCCGCACCAGAGACCAAGGGCTTGGTGGCCGCCACGCAGGCAGCGTTCACCGCCAGGCGGGTTTGCAGGTTGTCGCTGCCGTCGACGACGAGGTCGACATTTGCAACCTGTTCGGCGAGCGCATCGCCACAGAGCCGCTGCGCCAGCGGAATGACCTGGACATGCGGGTTGAGCCGGCCGATGGCGTCGACCGCCGAGTCGACTTTGAGCCGGCCGATATCGTCGGTACCGTGGAGAATCTGGCGCTGGAGGTTGGATAGATCGACCCGGTCGTCGTCCGCGATCAGCAAGCGACCGACACCGGCCGCTGCCAGATACAAGGCCGCTGCGGAGCCCAATCCGCCGGCACCGACAATCAACACAGAGGCCCGGCCGAGCGCCTCCTGGCCGTCGATATCGATCTGCGGCAGCATGATCTGCCGGCTGTAGCGCAGCAGTACGTCATCGTCCATTTCATCCCCCACCGCGACGGTAGTGCAGCGCCACGCGATCGAGAAACCCCTGGGCCTGATCGGCAGCGAGATTCTCGAACTCGAAACGGACCTCGCTGCGAGGCAGGCTCAAGCCCCCGATCCGTCGCGCCGGCAGGGGCGATACCCTAAGCGCGACGGACCCTTGCGGCAAGTGGATTCGCCAGCCCTCGCTCGTCGCCTGTGCCGTACGCCCCTCCAGTGCGGCGGGCAGGCGCGCGAAGAACTCATCGGGTGTGAGTGCCATGTCCCAGACGACCGGTGCCATCAACCGCCGGCGACCGGTGGCCAGACGGCGATGGCGTCGCCCTCGCGCAACATGGTCGCCGCACGCATGGCCGGCGTCTGGTACACACCATTGAGCAGGACGAGATGGACATGCTCCCGCGGCAGGAGCAGATGGTCGATCACACTTTGGACCGTGCTGTCCTCCGGCACATCGATTTGCGCCACATTGCGCTTGGCCGTCGGCGGAAGATGGGCCGACAGCAACGCGTACAGCTTGATGGTGATCCGCATTCAGTGCGCCTTGGCATGCCGGGCGAGATACGCCTCCATGATTCGGGTCGGGTCGTCCATCAGGCGCTGGCGCCAAGCGCCTAACGGCACCCGGTTCTGAATAAGCCCGCGCAGCACGCCGACATGCTGGGTCAGCCCCAGGCTGGTGGCGCCGACCAATACGTCGTCGTGAAACTTGAGGCTCATGTAGCGATAGTGATCGGCGTCCACCCGCTCGACCGATTCGCCGTGGTCCGCGCCCATCCACAGCCCGAAGGAGCTCGATATAAGGCCCAGAGTATCGAGCACGTTCATGTTGATGCTGCCCTGGTAGTAGGTGCTGCCCCCGGTCATGTTCTGGGCGGCGATCCGGCCGTGCTCCGTCGCCGTCGGCTGGATGGCGTGGACGGCCTGGTTGCCGGTGGAGAAATCCCGCCCCTGGGCCACGTCACCGGCGGCGTAGACATTGCGCACGTTGGTCTCAAGATAATGATCGACCAGCACGCCTTGATCCACATCGATACCGCTGCCCATGAGGAAGCGGATATTGGGTTTCACGCCGACGGCGGTGATCACGAGGTCTGCATCGACCGTCCCCGCCGGCCCCAGATCCGCCCGCAACGCGCCGCCGACCGCCTCGATTCCACTGACGCGGGTCTCGGTGTGCACGGTTACGCCCTTGCTTTCGCACCAGCGGCGGATCAGGTCGCCGGCGGTGGCGTCCATCATCCGCGGGACCATGCGATCGCCCATTTCCACGACGGTGAGTTTGACCCCGCGTAGCGCGAGGGCTTCGAGGATGATGCAGCCGATGAAGCCGGCACCGATGAGCAACACGCGCGAGCCCCGGGTGGCCCGCGCGGTGATGTCGCGGGCATCGGCCAGGGTCCAGCAGTTGTGCACCCCGGGCAGGTGCGCGCCCTCCATCGGCGGGACGACGGCGTGCGAGCCGGTTGCGATCAGCAGTTTGTCGTAGTGCCGGTTCGTACCGTCGGAAAGCAGGACGCGATGCGCCTGCGGGTCCACACGCTCGACCCGGCGCCGAAGATGCTCGATACCCAACTTCGCGTAGTGGTTCGGGTCGTGGCGAAGGTGGGTACCGGCTTCGTCGATCTTCTCGATGAGCAGATAGGGGATGGCCATACGCGAGTACGGGGGTTCGGCCTCGTCCCCGATCAGCGTGACGGTCGCGTTCGCATCCTTGCGCCGCAAGGCTTCGGCGGCCACCACCCCGGCCGGCCCGGCACCGATGACGATATGGTCCATAGGGCTACTCCAGTGCTGTCTCTCGCAACCCTGCCCGCGTTACAGCCCCAGGCGCGTCCGCGTCTCACCGGTCAACTGCCCATCGGTGGTCCAGCCGCGAATGCGGTAGTACTCCGGCAGCATCCGGTCGAGTTCGTTGACATGCCCCTTGGCCGGACCGCTGTTGGCCGGTTCGTTCAATACCCGTGGCGGCAAGGTGTCCTGGTCGGCACCGATGCCGGCATCGAGGTTGAACTGCCTCTCGAGGTTCCAGATCCGCTCGCCGACGGCCATCAACCGGTCCAACGACCAGTCCCCTTCACAAGCTGCGGCGATCTGCGGTTGGATATCGTCCATGGTCCAGGCGAAGGTGGTGAACACACAGATACCGGCCGAGTCCACTACCGCCGTGGCATCCTGAAAGGCCTTGACCAGTTCGGGCTTGCCTTCGGTGGCGAGGGGGTCGGTCTTGACCGGAATACCCAAGACCTCCGAGGCGACGGTATACGAGCGAAGGTGACAGGCACCGCGGTTGCTGGTCGCGTAGGTCAGCCCCATGCCCTTGATGCCGCGGGCGTCGTACGCCGGAAACTCCTGGCCCTTGACGGTCATCGACAGGTCCGGATGGCCGTATTTGGCACACAGACGCTTGGAGCCCTGGCCGATCTCCAGGCCGAAGCCCTCGCCCTTGCCGGTGAGTTCGGCCAGTGTGCACAAGGCCTCGGCATTGCCGAAGTTGAGCTTCAGCCCGCCGGTCTGTGCCTCGGTCAGCGCGCCGATCTCATACATTTCCATGGCGGCGGCTACCGTGGCACCGAAGGAGATCGGATCGATGCCGTGCTCGTTGCAGACGAAGTTGGCATAGGTCAGCGCATCGATATCGTCGACACCGGTGTCCGAGCCCAAGGCCCAGGCCGCTTCGTACTCCAGGCCGCCGGAGGCGACCTTGTAGCGCTCCTTGCCCTCGCCTTGTACCGTGAAGTGCGACGGGTCGATGGTGGAGATGCGACCACAGGCGATGGTGCAGCCAAAGCACGCACCGTTGCGCACCATGTTGGTCTTGCCGTCCGACTCGCGCGGCTCCCACATCGCTTCGCCGGAGATCGCGCTGGCGCCCTCGAATTGGATATCGCGCCAGTTGCGCGTAGGCATGGCACCCATTTCGTTGATGACGTTCATCAACACCTGGGTACCGTACTTGGGCAGGCCCTGCCCGGTCACCGCGTTGTCGGCAAGTACCTTCTTGCCGGCGCTGACGGCCGCGTTGAACGCCTTACGGTCATGGATGTTGGCCACGCCCAGGGTGCCGCGCACCGCGACCGCCTTGAGGTTCTTGGAGCCCATCACCGTGCCGACACCCGAACGCCCGGCCGCGCGATGCAGGTCGTTCACCACAGCGGCGAACAGCACGCCCTTTTCCGCACCGGCACCGATCGCCGCCACGCGCAGCAACGGGTCCTGATGCGCTGCATGCAGCCAATGGTCGGTTTCCCAGACGCTCTTGCCCCAGATGGCGCCGGCCGATCGCAGCTCGGCCCGATCGTTCTCTACATAGAGGTAGGCCGGCTCGGGGGAGCGCCCTTCGAAGATGATCATGTCCCAGCCGGCATTCTTGAGCTCGGCACCGAAATACCCGCCCGAGTTCGAGCAGGCGATCGCACCGGTCAGTGGGCTCTTGGTGATGACGGAGTAGCGTCCGCCGGTGGATGCCGCAGTTCCGGTCAATGGGCCGGTCGCCATGATCAGCTTATTGTCCGGCGCGAGCGGCTCCACCTTGGGGTCGACTTCCTCCACCAGGTACTTGGTGGCCAGGCCGCGTTGGCCCAGATAATCCTGCGCCCATTGCATGTTCAGCGGTTCGCTGGACACGGTGCCGGATGTCAGGTTGACGCGAAGCACTTTGCGTTGCCATGCCATGGTGTCATCCCCCTCAAGCGCGCGGTTGCTGTGGCGAGCGGGCCGCCCACTGACGCATCCGGTCCAGGCCGGTCCAGTCGGCGTCGATATAGGTGATCGCCGCCGTCGGGCACGCCGCCGCACAGGCCGGGTCGCCGCCACACAGGTCGCATTTCACCACTTTGCCGCTGGCCGACTGGTAGTTCACCGTACCGAACGGGCAGGCAATGGTGCACACCTTGCACCCGACACAAATGTCCGGCTGGACTTCCTTGGCCCCGGTGAGTTTATTGACGGTGATGGCCTCGACCGGGCAGGCGTGCAGGCACCAGGCTTCGTCGCACTGGGTGCAGGTGTAGGGCACGAAGCGCCCTTCCTCGTGAAAGCTGAACACCTTGATGCGCGATCGTGAGGGATTGTAGGCCCCCTCCTGCTCCATCGAGCAGGCCATCTCGCATTGCAGGCAACCGGTGCACTTGTCCGGGTCGATATGAAGCGACTTGAGCATGATGCTGCTCCTTCGACGATTCGGTGGTTAAAACGCCCCGTGTCGGGCGGGGCGGCTTTGTTTGGCGGATTTGGACCCGCTCTAAAATTAGTATTTGTCTAAAGTCGCTGCCCCTTACCGCGGACGGCGACCCGATTGGTCCCGGCGTCGGCTCAGCCGCCGGTGGTGTTCATGTGCCGGAAGATGACCGGCTGTCCGCCGATGGCGAATTCATGCCCGCGGGGTTTGATCTGCATGGCATCGACGATGGTGGACTTGAGCCGATCCAGATCGCCCGGGTGGGCGCGCATCACGTGGCGCAGGTCGACCGAATGCTCCTGGCCCAGGCACAGCAGCAGACGACCCTCGGCCGTCACCCTCACGCGGTTGCAATCACCGCAGAAGTTGTGGCTGTGGGGCGAAATGAAGCCCACCCGGGTGTCCTGGCCAGCGATGCGGTAGTACTTGGACGGGCCACCGGTAGTCTCGGTCGTCGGGATGAGTTCGAAGACCTCTTCCAGGTCGCTGCGGATCTCATCGCTGGAGTAATAGGCCTCGGCCCGGTCGTGATCGCCGATGACGCCCAGCGGCATCTCTTCGATGAAACTGATGTCCAGCCCCTTGTCGATGGCGAAACGCACCAGGTCGACGACCTCGTCGTCATTGCGGTGTTTGAGGATGACAGCGTTGAGTTTGATTCGCCGGAAGCCGGCGTCGCGCGCCGCGTCGATGCCGGCAAGCACGGTAGCGAGATCGCCGGTGCGGGTGATGCGCTTGAAGCGGTCGGCCTGGAGGCTGTCCAGGCTGACGTTGATACGCGTGACGCCGCTGGCCTTCAGCGGCGCGGCGAATCGTGTCAACTGGGAGGCATTGGTGGTCAGGGTGAGGTCGTTGAGCCCATCCAGTCGCCCCAACTCATCGAACAACTTGATGACGTCGCGGCGCACCAGCGGCTCGCCGCCGGTGATGCGCAGTTTGTTCACCCCCAGTTCGACAAAGGCCTGGCCGACCTGGGCCAGTTCTTCCAGAGTCAGTATGCGTGCCCGGGGAAGGAACGTCATGTCCTCGGCCATGCAGTACACGCAGCGGAAATCGCAGCGGTCGGTCACCGACAGGCGGACATAGGTCACGTGCCGGCCGAAGCGGTCGATGAGCATGTTCGAGCGTGGTGCCGTGTCGGTCATAGGGGTGATCGTATCCGGGTGTGTGTCATGTGCTCAGGATGATTCATTGCCGCCGTGTCGCTCGATGGACGCCGCGAACGCCGCCTGCTGATCGGCGGAGGCGTCCGTCTGGTAGCGCAGTTTCCATTCGCCATACGGCATACCGTAGACGATTTCCCGCGCCGTCTCGTAATCCAGATCAACCCCGCGCTCATTCGCCGCTGCCCGGTACCACTTGGACAGGCAGTTACGACAGAAGCCGGCCAGGTTCATCAGGTCGATGTTCTGTACATCGGTGCGCTCGCGCAGATGAGAGACCAGGGTGCGAAACGCTGCCGCTTCGATTTCCAGTCGGGTTTGATCGTCCATCAGCCACCTTAGACGGTTACGTATTGAGACTAGCAGAGCCCGGCCGTTTGCGGCGACCGTAAGTTCAGCGTTCCAGATGAGGTGTCACACAACGTTCACCCCCGCGTCAAGGGGGCGCAACCGGCAGGCGACAGCATGACCAGCGGCTGCGCGATGAAGCGGCACTGGAGACCTTGACGATGAATCAGACCCTCGCCCTGGCTCCGGAGCGCGCCGGAAGCCCCACGCTGGATGTCACCCTCGCCCGCCGGCTGCGCGATATCCACGATGCCCAGCGCCTGCGCTACCAGGTGTTCGTCGAGGAGATGGGGGCGCGTATCGAAACCCCCATCCCCGGTGTGGAGTACGACCGCTACGATCGCCATTGCAGGCATTTGCTGGTCCGCGACAGCGTCGATGGGCGCCTCGTCGGGTATACCCGCTTGCTGACCGGAGATCGGGCGGCACGGGCCGGGGGGTTCTACTCCGAGTCCGAGTTCGACATGACGGCGATGCTCGCCCTGCCTGGCCGGTTTCTGGAAATCGGCCGGACCTGTATCCACCCGGACTACCGCAACGGTGCCACGATAACCGCACTGTGGTCGGGCCTGGCGCGTGTGGTGGCCGACTGGCGGATCGACTACCTGATCGGCTGCGCAAGCATTCCGCTGGGGGCGACGACTGACGGCATCTGGGCCGTGTATCGGCAATTGGCGGATCGTTACCTCGTCGATGCGCCCCTGCGGGTGGTCCCCCGCCAGCCGGTCCCGGCCGGGTCGGATCACGCGATGGTCAGCCCTGCCCTGCCACCGCTGCTCAAGGGGTATTTACGTGTCGGCGCGAGGATCGGCGGAGAGCCTTACCTGGATGCCGACTTCGGTGTGGCCGATTTGTTTATCCTGGTTGCGACCGCTAACCTTGAGCGCCGCTACGCCCGCCATTTTCTCAAGGACAACCGTTGACCGCATCGCTTCGCCGGCTCCGCCGCGCCGCATTGATCGTCCCGCATCTGATCCTGGGCGTGGCGTTGGCGCTACTCTGCTACCGGCCGAACCGGCTGGGTCCGCCCCGCCGTCAGCCCATGCAATGGTGGTGCGGGCGGCTGTGCCGGCTTGCCGGCGTCCGCGTCAGTCACCAGGGCGAGGTGGCCGAGGGTCCGGTGTTGATCGCGGCCAACCACGTGTCCTGGCTGGACATCATGGTGCTGGCGGGGTTGTACCCATGCCGCTTCATCGCCAAGAACGACGTTGCCGGTTGGCCGTTGTTCGGCTGGCTGGCCTCGCGGGTCGGGACCTTGTACCTGCAGCGTGGGGACGGTGCCGTGCAAGCCGCCGAGCAGATCACCTGGCGGCTGAAGCAGCGTTGGACGTTGGTGTTGTTTCCCGAAGGCACCACTACCGATGGGCAAACGCTCAAACGCTTTCACGCCCGTCTGTTCCAGGCGGCGATGCAACTGGATACCCCCGTCCAACCGGTGGCATTGCGCTACCCCGACAATGACGGCCCGCGGGGCGTGGTGCCGTTCGTCCGCGACGATGCGCTGTTGCCACATGTCTGGGCGCTGCTCGGTCAACCGGTCATTCACGCCAAGGTTCAGTTTTTGCCGCCGGTGCAGGCACGCCACTTCAGCTCGCGCGATGCCTTGGCCAGACACTGCCAGGCATCGGTCGGTACCGTGCTGGGTTTGACGAACCTCCCCGCCGCGGTGACCGATCAGGCCAGGTACACGTCGTAACCCACCTGTCCGCCGTCCAGGCGATGATGGGGCGGCGGCCCGGACAAGGGCCGCGCGTCGGCGGGACGTTTGACGACGACCCGCGGTGCCCCCAGCGTCAGAGCGTGCGCCAGCAAGGCGGCACTGTCCGGGTCGCTGCCGCACACCGTCTGCAACCATCGCATATCCTGCTTGACCAGTGCCGACTTGCTCCGCTCCGGGAACATGGGGTCCAGGTGGATGACCTGCGGTGGCGCGCCTTGCGGGCGCCACGCTAACGCGTCGGTGGCCACTATGCGCATGCGTCCGGCCAGATCTGGATCATCGCGTTGCAGGCGCTGATGGGCGTCCATCAGCAAGGCCTGTAGCGCGGGATTGCGTTCGATCAGGAGCACAGTGCACCCCAAGGACGCCAGGACCAACGCATCCCGGCCCAGGCCGGCCGTCGCATCGACGACCGTGGGGCGCTTTCCCGCCTTGACGGCGCGCGCAAGCACGCCACCGGCGAAGGTTCCAGTTCGGCGGCGGTGTCCACTGCGGCCACCCACCCAGTCCACGATCAAGGGTGAGAACGCCTTCTCGGGGTGAATGAGCGCCAGCGCACCGTCTCGAAACTGCAGGCTGGGTTCGCCCGCGGGCTCGTCATCGACAATGTGCAAACTGCCACTGGGCAGGCGCCCGATCAATGCTTCGACCAGCGTCTCAGTGGCGGGCGTAATCTGGATGGCGATGGACATGGCGCAAGCTTACTACGCGGGTTCTGGGCAAAAAAAAGCCCCGGACGTGTGTCCGGGGCCTTGTTGCCTCGTGCCGGATAATCAGGCGGCGGCGGAGGTGGTCTTGCGTGCAGCGGCGGTGGCGCGACCGGTGACCTTGGAGGCCTTGTCGCTGATCTCGCTGACGTTTTCTTCGGCAAGCTTGTCGAAGTCGGCTTTGAACCCGTTACCCAGGTCGGCAATAGCCTTGGCGTCGTCCAGCATCTTCTGACGCAGGGAGGCCAGGTACTCGACTTGGGTGTTCATCAGGTTCTGCAGGTCTTCGATGGAGCTGACTTCCACCGCGGACTTGAGCTGCTTCAGCCCCATGTCCACGTAGCCCTGCACAGCGGCCATCTGGAAGCTCACGAGCTTCTCGAAGTTGCTCACGGCCAGCTTGTTGGCCTTGACGACGGGACCCATGGCGCTTTGGGCTTGCTCGAAAATGGAGTTGAAGGCTTCGTTCTGCATGTCTGTATCCCTTTGAGAAGTATTGGGGGCGGTGATGGTGCGATGCAATATAACAACACGCTTATTGCATTGCAACAATTTTGCACCAATACAATGCGCTCAGTCCAAAAAACGTGCAAAAGCCACAAGATGCGTCGCGGCGATTCGTATTCTGACCTGTGCGCCTTGGGGATGGTCGTCATGGCTGGGGAACAGCGACAGCACTTCCAAGCCATTGGCCAACCGCAATGTGTAGAGGATTTCCGCCCCCTTGAACGCCTTGTTGACCACCTTCCCTGACAGCGGGCCGAGCGGGTCGGGTATCACATCGTCGGGACGCAGCAGTACATCCACCTCGGTACCGATCGGCCAGACGAACGCCCGATTGCCCTGAACACGTCCCACCGGCGTGTCCAGCGTCTCCGGGTCGATCAAGGTGCCGGGAATGAACCGCCCCTGTCCGATGAAGTCCGCGACGAAGCGGTCGGCCGGCTCATGGTACAGGTTGTACGCAGAATCCCACTGCAGCAGCCGGCCATCGCGCATCACCCCGACCTGCTCGCCCACAGCAAAGGCTTCGGCCTGATCATGGGTGACCAGAAGCGCACCTATACCCTGGGACTTCAATATATCCCTGACCTCGAACGACAAGCGGCCGCGCAGCTCCACATCGAGACTGGAGAAGGGCTCGTCGAGGAGGACCAGATCCGGCTTTGGCGCCAGTGCCCGTGCCAAGGCCACGCGTTGCTGCTGACCGCCCGAAAGCTCGTGCGGGTAGCGCCCCGCCATGTCGTCCAACCCGACGAGCTCCAGCAACTCGCCCACCCGCGCACGCGCAGCGGCACTGCGTGAGCGGGGTAGGCCGAAGGCGATGTTGGCGGCGACGCTCAGGTGGGGAAACAGCGCGTAGTCCTGAAAGACCATGCCGACCCCACGTTTCTCCGGCGGTACTTCCGCATCGGGACGGGCGATCGTCTGGCCGTGCATGCGCACGGTACCGGACGACAAGGGCATGAAACCGGCGATGGCGCGCAGCACCGTCGTTTTTCCGCAACCGCTGGGGCCCAACAGGCAGGCCAATGCGCCGGGCCGCAAATGCAAACTCAGATCCCGCACGACGGTGCGGTCACCGTAGCGGCATTCGATGCGATCGACATCCAGAAGGGTTTCCATGTGCGCTATCTTACCGGTAAGCCCGCTCGACGCTGATACCCCCATCGATGCCGCACGCCACGGACAACCGCTTTGCGAACCTCACCGTCCATGATTTCGGTCCCCGCGAGCGGGCACCGCGCCTGGTCCTGATCGCCGGGCGACAGCCGCAGGCGTTCAACGGCCGCTTTGTCGCCGCGCGGCTGGCGGGCTATCTCCATGATTTGGCAGGGACCCGTGAGGACGCCTTGGCCGATCGCATCCTGGTGATTCCTGCCGTCTCCACCCCCAGCGACGACGCGCTTGTCGATGTGCTGGATACCGTGTCCCGGCCGGCGTACTTTCGTATCGAACTGGCCGGCAGCGACCCGAGATTCGTCAATGTCGCACAAGTTGAGCTGGCTGAGCCAAACGACGACGAGCGGGCCACAGCCTGCCTGTTCGGCCTGCCCGCGGTGGTGGAACGCAACGCGACAACCGATCCACTGGCGATCCAGTGGCGGCAGTCCGGTGGCGAGCAGTTCCGCCTATTGGCCGGCAACGATGGGCACATCGACACCGGCGCCTGCGAACAGCTGTTTCGCGCCCTTGTGGCCTTTCTGCTGCGAGCGGGCCTGGTCACGGCGGGCAAACTGGCCGATGCCGAGGACGACCTGCACTATTTCGGCGCCAGCCAGGGCTTCGTCGTTCGCGCCGCCGCCCAGGGTATGTTCGTCACCCATCTCACTGCAGGACGCTGGGTTCAGGCCGGCGATCTGGTCGGCCAGATCTTCGATGCCGGCAATGGCGCGTTGCTGGAGACGGTCAAGGCACCGGTCGGCGGCATGGTCGGTGCCATCCGCTGCTTTCCCGACGTTCATCGTGGCGATGCACTGTGCGAGTTGCTGAGCCTGCGGCCGATTCCCGAGGCCCTGAAGGCGGCCGAGCAGGCGCACTGATCGTCGTTACGCTTTCGAATCGTCGGTCATCATCCGAAATGGTTATTGGGCAACGCCCGCCAGTCGGACTACCCTCACCCTTAAGGATCTCATCGGGAGCGCCGTGGGCGTTCTCGTGCCGATGGGGCGATGCCCCTCAACCCGCAGGAGGTAGACACGATGACTGCAACCTGGATCCTGGTCGCGGACAGCAGCCGTGCGCGGCTGTTCAAGGCCGACAAAGCCCGAGCGCCATTGACGGAAATCGAGGGCTTCGATCACCCTGACTGCAGGGCTCGCACCCAAGACCTCATATCCGATCGACAAGGCCGCGGCTCCGGCTACGGTCCGCACTTCGACTCCAGTGTCGAGCCCAAGCGTCAGGCCGCCATCACCTTTGCCAAGACGCTGACCTCGCACCTCAAGAACGGTCGCTGCAAGGGGTTGTACGATCGGCTCTACATTGCCGCCTCACCGGGCTTTCTAGGCCTGCTGCGGGAGAAGCTCGATACACCCACGGCACAGATGGTCGCCGGGGCGATCAGCAAGGACCTGACCCAACTGGATGCCGGCACAATCCGGGGCCACCTGCCCTACTGCCTCTGATAATACCGCCCCACCGGCCATCGAAGCCGGTGGGGTTTCAGGGGCGCTAGGGCGAACCCAGCGTCATCCCCGTCAGGCGGCGGAACAGGCTGACCGCATAACGATCAGTCATGCCGGAGATGAAATCCGTGACCGCCAGCAGACGCCGGTAGGGATCGTCCGGCAGGCGGCTGTCCGGGCCGAGAAGCTGATCGGGCATCAGTCGCAGCACCATACGGTTGCGCGTCAGTGCATCGTCGCCATGAATCGCCACATCCTCCACCGCCTCCACGAACGCATCCAGCAATCGGAACAAAACCTGAAAACCCGCAGCGCCGACCTCGACCACCGGCGTGGAGGCGTACACCTGCTCCCGAGCGGCCACGGCGATGTCGTGCAGCAATCGCGTATCGGGCACCAGTGCCAGCAACGGCTGCTCCTGTGTGCCGTTCAATAGCTCGGCTTCTCGCTCGAGGAAGACGGTATGGACTTGGTCCACCAGCCGGCCAATGGCCCGTGCACGGAGATACTCGACGCGTTCCTTATCGCGCGACAAGCCGGTAAGGCGCGCACGCGAAGCCTCGGCCAGCGGCTCCAGTAGCCGTTCGACGGCCGGGTAATCGAGCAGGCCGGAGCGGAACGCGTCTTCGGTATCGACGATGAGATAACAGATGTCATCGGCGGCTTCGACCAGATACGCCAGGGGGTGGCGGCTCCAGGCGCGGGTGTCGGCCGCCGGCAGGCCTACCGACGAGGCGACGGCGGCGAAGGCATCGATGTCGTCACCGAAGACCCCGAACTTGCGGAATGCGCAATTCGCCGTCGGCGGGGGTTGGTCGCTGGTTCGTGGGTATTTGGTGAATGTCGCCAGTACCGCGGTGGTGAGCTGCATGCCACCGCTGTTGTCCGGGCTTTGCAAGCGGGTCAGCAGACGGAAGCCTTGGGCATTTCCCTCGAAGGCGAGGAAGTCCCCTTGTTGCGCCGCGGTCAGGGACGCCATGACCGCCTGCCCTCGCGGGTTGCGGGCAAACCATTCGCGGATGGCGTCCTCACCAGCGTGGCCGAACGGTGGGTTGCCGATGTCGTGGGCAAGGCACGCCGCGGCCACCACAGTGCCCACATCGGCGGCAACCCAGTCGACCAGGCCATGCTGCCGGATCAAACTGTCGCCGACCATGTTGCCCAGGGAACGACCCACGCTGGAGACCTCCAGACTATGGGTCAGCCGGGTGCGCACGTAGTCGGTGCGCGCCAGGGGAAAGACCTGCGTCTTGTCCTGGAGTCGGCGGAAGGCCGATGAAAAGACGATGCGATCGAAATCGCGTTGAAACGCGCTGCGCAGCTCCGAATCCAAACTCGTCCGGGTGACCCCCAGCCGCTGGCGCGACATCAGCCGGCGCCAGTCCATGCTCATGAGAGCGCCGGCTCCGACAACGCGTCCAGTTCGGCCTCGACGGTCAGCCAGCGGCCTTCCAACTCCTCGATGCGTGCGATCAGCGCGCCTTGACGCTGGACCGCCTCGGCCAGCTTGGGTTTGTTGTCATCCAGATAGGCTTCGGGGCTGGCCAGCCAGGCTTCGAGGTCTTTCTTCTCGGCCTGCAGCGGGGCAAGTGCCTTCTCAAGACGCTGTTGTTCCACTTGCAGTGGCTTGCGACGCCGCGCGAGGGCTTGGCGCTGTTCTGCCGACTGGCGCCGCTGCTCGCGACGGTCGCCGCCGGACGCCGGACGCTCTGCGCCGTTGTCGCGCAATTCCGCGGCCAGCTGTGTCCGATAGGCGTCGAGGTCATCGTTGAACAGCGTCACCTTGCCGGCGCTGACGCGCAGGAAGCGGTCGGTGACCGACGACAACAGGTAGCGGTCATGCGACACCAGAACCAACGCACCGTCGAAATCCTGCAAGGCGATGTTCAAGGCCTCACGCATTTCCAGGTCCAAATGGTTCGTCGGCTCGTCGAGCAGCAGGAGATTGGGCCGTCGGTACACCAGCAAGGCAAGCACCAGGCGAGCCTTCTCGCCGCCTGAAAACGGCTCCACGCGCGATTGGGCCATGTCGCCGCTGAAGCCGAACCCGCCCAGGAAGTTGCGCGCCAGCTGTTCACTGAGCGCCGGGTCCAGCGCCTGGAGATGCCTGACCGGCGACCAGTCGCTGCGCAGCTGCTCGAGTTGATGCTGGGCGAAGTACCCGATACGCAGGTGTTCGGCTTCCCGCCGCACGCCGCGAATGGCCGCCGATTTGCCGGCAAGCACCTTGAGCAATGTAGACTTGCCGGCGCCGTTGCGCCCCAGTATGCCGAGCCGGTCCCCAGGTTGCAGGGTCAGGCTCACGCCTTGGATGATCGCCGCATCGCCATAGCCGCAGGCGACGTCCTCGAGCTGGATCAAGGGGTTGGGCAATTTCTCCGGCGGGCGGAAGGCAAAGTGAAACGGTGAAGCGGCGTGCACCGGCGCGACTTCGGCCATGCGCTCCAGATGCTTGAGCCGGCTCTGGACCTGGCGCGCCTTCGTCGCTTTGGCGCGGAAGCGATCCACGAAAGCCATCAGGTGTGCACGTTCGCGGGTGAGTTTCACGTTCTGCGCCGCCTGCGCTTCCAGGCGGGCGGCACGTGCACGTTCAAAGGCGGTGTAGTTGCCGGTGTACAAGGTGATCGTGCCGTCGGCGACATGGGCGATACGATCGACGCAGGCATCGAGAAAGTCGCGGTCGTGGGCGATCAGCAACATGGTGCCGGGGTAGGACTGCAGCCAACCCTCGAGCCAGACCACGGCGTCCAGGTCCAAGTGGTTGGTGGGCTCGTCCAGCAGAAGCAGGTCGGAGCGGCACATCAACGCCCGTGCAAGGTTCAACCGCATTCGCCAACCGCCGGAGAACGCCCGCACCGGCCGCTCCATGGCATCGGGTGCAAAACCCAGGCCGGCCAGCAATCGGCTGGCGCGGGAGTACGCGGAGTAGCCGTCGATCGCATCCAGGCGAACGTGGATCCGCGCAATGGCGTTACCGTCTCCGTCCGCCTCGGCCTGGACAAGCGCCTGTTCGAGATTCGCCAACTCGGCATCGCCGGCCATGACATAGCGTACGGCTGGGTCATCGACTGCCGGGGTCTCCTGGGCAACATGAGCCAGGACCCAGCCATCGGGGCGTTGCAGGTCGCCGCGATCGAGTTCCAGCTCGCCCCGCAATACCGCCAGCAGCGACGACTTGCCGCAGCCGTTGGCGCCGACCACGCCGACTTTCTGACCCGGGTGTATGGTCAGATCGACGTTCTCGAACAGGACCCTGGGCCCCCGCCGCACGGCAGCCTGGCGAAACTGCAGCATCAATCCTCCGGGCGCTCGCCCAGCCAGTCCAGCACACTGCGCCACTGTGACCGGTCACGGTCGCCGGCGCGATCATCGGTATCGAACAACGTCGTACCGTCCATAGCCATCTGCACGTAACGCTGCGTATCCCGCAGGACGCCCGCCAGCGGCAGGTCCAACGCATCGAGCTGCTCGCGCAGCCAGATGGCCGTGCGCGTGCGTTCGTGCACGCGGTTGGCGACGAACGCCAAATGCCGTCTACCCTTGCGAACCTGCTTGAGGCCGGCCAGGGCCTCGACGAAGGCATCGCTGGCGGCCATATCAAACGGCGAGGGTTGCAGCGGGATCAGCACATGACGGACGTTGCGCACGGCGGTCTTCAGCCGTTCGCCGGAGAGCCCCGCCGGGCTGTCCAGAATCAACACCTCCGGCGTCACGGGGAACTCGCCGGCTTTCTTGTCCGTCCCGCTCCAACCATAGACTCGCGGCAGTACCGCAGCTCGTCGCTCGATCCAGCCCAGAGCGGAGCGCTGTTTGTCGAAATCCGCCAATACGACCCGACGCCCCCGGCTGGCGTAGTATCCGGCAAGCTGGGTGGCCAGTGTGGTTTTCCCCACGCCGCCTTTGGCATTGGCGATCAGGATGCTCAGCATCATGGGTCCACGGTCAGTTCGTCATCGAAGGCCACCAGCGCGATGCGGTGACCCAGTACGATCACCCGCCCCGACCATCGCTCCTGCCCGCCACGGTGGGCATCGAACCCAAACACCCGGCGAAGCGTCCAGGGCAGGCGTTCGCCGCGGGCGAGACTCAATCGGTGCAGGTATACCGCATCGTCGAGTACACCGGCGTCGCGTTCGCGGCACATGCGTACCGCGGCCTGCCGGGCGATGTCGCGAACGCGCAGGTGGTCCTGCCACCCCCAGGCTGCCAGCCCCAGGAGGGCCAACAGCATAAGCTCGCCCATGGCTTCAGTCGGCAGCCACCGGTTCGGGCGTGAACGCCGTGATCAGCCGGTCCTCCAATTCGATACGCTCGGCCAGGGCCTCACCGAGCTTTGCCAGGTCGCCTTCGAGACCCGGCAGATCGTCATTGTGGACATCGGCGTCGTAGCGGTCGTTGAACCACACGGCGGTTTCGGTGGTTTCGGCGATGCGCGGGTACAGATTCGCCACCAGCGCCATGGCCGGTTCGCGTTGATCGTCCCGGCCGCAACCTTGCTGCTCCAGCATCTGGTACACCTCAAAGTGCCCCAGCGCCAGGTAATCCATCAATACTTCGCACAAGCGCTGCAACGGCTCACGGACAGTGCGCGAATTGGAGAACGGCTTGGCGGCAGCCAACTGATTGAACCACACCAGCATTTCCTGCCGCTCGCGCAGCAACTTGCCGAGCAGATCCGGCCTTGACTTGCTGTGCACTGAGTCGATGACCTCGTTCACGGTCGGTTTCCCCTGGTCGAATCGCTATCGTTAGGTGGAACGGGAAGCTTGCACGACTTGGTCGCGAAGGTACACAGGCAGTGCGAGTTCCGCGCTTAACGTCGGCTGTGTTCTGGCAAGTCGGGCGACGGCGGCCGCGCGCGGCAACAACGTATCCATGACCCGCGATGGCCGCAGTCGGCTCATTAGCACATCACGGTACACGCTCCATCCCGCTCCGGCGCCGATATTCACCACCCGGGCCGGCGTACTCACAGCCTCAGGTGCGCACACCCGCTCCTCGCCGATGGCCCGCAGTGTACCGTTTTCGCGGGCGAAAACACCCCAGTACACCTCGCCCATGCGTGCATCGCCGGCCACCGCGATACAGGCATCGTCCGCCGACGCCTCCTCGGCGACGGCCGCAAGAGAGGATATCGGGATCACCGGAACATCCAGCCCGAGCGCCAGCCCCTGCGCGGCGGCAACGGCGATACGAACGCCGGTGAAGGCGCCGGGGCCGCGCCCGAACGCGATCGCGTCGACGTCCTGCCGGCGCAGGCCCGCCTCGGCGAGGACCGATTCGATCATCGGCAACAGCAACGCGGCATGACGACGTGGTTCAGTATCGAACCGCTCGATGGTGTCGCGGCCATCATCCAGTGCAACCGAGCAGGCGTCGGTGGAAGTCTCGAGGGCGAGGATGCGCATCAGGTCGCCCCCTCCAGGCGCTGAAAAAACGCCTGTACGCGGTCCAGGCGCCGTGTGCGCGGCATCGGTGGCAAACTGTCGATGAACACCCGACCGTAGCTGCGTTGGGAGATGCGTGGATCACACAGCATCAAAACACCGGTATCGCTGGCATCGCGGATCAGCCTGCCGACGCCTTGTTTGAGCGCAATGACCGCCTGCGGCAACTGATAGTCGGTGAACGGATTACCACCGGCGAGCTTCAGGGCCTCGATTCGGGCTTGCTCGACCGGGTCGGTGGGCGAGGCGAACGGCAGCTTGGCGATGACCACCAGCGATAGCGCATCGCCACGCACATCGACCCCTTCCCAGAAACTGCCGGTCCCCAGCAGCACCGCATTGCCGAGCTCGCGGAAACGCGCCAGCAGCACCCGCGGCGACGCTTCGCCCTGCACCAGCACGGGGTAGGCGATGCGGTCGCCTAGCGCCGCCGCCGCTTCGCGCAAGGCCTGATGGCTGGTGAAGAGCAGAAAGGCGCGTCCGCGGCTCGCGGCCAGGACGGGCACTACCGCGTCCAGCATCGCCTCGGTGTAGTACGCCGAGCCGGGTTCGGGCAGACCTTCGGGGTGGTAGAGCAAGGTGTTGCGGCGAAAGTCGAAAGGGCTTTCAAGGCGCAGAGTGTTGGCACCGCTGACGCCCAACGACTCCAGGGCATGATCGAAGGATGTACCCACCGCCAGCGTCGCCGAGGTGAACACCCAGGCCGCCGGCATGCTTTGCCGGTGCCGCTCCAGTTGCGCGGATACCTCCAGCGGTGTGCTGGCCAGGGTGAACCCGCGTCCCTGGGTATCGAACCAGCGCACCTGGTCGGCCGTCGTATTGGCGCGAAAGGTTTTGAGACGGCCGAGGATTTGCGCGGTCCGCTCCACACAGGCGGTCAGCCCCGGGGTCGGGGCGCCGGTGGCCTGCAATGCGCGACTGAGTTCATCAAGCGCCGTCTCGACCCGATCGAGTTCGGCGGCGCAGCGATCGAGACAGTCGTCCGTCCAGGCCGCCCGTTGATTGTGCTCGCCCAGTGCCAGACGCAGGTTGGCGGTGGCCGTCTCCAGTTCGCCGCAGGCGCCGTCGATCGTCCCCGTCAGTGCCTGTCCTTGCACGGCCTCGGTCCGTGTATCACGGGCCAGGTCGAGCAGTTGCCGGCCACTGACCTGGCTGCCGAAAAACTGCCTGGCGGTATCGGCGAACTGATGCGCCTCGTCAATGATGAACGCATCCGCCCCAGGGAGCAGCTCGCCGAATCCTTCGTCGCGAACCGCCATGTCGGCCAACAGAAGATGGTGGTTGACGACGACGAGATCCGCCTCCTGGGCGCGTCGACGCGCCTCTACCACAAAGCACTGCTGCCAATGGTCACAGCGCTGGCCCAGGCAGGTGTCGGCACTGGCGGTCACGCGCGGCCAGACCGCCGCGCCCTCGGCCACATCGGCGACCTCGGATACATCGCCGCGGCGGGTGCGGCCGGACCAGTCCTGGATGACGGCGAAATCGCGCGCGTCCGCCGGGCTGGCGAAGCGGCCGTCCTCAGCGGTGCGTTGCAGACGATAGCGGCAAAGATAGTTGGTCCGCCCCTTGAGCAAGGCCACGCGTTTGGAGACACCCAGGGCGGTACTCAGTTGGGGCAGATCGCGGTGGAACAATTGGTCCTGGAGGTTGCGCGAACCGGTCGACACCACGACCCGATGCGGCCCGGTGAGCGCCGGCACCAGGTAAGCGAAGGTTTTTCCGGTACCCGTGCCCGCCTCTACCAGCAAGGTGCCGCGGCTTTCCATCGCAGCGTCGACGGCCTCGGCCATGCGTTGCTGGGACTCGCGCGGCTGAAAGCCGGGTATGGTGCGGGCGAGGACACCGTCCGCACGAAATGCGTCGGCGTTCTCGGGCTCCAGCGAGGGCTCGGCGCTCACCCGCGACTGAGGGTCGTCGCCTGGGCGTCCGCGGCATCGGCACCGGCACTGTCGCCGGCGCTACGCCGGGCTGAGCCGATTACCCGCCAGTTGCGCGCCTGGAGCGAGCGGTCGCTGCCGGCGAGGCTGTTCGACTTGGATGCCAGTGATTCGGCTTGTTGATACTGCCCCTGGTGCAGCCGGACCTGGGCCAGGTCATGCCAGATGCCGGCATTGCGGGGCTCGATCCGCAGCGCGCGTTCCAACGAAGCCGCCGCTTTGTCCAAATCGCCGCTGTTGACGTGCGTGGCGGCGGAGTCCAGCAACGCCACGACGGCCTGATTGCCCTGCGGTTGGATCTGAACCGGGTTTGGCGCCCCCGAGCCGACCGGTGCCCCGCCCTGCTGCGTGCCGGTACCGCTTTGGGCGTACGGGTTCTGCGGAATCATCGGACCGGTCTGCAACTGCGGCTGCAAGGGCTGGGGTTGCTGCAACGGCGTCACCTCGACCGGCGGCGGCACATTGGCCGGCGGGGCGGTGCGCACGCTGCGGTCGACCACCGGCGGACCGCCATAGGGGCTAGGGGCGAGAGTACAGGCGCTGGCGCTCAGCGTAAGTCCGGCGATCAGGGCAAGACGTCGGGCATCGGTCATTGAGTCAACCTTCTGAAGAAATTATCGATGGCATTGTCGTTGGCCGGCGGCCTCGGGGGTACAGGCTGGTACTCACTGGGCCCCCCGGGGCCGGCAAAGGGGTCATTCTGCGGCATGCCGCGATCATACGGTGCCTGCGCCATGGGCTCCACGGGGTAGTATGCCTGAGAGCAAGGCGCCAAATAGGCCGGCGCCGAGCCCGCGATGAACGGCAGCGTCTGTGCATCAGGGCAGCCCACATCGGCAAGCATGCCGCTGTAGGGGTCCACCGACACCCACTCGATCGACGATGGAGGGGACAGGTCGACGGGCGTCAACGGAATGCGATTCATCAGGTCGACCCATACCGGCAAGGCGCCGCTCGAGCCACTGAGCTTCATCGGTTTATTGTCATCGCGCCCCACCCAGACGACGGCCAGCCGGTTTCCCGAGAAGCCTGCGAACCAGCTGTCGCGGTAGTCGTCCGTGGTGCCTGTCTTTCCGGCCAGTCCAAGGTCGCGATCCAGGGTGCGGTATGCCGAGGCGGCGGTTCCAGCGGCGACCACGCGCTGCAATCCCTGGGTGATCAGGAAGGCCGGTGCCGGCTCGATGACCTTGACCGCCTCGAGTGGGTAACGGCTCAGCGGTTCGCCCTCTGCGGTGGTGACCTCGCGAATCGCACGCAGCGGAATGTTGTAGCCACCGCTGGCGAAGGCGCCATACATCTGCGCAACCTCCAGCACCGTAATGTCGATGGCGCCCAGAAGCAGCGATGGATAAGGCTTCAGATCGCGATTCAGACCCAGGCGCTTGAGCGTATCGATGACCGTCAGCACGTCGAGGTCCAGCCCGACACGAACCGTTGGAATGTTCAGCGAACGGGCCAGGGCGTCGCGCAGCATCACATAGCCGTGGAACTGCTTGTCGTAGTTGCCCGGCGCCCATCGTTGCCCGTCCTGAGTCGTGTACTCCACCGGCTGGGTATCGTCCAACAGCGTGGACAAGGTGTAGCGGGAGGGGTACTCCAATGCCGAGAGGTAAATCGGACCTTTGAGCAGCGAACCGGGCTGGCGCTGAGCGTCCAGGGCGCGGTTGAAGCCCGCCAGTTGTACATCGCGTCCGCCGACGATGGCCTGGATTTCGCCAGTTTGCGGGTCCGCAACGATAGCCGCAGATTGCAGACTGCCCTCGGACAAACCTTTGGATTTCTCCAATTCGGGCAGTTTGTCGACAATGGCCTGTTCGGCAGCGGACTGGACCTGCAGGTCCAGCGTCGTGAAGATCTTCAATCCTTCGCTGACCAGATCCTCCTGGCGATAGCCGCTCTTGAGCTGACGCTGAACCAGATCGACGAAAGCCGGGTACGCGGTCAGCCCGCTGGGCGGCTCCTCGATGACATCCAACGGCAGCTGTTTGGCCGTTTCGGCATCGGCGCGGGAAATCAGGTTCTGCCCGACCATCAGGTCCAGCACGAGGGCGCGTCGGGCTTTGGCCGCTTCGGGTTTGCGACGCGGGTCGTAGATTGACGGGCCGCGCACAAGCCCGACCAGCATGGCCGCATGGTGCAGGTTGAGTTCGGCCAGCGGGCGGCCGAAATAATACCGGCTGGCCAGCCCCATGCCGTGGATGGCCCGGCTGCCGTCCTGGCCCAGATACACCTCGTTGGCGTAGGCCTCGAGAATGGCTTCCTTGTCGTAGTTCCAGTCGACCAGGATAGCCATCAGAATTTCCTTGAACTTGCGCTCGTAGGTCTGGGCGTTGGTCAGGAAGAAGTTTTTCACCAACTGCTGGGTCAGCGTGCTGCCGCCCTGCACGGTGCGTCCGGCACGGAAATTGGCCCACGCGGCGCGCAGAATGCCCTTGGGATGAATGCCGAAGTGGTCGTAGAACTGACGATCCTCGACCGCGAGCAGGGCATCGATCAGAACCGGCGGGATTTCCTCATGCTTGACCAGTATCCGGTCCTCGTGATGCGCCGGATGGATCATGGCGATCTCGGCCGGCTCCATGCGGATGATGCCCAAGTCCTCGCCACTCTCGAGCGCGGTGACGCCGACTACGGTCTCGCCGTCGAAGCGGATACGGATCTTGCGTGAGGGCTCCTCACCGTCCCAGAAGTCGAAGCTGCGGGTGTACACGTCGATGCTTTGCCCGTCGCGGCGGAAGCTGCCGGGGCGCAGCAGGCGCTCTACGGACCAGTAGTGCAAGACGCCGAGCTCTTCCTCCAGAGCATCGGCGCTCAGCGACGCCCCCGGGTACAGTTCCAGCGCCCGGGCGTAGACTCGCGCCGGCAGCGCCCAGCGCTTACCTTCGAACTCCGCGCGGATCGTCTTGTCCAGCTGCATCATGTACGCGCCCAGCGCGACACTGGCAATGACGGCAATGACCACACCGCTCAACAGGATGAGCCCGGTGAAGCGAGCGAGAAAACGAAAGCCCGCCGTCGTGCGTGGCGTGCGGGCGGCTTTCTTTGAAGTGCGTGCCCCGGTACGGCGGCGGGATCGGTTCGCCATGAAACTCCCTGTGCGGTGCTGTCGGCGATGGAGACTCGAGGGTGAATTCTATCGTGATTAATGCGGCGGCGGCACGGATCGTACTACACCGCCAACGACTCAGCCCCCAACCAGCCGGCGTACGAGACTTGTTATAGTGCCGAAGATGCCGACACCACCAACCCGTCAGTTGTTCCCACTGGCCGTGATCCTCGGCCTTCTCAGCACCACGGCCCTCGCGGCTAGCGAACTCAACGTCGTCGTCGACGGTGTCGAGGGCGAGGCGCTGGACAATATCAATGCCTTCCTGAGCATTCGCGAAGCTGAGACTGACCCCCCGCCCGACTCGCGCATCCGTTGGCTGCATCGCCAGGCCAGCGAGGAGATCCGGCGGGCCCTAGAACCTCTGGGCTATTACGACGTGGACGTAAACGCCCAGTTGCTCGATGACGGCGAGGTCTGGACGGCGCGCTATTCGGTCAGCCTGGGCGAACCGGTCATCGTCGACGCCGTGACGCTGTCAATAGACGGCGAGGGGCGCAACGACCCGCGCTTTCAGGCCGTGGTTGCGGACCCGGGACTGGCCGTCGGCGAACCCTTTCGCCATGCGCAGTACGAGGCGCTGAAGCAGCGGCTGCGCGCACTCGCCCTGGAGCGCGGCTATTTCGACGCCCGCTTCACCGAGAGCCGGGCCATCGTCGATCTGGCCGACGGCTCGGTACGCGTCGCGCTGACCTATGACAGCGGCCACCGCTACCGCTTTGGCGAGGTGAGCTTCACCGGTGGTGTGCTCGATGAGAGCCTGTTGCGACGTTACGTACAACTGGAGCCCGGCGAGCCCTACCGTGCCGACAAGCTGATCGGCCTGCAATCGGATCTCGTGGCCAGCAACTACTTCGATAATGTCCTGCTGGATGCCGACCCCGACGCGGCGGAAGACGACCAAATCCCCGTCATGGTCGAACTGGCCATGCGGCCGCAGACCCGCTACAGCATCGGAATGGGCTACGGCACCGATACCGGCGTGCGCGGCAAAGCCGACTGGGAGCGTCGTTGGCTCAATCGCTACGGCCATAAGGCCAGGGCCGGCTTGTTGGCCTCGCAGATCGAACAATCGCTGACCGGAGAATACATCGTCCCCGGCGCTGACCCGCGCACGGACGATTACACTTGGCGCCTGGGTCTCAAGCGCGAGGACTCGGACAACAAAGAGAGCATCACCGCACTCGCCGGCGTGCATTGGACCCGGCGCCTGGCCCCCTGGACGCGGACCCTTGGCCTGGAATATCGCTGGGAGGAGTTCACGGTCAGCGACCAGACCGAACAGATCGGCCTGCTCATCCCATCGGCAACCTGGCAATTGGTGGAAGCGGACGATCCGCTGTTCATCACCCGGGGCTACCGCCTGGAGGTCGGCACCCGTGGCGCCTATGAGCTGCTCTTGTCGGACGTGAGTTTTATCCAGGCCTGGGCCAAAGCCAAATGGGTGCAACCGTTGTGGACGGATGGACGGCTGCTGGTGCGTGGGGATCTGGGCGGCACCTGGATGTTCGAAGACCAGAACGACTTCAGCCGGTTACCGACCTCACTGCGATATTACGCCGGTGGTGATACGTCGATTCGCGGCTACAGCCTGGACAGTGTCGCGCCCAGGGATGCCGAAGGACGCGTGGTGGGCGGCAAGCACCTGATGGTCGGGAGCATCGAGTACGAACACACGGTAGTGGACAACTGGAGCGTGGCGGCCTTCGTCGATGCCGGTGACGCCTTCGACGACGAGGCGCCCGAGTTGAAGCTCGGCGCCGGCTTCGGCCTGCGTTGGGCCTCGCCGGTCGGCCCGGTGCGTATCGATCTGGCACATGGATTCGACGAGCCCGGCGATGACATTCGCCTGCACCTGACCATCGGGCCAGACCTATGAGGCGTCCGAGATATTGGCTGGCCAGCCTGTCGCTTCTGGCGCCACTATCGGCCCAGGCCGGTCCCATGGAAACGGGTATCGAGTGGCTGTTCGGCAAGCTGGACGACAGCCTGCCGGGCGAGATCCACTACGAGCGGGTACAAGCCAGCCTCGGCGACCCGGTGATCATCGAGGGGTTTGCATACGTCGATGGGCCGTTGCGCGTGGATATCCAATATTTCCAGCTCGATGTCGCCCTCGGCGCCCTGTTCACCGGCACTGCAAGAATCAGCACGCTGCGTCTGGACGGCGTGCGCGCAACGATTCCGCCGTCGACGGATACGGTCGTCGCACCGAACGAGCCGACCAGCCCGTTCTCGCTGCCGCAGATCTCGCTGCCGCTGAATATCGACATCGGTCTGGCGGAAATCACCGATGTGTCCATCGATCTGCCCGACCGCGAGGCACCGGTGGTCGTCGATCGGGCAACACTCAAGGCGCGCACTGACGGCAACGCCATTGTCTTCGAGACTTTTGAATTTGTGGCACCGACACTCCAGGCCAGCCTGACCGGCCGGGTGACGCCATTGGACCACTACCCCATGGCGCTGGATGTCGCCTGGTCTGCGCAACCCGTGGGTCTGCCCGCCGGTAACGGCAAAGGGCGTATCGACGGCAGCCTGGCCGATCTGACGCTCACGCACGCCTCCGAGGGGTTTCTGGCCGGTGAGCTCGACGCGTCGGTGCAGAATGCGTTGGAACAGCCGGCATGGACGCTCGCGGCCGACCTTCGGCTGGCTGACCTGGGCCTGTTCGCCCCCCAGTACGCGGGCGCCGATGCCGCGTTCCAGGCCCAGTCCGAGGGCAGCCTGGACGATTATCAGGCGGATATCCACCTGACGACGGGCGAATTGCCCGATATCGGTGCGGTGACTGCCGACCTCCTCCTCGCCGGCGATCGCAGCCGGGTGCTGCTACAGCCCCTGTCGGTCACCAGCACGCGCGAGCTGGGGTTGGAGGCCACCGCCGATGTGAATCTCGAAACCCGTGTGGTGAACGCCGAGGGCAAGTGGACGGCACTGCGCTGGCCGTTGGTCGGCCCCCCCGTTGTTCAGGCACCACGCGGTGCATTCGCCGTGAAAGGGACGCTGAACGACTACACCTATGAGCTCGACAGCCAAGTCCTGACCGCGGACTACGGCAACTACCAGGTGGACGCCGATGGCCACGGCAGCAGCGAGGCCATTGACGTCGACACCTTGGCCATCCGCGGGGACGGCGACCGTGCCCTGACGCTCTCCGGGCGGTATCAACTGGCCGAGCAGTCATTCTCGGTCAAGGGTGACTGGACCCGGTGGCAATGGCCGCTGAGCGGGCCCCCACAAGTCGCCACGCCGACCGGCCGTCTCGAGGCCGCCGGCCGCATCGATCAGTTCGAAGCCAGCCTGAGCGCGGCGCTGGCCGACCCCGCCGGCAACCCGATGTCAGCCGAGCTGGTGGTCGAACGCGACGGGGACATCGTGCTGATCGAACCGCTGTCGCTGCGGGCCGACCAAGGCCCCCTGAGCCTGAGTGCTCGCGCCCGTGTCGATCTGGGCGCGCAGCATATCGAAAGCCGTGGCCATTGGCAGGACTTGCGCTGGCCGCTGACGGGCGAGCCCCGGTTCAGCGCTCCGACCGGTACGTTTGCGGTCTCCGCAACGCCCGACGATGTAAATGTCGATCTCACCACCGACATCGCGGGTGCGCAAATCCCCACCGGGTCGTGGACGTTGTCCGGCAACGGTGACGGGCAAGGCTTCGACGCCGTTACGCTACGGGGCCGAACGCTGGAGGGTGAGATCGTCGGCGAAGGACGATTGGCCTGGGCTCCCGCACCGCGTTGGGACTTGTCGCTACAGGCCAACGATATCAATCCGGGCGTCAAGTACCCGCAATGGCCCGGAGCCGTCACCTTGGCGGCGACATCGCAGGGCGATCTTGCCGCCGGCACCCGGATCGACGCGGTCATTTCCACATTGAGCGGCCAGTTGCGCGGCCAGCCTTTGTCCGGTGGTGGATCCGTGTCGGTGAATGACCAGACCGTCGAGGTGAACGGGTTGAGCCTCGGCTATGGGTCGGCAGCCATCACCGCGGAGGGTGTGCTGGCCGACGATTACGCGTTGGACTGGACGATAGCGGTGCCTGATCTCGCGCCGCTCGTCCCGGCCGGGCGTGGCCGGATCGAGGCCAGCGGTGGCGTGACCGGGCCGCGGGCGGCGCCACGGGCGACGGTGGACCTGACCGCACGCGGCCTGGCCATCGCCGGAGTGAGTGGCGAGCACCTCAGCGCCCGTGGCGATCTGTCGTTGGGCGCGGACGGCGAATCGCAGCTGACCATCGACGGCACCGATTGGGTGATCGGCGGTCAGCCCTGGACGCGTTTGGATGCGCGCTACGAAGGCAGCCTTTCCCAGCACACACTGCGCGCCGGGCTGGACGGCGAACTGGCCGCGGTGGCGCTGGCCTTCAGCGGTGGTGTGGCACTTGACGAAGCGACCTGGCGAGGGCGAATCAGCGAGCTCTCGCTTGAGCGCACCCCCGCTGGCGATTGGCGCCTGGCCGAGGCGGCGGCCCTCGATGCGGGCGCTGGCGGCGTACGTCTGGAGCCGCTGTGCCTGACCAGTTCGCCTGCGCGCCTGTGCAGCCAGGCGGATATCGACGCCGACGGCGCCGGCACCGCGCGTGTGGAGCTGGCCGAATTCGACCTTGCCCGCCTCGCGGGCGAGCTACCCGACGGCAGTGACATTCCGAACCGGCTTGGGCTCACCGTGGACGCCCGCCTGCCCGGTGGTGGCGGCGATCCGCAGGTTGACGCCCAAGCCCGCGTCAGTTCCGGCACTGTGCGCGTGGTCGTCCAAGGTGAGCCGGTGGATGTTCCGCTCGATGAGGCAGTCATCACCGCCAATCTGGCCAGCGACACATTGCAGGCGCAGATGGCCGTCGATGCTGACCGCTTCGGCCGACTCGACGGCGAGGCCACCGTGCAAGGCCTCACCCGTGGGCCGGGCGGGTTGTCCGGTGCCGTTACGGGCGAGGTTGCCGACCTCGGCGTCATCGGGGCATTGATTCCGGAAGTCACCGACCTCGCCGGTCGGCTGGGTATCGATCTTCGCCTGGGGGGCACGATGTCAACGCCAACGCTCGCCGGCGGGGCGTCCGTCAGCGACGGACGTGCCGACGTCCCACGTGCCGGGCTGGAACTGCGCCAGGTCAGTGCGGAGGTACGCGCCCAGGACGGCCAGCAGCTGTTGGTCGACGCCACGGCGGCCTCTGGCGATGGGCGCGTGGATATCGGCGGTCGCTACACCCTCGCCAGCGGCGAAGGCCGCATCGATATCGACGGCCAGCGTTTGACCGTCATGGACACTGAGGAGATCCGCATCATCGCCGAGCCTGAGCTGGTCGTGGATATATCCCCCGAGCTGACCCGGGTCAGCGGGACGATTACGGTCCCGGAGGCTTTCCTGAGCCCGCCCCGCTCCACCCGCGCCGGCGGCGTATCTCCGTCCAGCGATGTGATCGTGATCAACGATGCGGACGAGGCCCTACCCGACCCCGTGCCGACCAGCGGTCTGGCGGTGGATGTGACTGTCGTGCTCGGCGACGAGGTCAACGTGGCCGCCGGCGGGTTCGAGGGCCGTCTGCTCGGAAGCCTGAACGTCATCCAGACACCGACCCTGCCCCCGCGCGGTCGCGGCACCATCGAGGTGGCCAGTGGCGAATACGTGGTCTATGGCCAGACCTTGAACCTGGACCGCGGGCGTATCCTGTTCAGCGGCGGCCCGGTGGAGAACCCGGGCCTGGACATGCAGGCGAGTCGACAAATCGACGATGTCATCGCCGGGGTGCGTATCCGCGGGTCCGCGCGCGAGCCGCGCCTGGAACTGTACTCGAACCCCAGTATGCCGGACTCGTCCATCCTGTCGTATCTGGTACTCGGGCGGGCGCCCGATGCCCGCTCCGGGTCGGAAAGTGCCCTGCTGCTGCGCGCGGCGGCCGCGCTTGGCGGCGGACAGATCAACGACACCGTCTCGCCAATGGGCGAGACCCTGGGGCTGGACACCTTCAGTGTGGAAACCGGCGGTGAGGACGCCGCCAGTGCCGCCCTGGTCGTAGGCAAGTATCTTTCTCCGGATCTCTACGTAAGTTATGGCGTCGGCCTGTTCGATGCACTGAATACTTTCACCCTCCGCTATGAGCTCACAGAACGGCTGTCGCTGGAGTCCCAGACCACCGGTGAGGCCAGCGGCGCGGACCTGCTCTACGTCATCGAACGCTGATGAACGCGGTCCGCAAACACCGACGACGCTGGTTGATCGCCGTCGGTGTGCTTGCGCTGCTTCTCGCCGTGCTGTTCACCCAAGCGGGGCTGCGGTTGCTGGTCATGATTGCCACCAGCGCCAGCCAGGGCCGGCTTGCCGTGGACGGGGTCGAGGGCGCGATTCCCGGGCCAGTGACATTCCTCGGGGTACGACTGCACCTGGCCACGGCAAGCGTCGAGATCGATCGGGTTACGCTTTCGGCCTTGCCCTCGGTGTCGCTGGATGGGCATTGGCGGCTGTCGCCGATCGTCGCGGACTCGGTGGCGGTCGACCTGCACCCGAACGAGACCGCTCAGCCAGACGACACGGTGACCCGACTGGTCCATCTCGACCTGGAGCGGCTCCATATCGGAAAACTAACGGTATCACGCGCGGGTGAGCCGCTTATCGACCTGCGTCGGTTGGCGGCACGCGTCGCGATGACGCAGCGGGAGCTCGCACTGCCGGAGGTGACCGCAACGACCGACAGGGTGCGCCTGGCCGGCAGCGCGCGTTGGCGGCCGGACGATCCGCGCCTGCACGCGCAGTTGGCCTGGTGGGGACGAGCCGGCGCGCTCGGACGGGTCGGCGGCAGGCTGCACAGTGCGCTTGGGTACACCGATATCGCGCTCGACACACCGATCGTTCTCCGTGCCGGGGCCTGGGGCCATCTGGACAACGCGCTCATCCGGGTGCACGGGCGTGCGGGCGGCGGCATCCACGACCTGTTCGGGCGATGGAACCCGCCGGCGGCAGTGCTGCAAGGCACGAGCCGCAGCCGCCATGGCAACGCAAGTTGGCAGGCCGGTGCGAGCGCCCGCGGGCTGGACCTCCGGGGGGTGCAGATCGATGCACCACAGGGGCGGCTTGCCGGTGGCGGCCGGGTCGGAGCCAATGGCTTGATCGATCTGTTGCTGGCCGGCGCCAGCGGCGAGCCGGTACCCGGCCGGCTGGTTTTGCGTGTTCGCGGCGCCTCGGTGCCGCGCTCAGCCCTCGCCTGGTCGGGCGCGCTTGGCTTCTTACGCGCCGCCGGCAGGCTGTGGCCGGTGGCCTCGCAGCAACTGTTGCTCAACCGCGGGGCGGCCGAGCTTGCCGCACACGTGTCCGCCGATTTCGACACCCTTGCCACCCGTGTGCATTGGAACCCGGCCGCCGGTGCGCTGCTAGGGGGGCTGAAAGCCGGCGGCGCGGTGCTGACCGGGGACTGGGAGACAGTTGCCGAGGTGCTGACGACGCTGCATCGTGCCCCCGGCGAAGCGGAACCTTAGTGCTAATATGCCGGTCCATGCTGCGCATGAACACCGACCGGTTTTTGCCGGCTGCCGAACCGCCGAGGAAGTGAAATTGATGAGACTTCGTCCGATATTGATCGCCCTGCTGCTATGGCTGCCGGTCGCCCAGATTCAGGCCCAGACCGCCCCACCGGACTTTATCCAACTGGTCGAGCAGAACAGCCCGGCGGTGGTGAGCATCCGCGTCAAGAGTTCGGCCGCCATCGATTTTGGCGGCCTCGATGAATTGCCGATTCCCGAAGACAGCCCGTTCTACGACTACTTCCGTCGCTTCTTCGACGAAAACCCCAATCTTCCGCAGCAGCCGGAGGCCTCGACCGGCTCGGGCTTCATCATCTCGGCCGATGGCTACGTCGTGACCAACGCCCATGTGGTGGAAGGCGCCGAAGAAATCATCGTGACACTGGCCGACCGCCGCGAGTTGCCCGCCGAGCTCATCGGTGCCGACATCCGCAGCGATGTGGCGGTGCTCAAGACTCAGGGCACGGACCTGCCCACCGTACGCATCGGCGACCCAACCAAGCTCAAGGTCGGTCAGTGGGTGCTGGCGATCGGCTCGCCCTTCGGCTTCGACTACACCGCGACCCAGGGCATCATCAGCTCGCTGGGGCGCAACCTGCCCAGCGGCAACTACACCCCCTTCATCCAGACCGACGCGGCCGTGAACCCGGGCAACTCCGGTGGGCCGCTGTTCAATCTCGATGGCGAGGTGATCGGCGTCAACTCGCAGATCTACAGCCGCACCGGCGGTTATCAAGGCGTCTCATTTGCCATACCCATCGATATCGCCATGGATGTGGTCGACCAGTTGCAGTCCTCCGGCAAGGTCACGCGCGGATGGCTGGGTGTGCTGATCCAGCAGGTCACCGGCGAATTGGCCGAATCCTTCGGGCTGGACCGCCCGCGCGGCGCTTTGGTGGGCCAGGTGCTGGCCGACAGTCCGGCCGAGACAGCGGGCGTTCATGCAGGCGACATCATTCTGGAGTTCAACGATGCCCCGGTAGACTCCAGCGGAGAGCTGCCTTCGCTGGTGGCCCGGGTACGCCCAGGAGAGACGGCGGCCATGAAAGTGTTCCGAGATGGAGAAGAGCTTGAACTGGAGGTCACCATCGGCGAGCTGCCGGAGGATCCGGAAGCCGCTTTCGCCGCACCGGCCAAGTCGAACCAACTGAACCTCACCGTCGATGAGCTTCCGCCCGAAATGGGCGAGGACGTCAAAGGCGTGGTGGTCAACGCCGTCGACGAGGGGCCGGCAGCCAAAGCCGGCATACAGGTCGGCGACATCATCGTGCGCCTGAACAACAAGACCGTGACCAGTGTGAGCGAATTCAACGCCATCGCCGAGGACCTGCCCACAGGCCGCCCGGTGCCAGTGCTGGTACGCCGGGGCGCCGGTGCCCTGTTCCTTGCCCTTACCCTGCCTACCAGCGAGTAGGCCACCTCCTCCCCGCCTACTGCCCCGGCCACCTCGATGGTGGCCGGGCGCGTGACCTCTCCATGCTCGAATATGTAATGACCCAGTACGGGTACCTCGTCATTCTCGTGGGCACGTTCTTCGAGGGTGAGATGGTGCTGGTCGTCGGCGGCCTTGCCGCGAAGCTCGGCTATCTGGAATTGCCCTGGGTCATGGCCTGCGCCTTTACAGGTACGGTCCTGGGCGACCAGTTGTATTTTTTTATCGGCCGCTGGTACGGCCCCGCCATGCTCAAGCGACGCCCGCATTGGCGTCGGCGGGTGGTGTGGATCAACCGCCATCTGGAGCGGCATCACATCCCCTTGATCCTCGGTTTTCGCTATCTGTACGGCATACGCACACTTGTTCCATTCGCAATTGGAATGAGCACAGTCCCGACCTTGCGCTTTGTGGCATTGCACGTGGCAGGTGCGGCATTGTGGGCCGGAGGCGTCGGTGCCGCGGGCTATGCGTTCGGCAACGTCGCCGAATACGTTCTGGGCGATTTACATGCCCTGGAATGGAGCCTGCTGGCGGTGGTCATAATTGTGAGCATCGCCGGCTGGGCGGCTTATCTTCGCCGTCGTCGTCGATTCGAACGGGTCGTGGCCTTGCGCGCACAGCAGCGGTCACGGCAACGACTCGGCGATTCGGCTCACCATGAACAGGCCCGGGGCGCGCCGGTGGCGCACAAGCCCGAGGCCGAAGAGAGCGAGTAGAGGACGATCAACGCCCATGACGACCAGCAACCGTGATTTGCAAGCCTGGGTCGACCAGGTTGCCGAACTGACGACGCCCGCGAGTATCCACTGGTGCACCGGATCACAGGCCGAGTACGACGCCTTGATCAGCCAGATGCTGGACTCCGGCGAGCTGGTGGCGCTGAACCAGGAGACGCACCCGGGCTGCTATCTACACCGCTCCGACCCCTCGGACGTGGCACGCACCGAGCACCTGACCTTCGTTTGCTCACGCAACGAGGCCGACGCCGGCCCCAACAACCACTGGATGGCGCCGGCCGAAGCCCATGCCAAGGTGGACGCCTTGTTCGCCGGCTGCATGAAAGGCCGCACCTTGTACGTCATCCCCTACTGCATGGGGCCGGTCGACTCGCCGTTGTCGCGCTGTGGAGTGGAGATCACCGACTCCGCCTACGTGGCAGCCAACATGCGCATCATGACCCGCATGGGCAGCGCAGCGCTGGATCGCATCGAGCGCGAGGGCGGCTTCGTCAAGGGCCTGCACTCCACCGGCGACCTGAGCCCCGAGCGGCGCTTCATCATGCACTTCCCCGAAGAGCGCATGATCAAGAGCATCGGCTCCGGGTACGGCGGCAACGCCTTGCTGGGCAAGAAATGCCACGCCTTGCGAATCGCCTCATGGCAGGCGCGTGACGAGGGCTGGCTGGCCGAGCACATGCTCATCGTCGGCATCCAAAACCCACACGGCGAGGTCCATTACGTTGCCGCCGCCTTCCCCTCAGCCTGTGGCAAGACCAACCTCGCCATGCTCATCCCCCCAGCCGCGATGCGCGAAGCCGGCTGGAAGGTGTGGACCGTCGGCGACGACATCGCCTGGCTGCACCCCGGCGACGACGGACGCCTGTGGGCCATCAACCCCGAGGCCGGCTTCTTCGGCGTCGCCCCGGGTACGGGCGCCAAGACCAACCCCAATGCCCTGGCCATGCTCGGGAAAGACACCATCTTCACCAACGTCGGCGTGACGGAAGACGGCCAACCCTGGTGGGAAGGCAAGAACAAAGACGAAACCGCCGCCGTGAACTGGCGCGGCGAGCCGCACGACCCAGAGAACGGCCCGGCTGCCCACCCAAACTCCCGCTTCACCGTCAGCGCCCGCCAATGCGCCAGTTGGTCCAGCGCAGCCGAGCACGCCAAGGGCGTGCCCATCTCCGCCATCATCTTCGGCGGCCGCCGCCGCGAACTCGCCCCGCTGGTGTACGAGGCCCACGACTGGGCCCATGGCGTACTCGTCGGCGCCGGCATGGCCTCGGAAACCACCGCCGCCGCCACCGGCCAAGTCGGCGTCGTACGCCGAGACCCCATGGCCATGAAGCCCTTCTGCGGCTACAACTTCGGCGACTACTGGGGCCATTGGCTCGCCACCGGCGAGAAACTGACCCACCCGCCGCAGATCTTCCACGTCAACTGGTTCCGCCAAGGGCCACAGGGCGACTTCCTCTGGCCTGGCTTCGGCGAAAACCTGCGCGTGCTGCAATGGGTCCTCGACCGCTGCCAGGACAAAGCCGACGCACGCACCGCGGCCATCGGGCACCTGCCGCGCCCGCAAGACCTCAACACCGACGGTCTGAACCTCGCCCCCGAAGTGCTGGATGAACTGCTGAAAGTCGACCCCGCCGCCTGGCGCGACGAACTCGACGCCATCGAGGGGTACTTCCAGCAGTTCGGCAACCGCGTGCCCAAGGCGCTGTGGGACCAGTTCCGGAGAGTGCGGGACGGGTTGGC
>CBFGWV010000017.1:0-41946 GCA_965652545.1 uncultured Candidatus Competibacteraceae bacterium | reverse complement strand
ATCCGCGAGGGCGGCCGTACCGTCGGCGCCGGCGTCGTCGCCAAGATCATCGAGTGATCCGAACATGACCAGTCAGAGAATCCGTATTCGCTTGAAAGCGTTCGATCACCGTCTGATCGATCAGTCGGCCCGTGAAATCGTGGAAACCGCCAAGCGCACTGGTGCGCAGGTGCGTGGTCCGATTCCGCTGCCGACCAAGAACGAAAGCTACACCGTGCTGATATCCCCTCACGTCAACAAGGACGCGCGGGACCAGTACGAAATTCGTACCCACAAGCGGCTGATGGACATCGTGGACCCGACGGACAAGACCGTCGACGCCCTGATGAAGCTCGATCTGGCCGCTGGCGTAGACGTGCAGATCAAGCTCAACTGAAGCTAATGCGGCGATGAAGGGAGCCACCCTTCCTCTGGCCGAAGCAATAGAAGGAAACTGAAAAATGGCGATCGGAGTTGTCGGCCGCAAGGCCGGTATGACCCGCGTCTTTACCGAGGATGGTGCCGCTGTGCCGGTCACTGTCATCGAGGTGGAGCCGAACCGGGTGACGCAGGTGAAGAACGGCGATGTGGACGGCTACCGTGCGTATCAGGTGACTGTCGGTACCCGCCGTGCCAGTCGCGTGAACAAGGCTGCCGCCGGGCATTTCGCCAAGGCTGGCGCCGCTGCGGGCCGTGGTCTGTGGGAGTTCCGTCTGGCCGACGGCGAGGGCGATGACATTGCCGTCGGTGCCGAGATCAAGGTGGACCGCTTCAATGCCGGGCAAAAGGTCGATGTGACCGGCACGAGTATCGGTAAAGGCTTCGCCGGCACCATCAAGCGTCACAACTTCGCTGGCCAGCGTCAGACGCACGGCAACTCGCTGTCGCATCGCGTACCGGGCTCGATCGGTCAGAACCAGACCCCGGGCCGCGTGTTCAAGGGCAAGAAGATGTCGGGTCACATGGGTGCCGTGCGGCGTTCCGTGCAGAACCTGGAAGTGGTGCGGGTGGATGCCGAGCGTAACCTGCTCCTGGTCAAGGGCGCTGTGCCCGGTGCCAAGGGCGGTGACGTGATCGTCCGGCCGGCTGTCAAGGCTCGGGCCTGAGGGAGATAACGATGGAACTCCAAGTCCTCAATGCCAAGGGTGAAGCGGCCGGTAGCAACGTGTCCGTATCCGACGACACCTTCGGGCGTGAATTCAACGAGACGCTGGTGCACCAGGCGGTCGTGGCCTTCCTGGCCGGTGGCCGTGCCGGCACCCGCGGTCACAAGAGCCGCTCGGACGTGCGCGGCGGCGGCGCCAAGCCATGGCGGCAGAAAGGCACCGGGCGTGCCCGTGCCGGTACGGCAACCAGCCCGATCTGGCGCGGTGGCGGCAAGACGTTCGCTGCGACCAATCAGGATCACAGCCAGAAGCTGAACAAGAAGATGTACCGCGCCGCAATGCGCAGCATCTTCTCCGAGTTGGTCCGTCAAGACCGGTTGGTCGTGGTCGATTCGCTGGACGTCGACGGTCCGAAGACTAAAGCGATGGCGCAGAAACTGTCCTCACTTGGTGTGGCCGGTGGTGTGCTGGTCGTGACCGAAGAGCTGGATCTGAACCTGTACCTGTCGGCGCGCAACCTGCCTCGGGTGGAAGTGCGTGACGTTGCGGGCCTCGATCCCGTTGCCCTGGTGGGCAATGAGAAAGTGGTGATTACCGTATCCGCCTTGCAGCGGGTTGGGGAGTGGTTGGCATGAACCAGGAACGGCTGATGCAAGTGCTGCTGGCGCCGCATGTCTCTGAAAAGAGCACCAAGGTGGCCGATCTGCACAACCAGGTGACTTTTCGGGTCGCCCGCGATGCCACCAAGGCGGAGATCAAAGGGGCCGTGGAGCTCCTGTTCAACGTCAAGGTCAAGGGTGTGACAGTGGCCAACATGAAGGGCAAGACCAAGCGTTTAGGTACGCGCTTCGGTCAGCGCCCGGACTGGAAAAAGGCCTATGTCGCCCTCGAGGCGGGACAGGAAATCGATTTCCTCGGTAACGGCGGCAACGCTTAAACGCCGATCGAGGCACGGACACTAAGGTTACGACCATGGCGATTGTCAAACAGAAACCGACCTCACCAGGCCGGCGCTTCGTGGTCAAGGTGGTGACGCCCGAGTTGCACAAGGGTGCCCCCTATGCCCCGTTGTTGGAAAAGCAAAGCCGCTCCGGCGGTCGCAACAACCAGGGGCGGATCACCACGCGTCATCAAGGCGGTGGTCACAAGCAGCATTATCGACTCGTCGATTTCAAGCGCGATAAGGACAACATTCCTGCGCGTGTGGAACGGCTGGAATACGACCCCAACCGCAGCGCGCATATTGCGCTGCTGTGCTATGCCGATGGCGAGCGCCGCTACATCATCGCGCCCAAGGGCCTGACGGCCGGGCAGGTGGTCGCTTCCGGTGGTGCGGCGCCCATCAAGGCCGGCAACGCGTTGCCGCTGCGCAACATCCCGGTGGGTTCCACTGTGCATTGCGTGGAGCTCAAGCCCGGCAAGGGCGCGCAGATTGCGCGCAGTGCCGGTGCCGGCGTGCAGTTGGTGGCCCGTGAAGGACTGTATGCATCGCTTCGCTTGCGCTCCGGCGAGGTAAGAAAGGTGCATGCCGACTGCAAGGCGACCATTGGTGAGGTCGGCAACGGCGAGCACAGTCTGCGCTCGTTGGGCAAGGCTGGCGCCAAACGCTGGATGGGCGTTCGTCCGACGGTACGTGGCGTGGCCATGAACCCGGTCGATCACCCTCATGGTGGTGGTGAAGGACGGACGTCAGGTGGCCGTCACCCGGTAACCCCATGGGGTGTGCCGACGAAGGGTTATAAGACCCGCACCAATAAGCGCACGGATAAGCTCATCGTGCGTCGTCGCAAGTCCAAGTAATAGCGGGAGGAGTGCGTCGTGCCGCGTTCTATTCGTAAAGGACCGTTTATCGACCTTCATCTCGTGAAGAAGGTTGAACAAGCGGTAGCAAGCAACAACAAGAAGCCGATCAAAACCTGGTCGCGCCGGTCGATGGTCATGCCCGAAATGGTGGGTCTGACCATCGCGATCCACAACGGCCGACAGCATGTGCCGGTGTTGATCAGCGAGAACATGGTGGGTCACAAGTTGGGCGAGTTTGCCGGCACACGGACCTTCCGGGGTCATGTTGCCGACAAGAAGTCCCGGTAAGGAGAGGTTGTGATGCAAGCGATCGCGAAATTGAAGTACGCCCGCATCTCACCTCAGAAGGCCCGCCTCGTGGCAGACCAGATTCGTGGTTTGCCCGTGGATCGCGCCCTGACGTTGCTGAAATTCAGCAACAAGAAGGCTGCCGATCTCATCAAAGGCGTGCTGGAGTCGGCGATTGCGAATGCCGAACACAATGCCGGGGCCGACATCGACGAGCTCAAGGTCAGCACCATCATGGTGGACGAAGGTCCAGTGCTGAAGCGGATGCATGCCCGGGCCAAAGGCCGGGGTAACCGTATCCTCAAGCGCACCAGCCATATCCTGGTGCAGGTGGCGGAGCAGTAAGGAGAGGATCATGGGTCAGAAAGTACATCCGACCGGCATCCGCCTGGGGATCGCGTCCGACTGGACCTCCAAGTGGTACGCCGACAAGAAAAACTTCGCGGACTTCCTCGAAGTCGACCTCAAGGTGCGCGAGTTTCTGAAGAAGAAACTCTCCAGCGCCTCGGTGAGCCGCATTCAGATCGCCCGTCCGGCCCGCACTGCCCATATCACCATTCACACGGCCCGTCCGGGTGTGGTGATCGGCAAGAAGGGCGAGGATATCGAGTCGCTGCGCAAGCAGGTGGCGGCGATGATGGGCATCCCGGTGCACATCAATATCGAAGAGATCCGCAAGCCGGAGCTCGACGCGCAGTTGGTGGCCGAAAGCGTGGCTCAGCAGCTCGAGCGGCGCATCATGTTTCGTCGCGCGATGAAGCGGGCTGTATCAAATGCTATGCGTTTAGGCGCACAAGGTATTAAGATACACGTTTCAGGTCGCCTGAATGGGGCCGAAATCGCCCGCAGTGAATGGTACCGCGAGGGCCGGGTGCCCCTGCATACCCTGCGCGCCGACATCGACTACGGTTTCGCTGAAGCCCGCACGACCTACGGTGTCATTGGCATCAAGGTCTGGATCTTCAAGGGCGAAGTGTTCGGTTTCGGTAAGCAGGGCGATTCCAAGGCCGATAAGGCCGCGGCCAGCTAACGTTCGGTTCGGGGCGTTGCCCTTGTGGATCGCGAGAACTTGCGCTCGCGCGCAAGTTCTTTTTGTAAGTTTCAGGGGATTAAACGATGTTACAGCCTAAGCGTACGAAATTCCGCAAGATGCGGAAGGGCCGTAACCGGGGCGTGGCGACCAGCGGCGGGAAGGTCAGCTTTGGCGAGTTCGGCCTCAAGTGTGCCGGCCGCGGGCGGATCACCGCGCGGCAGATCGAGGCGGCCCGTCGGGCCATCAACCGCTACGTGAAACGTGGCGGTAAAGTCTGGATTCGCATTTTCCCGGACGTGCCGGTGACCAAGAAGCCGCTCGAAGTCCGTATGGGTAAGGGCAAGGGTGGTGTGGAGTACTGGGTGGCCAAGGTTCAGCCTGGCCGGGTGCTCTACGAGATCGAGGGCGTGTCCGAAGAGATCGCCCGTGAGGCGTTCCGTCTGGCTGCGGCCAAGCTGCCTGTGCAGACGGTGTTCGTGAATCGGACGGTGATGTGATGAAAGCCAGCGAATTGCGTGAAAAATCCGTCGAGGATCTGCGTGCCGAGCGTCTGGCGCTGTACCGCGAACAGTTCAATCTTCGCATGCAGCGTGCGACCGGTCAGCTGGCCAAGCCACACCTGTTCCGCCAGGTGCGTCGCAGCATTGCGCGCATCAACACGATTTTGACCAGTAAGGCACAGCAGGCATGAGCACCGACACCGAGAACAAGGTGGCGCGCACGATCACCGGGCGAGTCACCAGCGACAAAATGGACAAGACGGTCACCGTCTTGGTTGAGCGCCTCGAGCGTCACGCGCTCTATGGCAAATACGTGCGCCGCAGCACCAAGCTGCATGCCCACGACGAAAACAACGAGTGCCGCATTGGCGACACGGTGGTCATCCAGCAGAGCCGGCCGTTGTCCAAGACGAAAGCTTGGACATTGGTGCAGGTGCTGGAGCGGGCGCCGGAATAAGCGCCGGCCTCCGGCAGGATGAGGATAAGCCATGATTCAGATGCAAAGTATCCTCGACGTGGCCGACAACAGCGGTGCTCGTCGACTGATGTGTATCAAGGTGCTGGGAGGCTCCCACCGCCGCTACGCCAAGATCGGTGATGTGATCAAGGTTAGCGTCAAGGAAGCCATTCCCCGCGGTAAGGCGAAAAAGGGCGAGGTCTACAATGCCGTAGTCGTGCGTACCCGTAAGGGCGTGCGTCGCGATGACGGCTCCGTGATCCGATTCGACGGCAACGCGGCGGTGCTCCTGAATAACAAACTGGAGCCCATCGGTACCCGTATTTTTGGGCCGGTGACCCGTGAACTGCGTAACGAACGGTTCATGAAGATCATCTCTCTGGCGCCAGAAGTACTGTAAGGCGTCCAAGGAGTCCTTTCGATGCGCAAAATCAAAAAGGGTGATGAGGTTATCGTCATCACCGGTAAGAGCAAGGGCCAGCGCGGAAACGTGGTCAAGGTGGATGGCGATCGCCTGATCGTCGAAGGCGTGAATATGATCAAGCGCCACACCAAGCCCAACCCGCAGCGCGGCGTGGCCGGCGGCATCATCGAGCGCGAAGCGTCGATTCACGCGTCCAACGTGATGCTTTACAACGCCGACTCCGGCAAGGGTGACCGTGTAGGCATCCGTACCCTGGAGAACGGCCGCCGGGTTCGGTTCTTCAAGTCCAGCAACGAAGTTGTGGACGGGTAAGGTGGCAGCCATGGCCAGACTTCAGGATATTTATCGTGACGACGTGATCCCCAAGCTGCGTGAGCAGTTCGGGTACACCAACGTCATGCAAGTGCCACGGATCACCAAGATCACCCTCAATATGGGTGTGGGTGAGGCCGTGGGCGACAAGAAGGTCCTCGATCATGCCGTCAGCGACATGACCCAGATCTCCGGTCAGAAGCCTATTGTCAATAAGGCACGTCTGTCGGTTGCCGGGTTCAAGATTCGCGAAGGTTGGCCGATCGGGTGCAAGGTGACGCTGCGCCGTGAGCGCATGTATGAGTTCCTCGATCGGCTGATCAGTGTGGCCATTCCCCGTGTTCGCGACTTCCGCGGGCTGAACGGGAAGAGCTTCGACGGTCGGGGCAACTACAGCATGGGTGTCCGCGAGCAGATCATCTTTCCCGAGATCGATTACGACCGCATCGACGCCTTGCGTGGGATGGATATCACCATCACCACCACGGCCAAGACCGACGCGGAAGGCAAGGCGCTGCTCGCGGCGTTCAACTTCCCCTTCCGCAATTGAAGATCAGGTGAGAGTGCATGGCTAAGACGTCCATGATCAACCGCGAGCGCAAGCGTCAGAAGACGGTTGCTAAGTTCGCGGCCAAGCGGACGGCCCTCAAAGAGGCCATCCGCAACCCGAACATCAGCGATGAAGAGCGCATGGACGCCATTGCCAAGCTCCAGTCGCTGCCCAGGGATGCCAGCCCCAGCCGCTTGCATAGCCGCTGCCGGCTGACCGGTCGCCCCCACGGTTTCTACCGCAAATTCGGCCTGGGACGGAACAAGCTGCGTGAAGCCGCCATGCGCGGTGACGTGCCAGGCCTGCGCAAGGCCAGCTGGTAAAACGCACCCGAGTGGGTGCGCCGTCTTAAGTTCAGGACCGCGCGCGTGCGCGGTCTGATACTGACTATACGGAGTTCTTTGAACAATGAGCATGACTGACCCGATTGCCGATATGCTGACGCGTATCCGCAACGCCCAGGCCGCGTCCAAGGCCCAGGTGAAGATGCCGGCGTCCAAGCTAAAGGCGGCTGTCGCCAAAGTGCTGCAGGACGAAGGCTACATCGCCGATTTCGTGGTCCAGCAGCTGGATGGTGGCAAGAGCGAAATGACCGTAACCCTGAAGTATTTCCAGGGCCGCGCCGTCATCGAGACCATCAAGCGAGTGAGCCGTCCCGGGCTGCGGGTGTTCCGCGGCAAGGATGAGCTGCCCAAGGTGCAGGGCGGGCTGGGTGTGGCCGTGGTTTCCACGTCCAAGGGTGTCATGAGCGACCGCCAGGCGCGCGCAGCCGGATTCGGCGGCGAAGTGCTCTGTGTCGTCGCCTAAGGAGGCCAGTCATGTCGCGTGTCGCTAAAGCACCGATCCGACTGCCCAAGGGCGTCGAGGTCGCCGTAAATGACCGTAGTGTCACTATCAAAGGCAGCAAAGGCTCCTTGGCCCTCTCGCTGCACCCGGCGATGAGTCTGGTGCAGGAAGATGGCGTCGTTCGTGTCGAAGCCAAAGACTTCGAGAAGAACAAGGCCATGGCGGGTACCACCCGCGCCCTGCTCAACAATATGGTGACTGGTGTCAGCGCCGGTTTCGAGCGCAAGTTGCAGCTGGTGGGCGTCGGTTATCGCGCCCAGGCCCAGGGCAAGGTGCTCAATCTGACGCTTGGTTTCTCCCACCCGGTTAACTTCAATGTGCCCGATGGCATCACTGTCGAAACCCCGACCCAGACTGAAGTCTTGATCAAGGGTAGCGACAAGCAGCTGGTGGGCGAGGTCGCGGCGAAGATTCGCGCATACCGTCCGCCCGAGCCCTACAAGGGCAAGGGTGTCCGCTACGCCGATGAGCGCGTGGTCCTCAAAGAAGCCAAGAAGAAGTAAGGGTTTTCGGTAATGGACAAGAAATCAGTTCGTTTGCGCCGAGGTCTGCGGACCCGGATGAAAATTCGCGAGCTGGGCGTGCACCGGTTGTGTATTCACCGGACGCCCCGCCATATTTACGCCCAAGTGATCAGCCCGGACGGGGCCTCGGTCGTCGCCAGCGCCTCTACCGTGCAAGGCGCGGTTCGCGAGGGGTTGGCCGGTACGGGCAACGTCGATGCCGCCAAGGCGGTGGGCAAGGCGATCGCCGAGAAGGCCCGTGCGGCCGGCGTCGAGCAGGTGGCCTTCGACCGCTCCGGTTTCCGTTATCACGGACGCATCAAGGCGCTTGCCGATGCCGCCCGTGAAAACGGCTTGCAGTTCTAGAGGTACACGATCATGGCGCAGAACATGGATAACCAGCAGAGCAGTGATGGCCTGCAGGAGAAACTGATCGCGGTCAACCGCGTGGCCAAGGTCGTGAAGGGTGGCCGGCAGTTCGGCTTCACCGCGCTCACCGTGGTCGGTGACGGCAACGGCCGCGTAGGCTTCGGCTACGGCAAGGCTCGCGAGGTGCCGACCGCGATTCAGAAGGCGATGGAAAAGGCGCGCAAGAACATGCGCACCATCGCTCTGAGCAAAGGCACGCTGCAGTACCCGGTCAAAGGGACTCACGGTGCGGCCAAGGTCTTCATGCAGCCGGCCTCCGACGGTACCGGCATCATTGCCGGCGGCGCCATGCGCGCCGTGTTCGAGGTGGTGGGTGTGAAGGATGTGCTGGCCAAGTGCATCGGCTCCCGCAACCCCATCAACGTGGTGCGCGCCACTATCGACGGCTTGGACAACATGGTCTCCCCCGACTATGTGGCCGCCAAGCGCGGTAAGCGCGTCGAAGAGATCGTGGGGTAAGTCATGACGAACGCACAGGTGAAGGTGACTCTGATCAAGAGCACCAATGGTCGACTGGAAGCTCATAAGGCGTGTGTTCGGGGCTTGGGCCTGCGGCGCATGCACCATTCGGTCACCGTAGTGGATACCCCGGAAAACCGGGGCATGATCAACAAGGTGTCATACCTGTTGAAGGTCGAGGAGGCCTGATCATGCGACTGAACGACATCAAGAGCGCCCCTGGCGCCCGTACGGTTTCCAAGCGCGTGGGCCGTGGCATCGGTTCCGGGCTTGGCAAGACCGCCGGTCGTGGCCACAAGGGCCAGCATTCCCGTGCCGGCGGTTTCCACAAGGTTGGCTTCGAGGGCGGTCAGATGCCCTTGCAGCGGCGGCTGCCGAAGGTCGGCTTCCGTTCGATGACTTCTCGCGACACCGCGGAAGTGCGTCTTTCGGAGCTCTCGGCCGTAGCGGCCGAGGTCATCGACCTGACCGCGCTGAAGCTCGCCAATATCGTGCCGGTCCAGGCCAAGCGCGCGAAAGTGGTGCTCTCCGGCGAGTTGAGCAAGGCTGTGACGCTCAAGGGCGTGGCGGTGACCAAGGGCGCGCGGGCGGCGATTGAAGCCGCCGGCGGCAAGATCGAAGACTGACGGAGCGACCATGTCGAGCCCGTTGCCATCCCTGGCAAAGATGACCGAACTACGTCAGCGCATCCTTTTTCTTCTGGGTGCGCTGGTGGTCTTTCGCATAGGCACGTTCATCCCGGTACCGGGAATCGACCCGGTCGCGATGGCGCAGTTGTTCGATCAGCAGCGCGGCACCATCCTGGACATGTTCAACATGTTCTCGGGCGGTGCGCTGGAGCGGCTGTCGATCTTTGCCTTGGGAATCATGCCGTACATCTCGGCCTCCATCATCATGCAGCTGATGGCGGTCGTGGTGCCGACCCTCGAGCAGATGAAGAAGGAGGGCAACGCCGGACGGCGCAAGATTACGCAGTACACCCGTTACTTGACCGTGGTTCTGGCCACGTTCCAGTCCGTTGGTGTGAGCATTGCCTTGCAAAGTCAGACCGTTGCCGGTGGCAGCGTGGTGGTCGCCCCGGGTGTCGGGTTCGTCTTCACCGCAGTGATTTCCTTGGTAACCGGTACCATCTTCCTGATGTGGCTCGGTGAGCAGGTGACCGAGCGCGGTATCGGCAACGGGATCTCCATGATCATCTTCGCCAGTATCGTGGCCGGTTTGCCGGGCGCGATCGGCGGCACTTTGGAGCTTGCCCGCACCGGTGAGTTGAACGTGCTGCTGGTGTTCCTGTTGCTTGCCCTGACGATGTTGGTGACGCTGTTCGTCATCTTCGTCGAGCGGGGGCAGCGGCGAATAACCGTCAACTACGCCAAGCGTCAGCAAGGCCGGAAGATGTACGCCGGCCAGACGACTCACCTGCCGTTGAAGCTCAACATGTCGGGTGTGATTCCGCCGATTTTTGCCTCGAGCCTGATCCTGTTCCCGGCGACGCTGGGTAGTTGGTTCGGGAGTGCCGAAGGGTTCGGCTGGCTGGGTGATATTGCTTCGAAGATGTCGCCGGGTCAGCCGATCTATGTGGCCATGTATGCCGGCTTGATCATCTTCTTCTGCTTTTTCTATACGGCACTGGTATTCAATGCCCGCGAAACGGCGGACAACCTGAAGAAATCGGGAGCCTTCATACCGGGCATCCGGCCGGGTCAGCAAACGGCGAACTACATCGACAAGGTTTTGACGCGGCTGACCATGGCCGGTGCGATGTACATCACCGCTGTCTGCCTGCTGCCGGAGTTCATGATCCTGTACTGGAACGTACCGTTTTACTTCGGCGGCACGTCGTTGTTGATCATCGTAGTGGTGGTGATGGACTTCATGGCCCAGGTGCAGGCGCATCTGATGTCCCACCAGTACGAGAGTCTGATGAAGAAGGCCAGCTTCAAGGGCATGCCCGGGCTGGTTCGCTAACCAAGTTCCGTAGGTTATTGGCGCAACCGGTGGCGGTTGCGGCCTTGGGAGAATCGAAAATGAAAGTGCGCGCTTCCGTGAAGAAGATTTGCCGCAACTGCAAAGTGATCAAGCGTAACGGAACCGTTCGCGTGATTTGTACCGATGCCCGGCACAAGCAGCGCCAGGGTTGATTTCCATTGCCAAATTTCACGTGATCGGCTAGAGTGGGGAGTTTTCCCGTGCCGAACGGTCGCGAGGGGTAGGAGCGAGACGCATGGCCCGCATTGCAGGCATCAATATTCCGGTCAACAAGCACACGGTTATCGCGTTGCAGTCGATCTACGGCATCGGGCAAACCCGGGCCAAGAAAATCTGCGCCGCAGCCGAGGTTGCACCCGAGGCCAAGGTTCGTGATCTGGTCGAAGGCCAGGTCGAAGCCCTTCGCGCCGAGGTGGCCAAGTTTACGGTGGAAGGCGATCTTCGCCGCGAAGTGTCCATGAACATCAAGCGGTTGATGGACCTCGGATGCTTCCGGGGCCTGCGTCACCGCCGCGGGTTGCCGTTGCGCGGTCAGCGCACTCGGACCAACGCCCGCACCCGCAAGGGCCCGCGCCGCGCGGTCCGAAAGTAAGTTAAGTCGAGAGACGAAAACGAATGGCAAAGCCGGTCGCTAAGACGCGCAAGCGCGTCAAGAAGAACGTCGTGGACGGTGTGGCTCATATCCACGCCTCCTTCAACAACACCATCATCACGATTACCGATCGCCAAGGGAATACCCTGGGCTGGGCCACCTCGGGTGGTTCCGGCTTTCGCGGTTCGCGTAAGAGCACGCCGTTCGCCGCCCAGGTGGCTGCCGAGCGTGTGGGCAACGTGGTGAAGGAGTTCGGGGTCAAGAACCTCGAAGTCAACGTGAAGGGTCCGGGGCCTGGCCGCGAATCCGCCGTGCGTGCGCTCAACGCGACCGGTTTCAAGATCACCAATATCACCGACGTGACGCCCATCCCGCATAACGGATGCCGTCCGCCGAAAAAGCGTCGCGTGTAAGGAGTTCGTCGTGGCCAGATATATCGGTCCCAAGTGCAAGCTCAGCCGGCGCGAAGGCGTTGACCTGCAGCTCAAATCCGCGGCTCGTCCGTTGGAATCCAAGTGCAACATGGAAAAGCCGCCGGGCCAGCATGGTGCCCGTCGCGGTCGTCTGTCGGACTACGGTCTGCAGCTGCGCGAGAAGCAGAAGCTGCGCCGTATGTACGGCATCCTTGAGCGCCAGTTCTCCAATTATTACAAGGAAGCTGCGCGTCTGAAGGGCTCCACGGGCGAGAACCTGCTCAAGCTGCTCGAGTCGCGTCTTGACAATGTGGTGTATCGCATGGGCTTTGGTGCTACCCGCGCCGAGGCTCGCCAGTTGGTTTCGCACAAGGCTGTGCTGGTCAATGGCAAGGCTGTGAACATTCCCTCCTACCAGGTCAAGGCGGAGGATGTGATCGCGGTTCGCGAGAAGGCCCGTAATCAGGCCCGCGTGCAGTATGCGTTGCAACTGGCCCAAGGCCAGGGCTTTGCCGACTGGGTGAACGTCGATCCCAGTAAGTTCGAGGGCGTGTTCAAGCGCGTTCCCGATCGCATTGATTTGCCGGCTGACATCAACGAGTCGCTCGTCGTCGAGTTGTACTCCAAGTAATGGCGAAGGGAGGTTCCCCGATGTCTGGTTCCTTCGACCTGCTCAAGCCCCGCGTTGTGGACGTGGATGTGCTCGGGCCGCGTCTGGCCCGGGTCACGCTCGAGCCCCTCGAGCGCGGCTTCGGTCATACGCTGGGCAATGCCCTGCGGCGCATTCTGTTGTCGTCCATTCCCGGTGCTGCCATCGTGGAATGCGAGATCGACGGTGTGTTGCACGAATACTCCGCCGTGGAAGGTGTGCAGGAGGATGTCATCGACATCCTGCTCAACCTCAAGGGGATCGCACTGATCCTCCATGAGGGTACCGAGGCCACGCTGTCCCTGACCAAAAAAGGCCCGGGCGCGGTTACTGCGGGCGATATCGAAACCCCGCACAACATCGAGATCGTCAATCCGGAACAGGTGATCGCCCATCTCACCAAGAGTGGCGAAATCACCATGAAGCTCAAGGTTGAGCGCGGTACCGGCTACCAGCCGGTCGCCCAGCGGGTCGATCCCGATGACGAGGGGCGGGCGATCGGACGCCTGCAGCTGGATGCATCGTTCAGCCCGATCGTTCGCGTCAGCTACAAGGTTGAAAGCGCCCGCGTCGAGCGTCGCACCGACCTCGACAAGTTGGTGATCCAGTTGGAGACCAACGGGACCATCGACCCCGAGCAGGCGATTCGCCAGGCTGCGAACATCCTGCTGGATCAATTGTCGGTGTTCGTGGACCTCAAAGGTCGGATCGAAGCGCCGCCCAAGCCGGAGCCGGTCGATATCGACCCGATCCTGCTGCGCCCGGTTGACGATCTGGAGCTTACCGTACGCTCGGCCAACTGCCTCAAGGCCGAGAGTATTTACTACATCGGCGACCTGATCCAGCGTACCGAGGTCGAGCTGCTCAAGACGCCCAATCTGGGCAAAAAGTCGCTCACTGAGATCAAGGACGTGCTGGCATCCCACGGGTTGTCGCTGGGTATGAAGCTCGAGAATTGGCCGCCACCTGGGCTTGGCGGCGATAAATCAGACGACCGCCAGAGCGCCTGAGGCGCTCCGGCCGCTTACGAATCAAGGAATAACGACCATGCGTCATCGGAAATCGGGTCGCAAACTCAACCGTACCAGTTCCCATCGCGACGCCATGTTCCGCAACATGGCCGCCTCGCTGCTGGAACATGAAGTCATCAAGACCACCTTGCCCAAAGCCAAGGAACTGCGTCGGGTTGCCGAACCGCTGATCACCTTGTCCAAGGATGACAGTGTGGCGCATCGCCGTCTGGCCTTTGATCGGCTGCGCAATCGTGGTGTGGTGACCAAGCTGTTCAACGAGCTGGGTCCGCGCTACAAAACGCGTCCTGGTGGCTATCTGCGTATTCTCAAGTGCGGTTACCGGGCCGGCGACAACGCGCCGCTGGCCTATGTGGAGCTGGTCGACCGGCCGGAGCTGGCCGCCGCGTCTGCGGGTGACGATGCCTGAGTCAGGCAAGCTACTGCGAAATCAAGAAGCCGGGTAACTCCCGGCTTTTTGTATTTTTGGAAGCCGCCAAATGATCGTCTTGTTCACGGATGTCGGTTGGTCCGGGCCGTATCTCGGGCAGATGCGCTTGGCGCTTCGGCATTACGCGCCGGATACCCCGGCAATCGACCTGATGCACGATGTGCCGGCGTTCGACATCCAGGCCGGTGCCTACCTGCTCGCTGCCCATGCCAAGACTTTGCCTGCCGGTGCGGTGATCCTCGGCGTGGTCGATCCAGGTGTCGGAGGAGAGCGCGATGGCATCATTCTCCAGGCCGACGACCGCTGGTATGTCGGGCCGGAGAACGGCTTGTTCGATCGCGTCGTGGCACGGGCCGATGCCGTGCAGGCGTGGCGAATCATCTGGCGCACGAGCAGCGTATCGCCACTGTTCCACGGCCGCGATATCTTCGCACCGGTTGCCGGCATGCTGGCTGCCGGTACGGCCGGTGCCAACGAGTTGGGTGACCCCATCGACCTACCCCGCCGCCCATGGCCGGATGAACTCGCCCGTGTGATTTTCATCGACCGCTTCGGCAATGCGGTGACCGGCATCCGCTCGCAAAGCCTCGCCGCTGGCGCTGCAGTAATCGTGGGGCACCATAGGCTTATCCAGGCGCCGACGTTCGAATACGTACCGCTGGGAGATGCGTTCTGGTATGCCGATACCGCCGGCCTGGTGACACTCGCGGTCAATCGAGGACGGGCGGATATGCACTTGGGCCTGCACATCGACTCGCCCGTGAGCATCGAAGGGGCTGTTCGCGGCTCTATTCGACCGCGCTGAGGCGTGGTCGCCGTTCGCCCAGCAAGGGCGCCAGGAAACGTCCGGTGTGACTGCCTGGGTGGGAGGCGATCTGCTCCGGCGTTCCTGCTGCCACCACCTGGCCGCCCCGGTGGCCGCCTTCAGGCCCCATATCGATGACCCAATCGGCGGTCTTGATGACATCCAGGTTGTGCTCGATCACCAGCACGGTATTGCCGTGATCGCGCAAGGTGTGCAGGACGATCAGCAACTGCTCGATATCGGCGAAATGCAGGCCGGTGGTCGGCTCGTCGAGAATGTACAAGGTCCGTCCGGTATCCCGTTTGGACAGCTCCCGCGCCAACTTTACCCGCTGAGCCTCCCCGCCCGACAAGGTGGCGGCGTTCTGCCCCAGATGGATATAACCCAAGCCCACCGCCTGGAGGGTTTCAAGTTTTCGCGCCACTGTCGGCACCGCTTTGAACACCGGGAGCGCCTGGTCCACGGTGAAGTCCAGCACCTCCGCGATGGTGTGGCCGCGGTAGCGGATATCCAGGGTTTCTCGGTTATAGCGCAGGCCGTTGCAGACATCGCAGGCCACATAGACATCGGGCAGAAAGTGCATCTCCACTTTGATCACGCCATCGCCCTGGCAAGCCTCGCAGCGCCCGCCCTTGACGTTGAAGCTGAAACGGCCGGGATCGTAGCCGCGTGCCCGGGCTTCGGGGGTCCCGGCAAACAACTCGCGCAAGGGGGCGAACAGGCCGGTATAGGTGGCAGGGTTTGACCGCGGTGTACGGCCGATCGGGCTCTGATCGATGTTTACTACTTTGTCCAGATGCTCCAGACCGTCGAGCCCCTCGCATGGCGCGGGGACTTCGCTCGCGCCATTGATCGCGCGCGCCGCCCATCGATAAATAGTGTCATTGACCAGCGTCGACTTGCCGGAACCGGAGACGCCCGTGATGCAGGTCATCAAGCCTAGCGGCACTTCCACACTTACCCGCTTGAGATTGTTGCCGTGTGCCCCGCGGACGATCAAGGCGTGTTCCGGGTCGCGGCGAACCCGCTGGCCGGGGACGGCGATCACGCGGCGGCCGGAGAGGAACTGGCCGGTTATCGACTCCGCGTGCGTGGTGATGAACGCGGGCGTGCCTTGAGCGATGATGCGGCCACCGTGAGCGCCCGCGCCCGGGCCGATGTCTACCACGTGATCGGCCGCACGGATGGCATCCTCGTCGTGCTCCACCACGATGACGGTGTTGCCGAGGTCGCGCAGACGGATGAGGCTCTCCAGCAGGCGGGCGTTATCACGCTGATGCAAACCGATGGAGGGTTCGTCGAGGACGTACATGACCCCGACCAGGCCAGCGCCGATCTGGCTGGCCAGGCGGATACGCTGGGCCTCGCCGCCCGAGAGTGTGTCAGCGCTGCGCTCGAGGGTCAGGTAATCGAGGCCGACCCCCACCAAGAACTCTAGCCGGGCACGGATCTCCGCGAGGATTTTGTCGGCGATGGCCGCCCGTTGCCCTCCCAACCGGAGTGCCCGGACCGTGTCCAGCGTCTCGCCGACCGGCAGACGCACCAGGTGCGGCAAGGTAAGTTCACCGACGAAGACACTGCGGGCCATGGCGTTAAGGCGGCTGCCCGAGCAGGTGGGGCAGCTGCGAACCGAGCGGTACTTGGCCAACTCCTCGCGAACCGTGCCCGATTCGGTTTCCCGGTAACGGCGCTCCATGTTCGGAAGAATGCCTTCGAACGGGTGTCGGCGACGGATCACCTCTCCACGGGGATTGAGATAGTCGACGTCGATCTCTGTCTCACCGCTGCCGTGAAGGACGGCGGCTCTGGCGTCGGCCGGCAGGTCGGCAAACGGGGTATCGACATCGAAGCCGTAATGTTTGGCCAGGGAGCGGACGAGTTGGAAGTAGTACGCATTGCGCTTGTCCCAGCCCCGAATCGCTCCCGCGGAGAGGCTCAGATGCGGATGCGTCACCACCCGCTCCGGGTCGAAGAACGCCGTATGGCCCAGGCCGTCGCAGTCAGGGCAGGCGCCGTGGGGGCTGTTGAACGAGAACAGCCGCGGTTCCAGTGCACCCACGGAAAATCCGCAGACGGGGCAGGCGAAGTTCTCCGAGAACAGCAGCGCCTCGCCCTCGCCCAAGGGCGTAACCAGTGCCAGACCCTGGGCGAGCTTCAATGTCGTCTCGAACGACTCGGCCAGCCTTGCGGCCAGATCCGCACGCACCTTGAAGCGATCGACCACCACCTCGATGGTGTGCTTGCGCCGCCCGTCCAGTTCGGGGACCGAATCCAGCTCTACGACCTCGCCGTCGATGCGTGCACGAACAAAGCCCTGTGCCCGTAACTCTTCAATGAGTTTCGCGTGCTCGCCTTTGCGATCGCGGACCATGGGTGCCAGCAGCATCCAGCGGCTGTCCTCAGGCAATGCCAGGACTTGGTCGACCATCTGACTGACCGTGCTCGCCTCCAGAGGCAGGTCGTGATCGGGGCAGCGTGGTTGACCGGCCCGGGCGAAGAGCAGGCGCAGGTAGTCGTAGATCTCGGTGATCGTACCGACCGTCGAGCGCGGATTGTGCGAAGTGGATTTCTGCTCGATGGCGATTGCCGGGGACAGCCCTTCGATATGGTCGACATCGGGCTTGTCCATCATCGACAGGAACTGGCGGGCATAGGCCGACAGTGACTCCACATAGCGTCGCTGTCCTTCGGCGTAGATGGTGTCGAATGCCAGAGAGGACTTGCCTGAGCCCGATAGCCCGGTAATGACGATCAGTTGCTGACGCGGCAGATCGATGTCGATGTTCTTCAGATTGTGGGTGCGTGCACCGCGAATGCGAATGGCGTCCATGGGCTCCGGGTGGTATGCCTCTCCTGCGCCGCCCGGTTGGCGCGCAGGAGAGGCAAAACCGGTATCATACGAAGTCCTTCCGAGTGGGCATAGGTCACCGTTTGATGCAGTCCTCGTCGTCCGCCGACGCGCCGGGCATGACCTCGGGCGAGCGCCGCGCTGCCCTGGCCCTGGCCGCCTTGTTCATCGCGCGCATGCTCGGGTTGTTCCTGCTGCTGCCGGTCCTTGCCTTGTATGCCGCGGAATTGGACGGTGCCACCCCGTTGCTGATCGGGCTGGCCATCGGAATCTATGGACTTACACAGGCGGGACTGCAAATCCCGCTGGGTTGGTTGTCAGACCGCATCGGCCGCAAACCCGTCATCGTCGGCGGCCTGCTGGTGTTTGCGATCGGTAGCGCCATCGCCGCCGTGAGCGACCACATCGTCCTGGTCGTTCTGGGGCGGGCGTTGCAAGGCGCCGGTGCAATTGCGGCGGCCGTGCTGGCCCTTGCGACCGATCTCACCCGCGAATCTCAGCGCACCAAGGTGATGGCCATCATCGGCGCCAGCATCGGTTTGGCATTTACGCTGGCCATCGCATTGGGTCCACTCCTGCAGTCGGTGGTCGGCGTCAGCGGCCTGTTTTGGATCGGCGCGGTGCTGGCCATGGTCGGCATCGCGCTCGTGCTGTTCGTCATACCTTCACCGCCGGCCATGGGTGCGGCGTTGCCCGGACGGCTTGCCGACGTGCTCGCTTTGCGCGACCTGCAACGGCTGGATCTGGGTGTCCTCATCCTCCACGCCAACATGACGGCCGTATTTGTCGTTCTGCCCGGCATATTGCGCGATGCCGCCGGCCTTGCGCAGGAGCTGCACTGGTGGGTTTACCTGCCTGCGCTGCTGGTGTCGCTGGCCGCTGTTTTTCCGGCCGTCATGATGGCGGACCGGCGCGGACACTGGCGTCCGTTGATGCTGGGCGCCATCGCTCTGCTTGCCGCCGCACTCTTGGCCTTCAGTATCGCCCCACCCATTGCCTGGGTACTGGGTGTGGTCGTTGCGGTGTTCTTCACCGGCTTCAATGTGCTGGAGGCCATGATGCCCGCTCAGGTCTCCCGCCGTTGCCCACCGGGCGCCCGCGGTGCGGCCATGGGCGTTTATGCGACCAGTCAATTCTTCGGGGCCTTCGTGGGCGCGGCCGGTAGCGGACTGGCAGTGGGGCTGGTCGGTGCCCATGGCGTTTTCATCATTGCGGCAGTGATCACGCTCATCTGGTGGTGGACGGCGCTCGGGCTGGGCGATCCGGGGTCTTTGTCGCGATACCGCCTGGATCTCACCGGCGATAGCCGCGACAATCCCGCCGAGATTACCCGCCGTCTCAAGGCCGTCCCGGGCGTTACGGACGCGACCGTGATCGGCGATGAGGGCGTGGCATACCTAACGGTGGATCGGCAGCGGCTGGATGTGCGGGCATTGCGCGAGGTGTCCACAGCGGGCCTCACGGCGGCCTGAAGCCGTGGATCCAGTTTTTAAAACACAAGACGTCAAGCGAGGACGAACACCATGGCCAGAGGCGTAAACAAGGTCATTCTCATCGGCAATCTGGGGAAGGATCCGGAAGTCCGGTACACGGCAGGTGGCTCGGCGGTGGCCAATGTCACCATCGCAACCTCCGAGGCCTGGAAGGACCGCCAATCGGGCGACACCCAAGAGCGTACCGAATGGCATAGCGTCGTCTTCTTCTCGCGCCTGGCCGAAATTGCCAAGGAGTACCTGCGCAAGGGGTCGAAGGTCTATATCGAGGGCCGGCTCCAGACCCGTAAGTGGCAGGACAAGAACGGGCAGGACCGCTACACCACCGAGATCATCGCCAACGAGATGCAGATGCTGGATGGCCGTACCGGAGGCACGGCCGATTTCGGCGATCGCGGTGGCAGCCCATCCCGTGGCGGTGCCGGTGGCGGAGGTCGCAGCGGTGGGCAGGATGCACCGCCGCGCAATGACGGGCCGCCGGAGTTCGATCAAGACTTCGACGACGACATTCCGTTCTAAAGTCAGGCTATCTCAGCTGCAGTATCGGCCAGCCCGCGCGTCGCGCGTGGGCGGCCAGCGCATCGTCGGGGTTGACCGCGACCGGGTTGCCGACCGCTTTGAGCAGCGGCAGGTCGTTGTGCGAGTCTGAATAGAACGTCGCCGTCGCCAGCTCATGCTCGCGCCCCTCAAGCCATTGGGTCAGACGGGTGAGTTTGCCCTCCCTGAAGCTCGGGTGACCCGTCGGCTCACCGGTGTAGCCGCACTCGTCGGACTGCGCCTCGCAGGCCAGGATCTCGCTGATGCCCAGCCACTGTGCAATCGGCTCCGCAATGGGGCGAATCGTAGCGGTGATGATCAAAAGCGCATCGCCCGCACGCTGGTGCCTGGCGACCAGCTCCCTTGCCGCCGGCAGAATCCGCGGTGCGGCGTAGGTTTCCACGAAGCGTGCCCGCCAGCCGGCCAGGGTATCGGCATCGCGTCCGACCAACGGCGCGAGCATGAAGCGATTGTAGTCGCGAATATCAAGTCGCCCGGCCCGGTAGTCGCCCATGTAGCGATGGGCCGCAGTGGCAAAGTGTTCGGCGTCGATCACACCCAAGTCCGCCAGGCATTGCCCCCATAACTCGTTGGAATCGCCGTCGAGCAAGGTGTCGTCAAGGTCAAAAATCGCCAGTGCCATGGGCAGTTTCCAGTCTTGCAGATGGGGGTGGGTGGCGTGTGACGTCACGATTACCGTGTCGTGGCGCCGCCTGCGATTGTATGGAACAATGCTTGCAACGTGTTAAGTAAGACTGATGTCCGAGTCCAACGTGATCGATTCCCAAGGTTATCGAGCAAACGTCGGCATCATCCTTTGCAACGCCCATGGGCAGTTGCTTTGGGCGCGGCGCATCGGGCAACGATCCTGGCAGTTTCCCCAGGGCGGTATCCGCTTCGACGAATCACCTGAAGAAGCCATGTACCGCGAACTGGGCGAGGAGGTGGGGCTGCAGCCCCGCGATGTCGATATCCTCGGATGCACCCGGGGCTGGTTGCGCTACCGCCTGCCCCGGCGCTTGATTCGGCAGAACAGCCGGCCGACCTGCATCGGTCAGAAACAGATCTGGTTCATGCTGCGCATGACCGGCATGGAAAGCGCAGTACGATTCGATCTGACCGAAGAGCCGGAGTTCGACCATTGGCGTTGGGTAGACTACTGGTATCCATTGCGCGCCGTGGTGCCATTCAAGCGAAGTGTGTATTACCAGGCATTGTCCGAATTGGCGCCGTTGCTGTTTGAGCCCGACGACATTCCGGCCCTCCCGCCGCGCCGCCGCCGCCGTCAGAGCAGCGGTCAACGCGACGAGGGGCGGCAGCGGATCGTGGCCGTAGGCGTAAGCCTTCCCTGATCCCCTGCACACCCGGATGTGCGCATGAGAAAGCCATCCCGCAGGCCGATTCCGTGCGGGATGGGTTCATGTGCGTAGCGAACTTGGCGCGGCCTTTGCTAAAACACCGCTGAACGGCCGACCGGCTGACGCCGGTGCGGCGCATCATGCCGATTCGTTCCGTTTCAGGAGGGGGTTCATGCTGGATTCGCTGCGGCGCATCGTCCAGGAAGTCAATGCCGCCCACGATCTGGACGAGGCGCTCAATGTCATCGTCAGCCGTGTCAAGGCAGTTATGGCGGCCGACGTCTGCTCGGTATATCTCACCGATCACACGCTCTCCGAGCACGTCCTCATGGCGACGGACGGTCTGCGGCCGGGCGCCGTTGGGCGGGTGCGGCTGAAAGTCGGCGAGGGGCTTGTCGGCCTGGTCGCCAGCCGCGCCGAAGCCGTCAATGTGGAGAATGCGCCGGAGCATCCCAGCTTTCGCTTCATCGCCGCCACCGGAGAGGCGCCGTTTCACGGTTTCCTGGGTGTTCCGGTACTGCGACGCCGTCGCAGTCTGGGGGTCCTCGTGGTGCAGCAGCGTCAGACGCGACGCTACACCGAGGATGAAGAGTCGTTCCTGGTCACGCTCGCGGCGCAATTGGCCAGCTCTATCACCCTGGCCGAAATACGCCAGAGCCTGGATCGCCTGGATGCGGACCGCATGCTCGGCCCGGTGTTTCTCGAGGGCGTCTCCTGTGCCAAAGGGCTGGGGATGGGACGCGCGGTGGTGTTGTTCCCCGAAGCCGATCTCGACTCGGTACCCGATCGAAATGTGCTCGACATCGATGCCGAATGCGCTCGATTCCGCCAAGCCGTCACGGATGAGCTCAAGACCCTGAAGGATTTGGGCTCCCGCCTGGGACGCATTCTATCGGCGGGTGACCAGGCCTTGTTCGACGCCTATGGCCTGCTGCTTTCGAGCGACAGTCTGGTGCAGGGCTCCGTCGACCGTATCCGCAACGGCGCCTGGGCGCCAGCGGCCTTGCGCGATACCGTGCGCGAGTACGCCAATGTCTTCGAGGAGATGGACGATCCCTATCTGCAAGGTCGGGCGGCGGACATTCGCGACCTTGGCCGGCGCTTGCTCAAGCGGCTTCTGGTGGATGGCGAGTTCACCGCCGCGCCGGCCGAGTATCCCGAGCAAACCGTTCTGGTGGGTGAGGAGATCAGCGTCTCCCAGTTGGTCGAAGCCCCGCTGGAGCGTGTGGTCGGCTTGGTTTCGGTGCGCGGGACCGGGGCATCGCACGTTGCTCTGCTTGCTCGCGGATTGGGGGTGCCGGCCGTGTTCGGCGTCAACAACACGGCGCTCGGGCGGCTGCACGGGCGCGAAATGGTCGTTGATGGCTATGTCGGGCGCGTGTGTGTCCAGCCCGGCGCTGCGATCCGTGATGAGTACCTGCGGCTGATTCGTGAAGAAGCCGAACTCTCTCTGGGCTTGCAGGAGCTCAAGCATCAGCCGGCGATCACCCCCGACGGTCACCGGATGGCGCTCATGGCCAACACCGGGTTGTTCGCCGACATCGCCGCAGCGCACGATAGCGGCGCTGAGGGCGTCGGGCTGTATCGCTCCGAGATGCACTTCTTCCTGCGTGATCGCTTTCCCGCCGAAGACGAGCAGGTGGCCATCTACCGTGACGTTCTCAACGCCATGGCGCCTCAACCGGTGATTTTGCGGACGCTGGACATCGGCGGCGACAAGCCCTTGCCGTACTTCCCGATTCAGGAAGACAACCCGTTTTTGGGTTGGCGTGGTATTCGAATCAGCTTGGATCAGCCCGACATCTTCAAGACACAGTTGCGCGCGATGCTGCGCGCCGGTGTCGGGGCGGAGAACCTGTCGCTGCTGTTTCCGATGATCACCAGCGTCGAAGAGCTCGATGAGGCGTTGGATACGCTCGCCCACGTGCGCGAGGAATTGCGCGAAGATGGTATGGATGTGCCCGCGCCGAGAGTCGGCGTCATGGTCGAGGTGCCGGCGGCGGTTTATCAGATCGACATTCTTGCGCGGCGGGTGGATTTCGTATCGGTCGGCAGCAACGACCTGACCCAGTACATGCTCGCCGTCGATCGCAACAACGAGCGCGTCGCCAAGCTCTACGACAGCCTGCACCCTGCCGTCCTGCGTGCATTGCGCCAGGTTGTCGACGGTACGCACGCCGCGGGCCGGGAGATCTCGGTTTGCGGCGAAATGGCCGGTGACCCGGGCGCAGCGCTACTGCTTCTGGCCATGGGGGTCGATCGCCTGAGCATGAGCCTGGGTAACCTGCTCAAAGTGAAATGGGCCATTCGTACGGTGCCCAAGTCCGATGCGTGCGAGACGCTGGAGAGAATATGGGCATCGGAAACGACGGCCCAGGTCCGCGCGCTGGTCGACAGCATGCTGGAGACGCATGGGCTGAAGAGCCTGATTCATTGACGGGCCCCCAGCGACGCGCGCTCTCCGCCTCGGGCCGCTGCCGCTGTGAGCCTGTGGACGATCCGGTAGCTCGTGGGCCGACCGTCGGCAGCATGGATGCTGCCGTCGAGCGTACATGGACGTATTTACCGCGCGTCGGAACACGAGCTACCGGATCGTCCGCAGGCGGGTTCGAGTGCCTGCGGCCATTGATGGCACCACGCAAGGAACGTGGATTATTGCGCCACCCCTAGGAGGCTGTCGGACAGGCTGACCGGGTCAGGCGGCCCAGGTTTTCTCTTTCTGCTCTTCAAGCTGTTTGCAGTCCACACACAGCTCGGCAGTGGGGCGTGCCTCAAGCCGGCGGATACCGATCTCCACCCCGCATGAATCGCAATAGCCGTAGTCGTCGGCATCAATGCGCTTCAATGTTTTTTCGATCTTGCGCAGCAGCTTGCGTTCGCGATCACGGTTGCGCAGCTCGATTGAGAACTCTTCTTCCTGACTGGCGCGGTCATTGGGGTCCGGCAGGTTGAGGTGCTCATCCTGCATATGATGGACAGTGCGCTCGCTCTCTTCGAGCAACTGGTCGCGCCACGCTTGCAGAATGCCCGCGAAATGGGCCTTCTGCTTGTCGTTCATGTACTCCTCGTTTGGCGCCGCCTCGTACGGCTTGAAGTCCCGAAACGTGTCGTTCGCCATGCAATCTTTCTCCGCGGCGGGAAAAACAGGCCCGGAAATCACGGTCGGGCCACTAAGCGTCGCGCATAAAAGCACAAATCTCGGCTGCTGAAAAGAGCTGATTCAAACCGGCTGTCCAGGCTCACGCATTCCGCGTTCATAGGGTCATAATAGCGTCATGAGTCCTACCGACGATCTCCCGCCCCACGCGGTGAGCACCGCCACCATCGATGTCGCCCTTGCGGCTGCGCAGCGGGTATGCGCCCGCCAGGGTGGCCGGCTTACCGCGCTGCGCCAGCGGGTGCTCGAGATCATCCTCGGCAGCGAGACTCCACTCGGGGCCTACGCGATTCTCGACCGCTTGCGTGACGAGGGTAGAGGCAATGCCCCACCCACGGTGTATCGCGCCCTGGATTTCCTGCTCGAGCACGGCCTTGTGCATCGGCTGGCCTCACTGAACGTTTACCTCGGTTGTGCCCATCCAGAGCACCGCCATAGCGGCCAGTTTCTCATTTGCCGGGGTTGTGGCCGGGTCAGCGAGCTCGACAGCCGGGAGACCGACCAGACCATCCGCAGTGAAGCCGCTGCGCGCGGGTTTGAAGTGACCAGTCAGATCGTCGAGGTGCTGGGCCTTTGCGCCCAGTGCCGGGAGTGCCCCGCTTGAGCGACACATTGATCGCTGCCGAAGATGTCTCGCTCTCGCTCGGCGGCCAGCCGGTGTTGCAATCGGTCTCTTTGACCGTGCACCGGGGCGAGGTGGTCACCGTCGTCGGACCGAATGGGGCCGGCAAATCGACACTGATCCGCGTACTGCTGGATCTGTTGCGGCCGGATGCCGGCCGCATCGTTCGCCCCCCCGGCGTGCGCATCGGTTACATGCCACAGCGGTTGCATGTGGACGAAACCCTTCCCTTGACTGTCCGCCGATTCGTGGCCCTTGCGGCGGGGCGGGGTGGGGATGTCGCGTCTGTGCTGGATGAGGTCGGCGCCGGACACCTTGCCGAGCACAGCCTCAGCCGGATATCCGGCGGGGAGTTCCAACGCGTCCTGCTTGCACGCGCACTGTTGCGATCGCCTGATCTTCTGGTTCTGGACGAGCCGGTCCAGGCCGTGGACATCAGCGGCCAAGCCGAGCTTTATCGCCTGATTGCCGACCTGCGCCAGCGCCGCGGTTGTGGCGTGTTGATGGTCTCGCACGACCTGCATCTGGTCATGGCCGCGACAGACCGTGTTTTGTGCCTCAATCGCCATTTGTGCTGCTCGGGTACGCCAGAGGCCGTCATTCGTGACCCGCACTACCTGAGCTTGTTCGGGCGCGACGCGGCCCCGCATCTGGCGGTTTATCAGCACAAGCACGACCACCATCACGACCTGCATGGGGAAGTGGTCGAAGACTAGGAGCCTGTCTGGCTTGAGGCTCCTAATCCTCCGCCTTGCGCTCCCGTGCCAGCAGCGCTTCCACCGCCGCGCGTGCGCTCAGTCGCCCATCGAGCACCCCCAGGACGGCTGTGCAGATCGGCAACTCCACATTGGCACCGGCGGCCAATTGGGCGATGGCGCGGGCAGTGGCGGCGCCTTCGACAACCTGACCTATGGCCGCCTCCGCATCGACTGCCGGCCGACCCTGGCCCAGTGCGAGACCGAAGCGGCGGTTGCGCGACTGATCGTCGGTACAGGTGAGGATCAAGTCTCCGACGCCGGCCAGGCCCATGAACGTCTCGCGCTGGCCACCGACGGCCTCGCCCAAGCGAACCATCTCGGCCAGGCCGCGGGTGATCAGGGCGGCGCGGGCATTGGCGCCAAACCCCAGTCCGTCGCTAATGCCGGCAGCGATCGCCAGCACGTTTTTCACCGCGCCACCGAGCTCCACCCCCACCAGGTCTGCGCTGGTGTATACACGCAGGCACCCGCCGTGCAGATGCTCGGCCACCGCTGATGCGCACAGACGGTCCGGGCTGGCGACGGTGACCGCGGTCGGCAGGCCGCGGGCCAGTTCGCGGGCAAAACTCGGGCCTGACACCATGGCCGGTGGCAGATCGGTACCCAGGCAATCGGCGGCCACATCGTGGAGGAAGCGGCCACTGCCGTGTTCCAGGCCTTTGGTTGCCCAGGCAAGCAGGCGGGGGCGCTGTGGCTGGCCGGCCAACTCGCGCAGGATGGCACCGAACGCATGGCTGGGCACCACCACCAGGACGAGGCCGGCCCCCTTCAAGGCTGTGGACAACTCGGCGGTGGCTTGCAGATTATCGGGAAAGGGTGAGTCGGGGAGGTAACGGCGATTGACCCGTTCCGCGGTCATCGTCGCAGCATGTTCCGCCCGGTGAGCCCACAAGCGCACGGGGTGACCATTGCGGGCCAGTTGCAGCCCCAGGGCTGTGCCCCAGGAACCTGCCCCCAGCACCGCAACAGGCGCAGCCATTTTAGTTCGGCTGGGCGGGCGAACCGGCGGTTTCCTGCTGGCTCTGCTTGAGGCGCTGCATGTACAAGGCCTCGAAATTGACTGGGGCCAGATTGACCGCCGGGAAGCCAGCCTTGACCGCGAGATTGTCGACGGCCTCGCGGGCGTAGGGGAACAACAGATTCGGGCAGAATGCGCCTTGCATCAGGCCCAACTGCTGTTCGGCGAAGCCGGCGATGGTGAACAGACCGGCCTGCTGCACTTCGATGAGATACGCGGTTTTGTCTTCGAGCTTGGCCGTTATGGTCAGGCGCAGGACGACCTCGAACAGGTTTTCACCCACCGCTGCCGTCTGGCTGGCCAGTTGCAGGTTGACCTCCGGCTTCCAGGTCTGGGCGAAAATCTGCGGCGAGTTGGGCGTCTCCAGAGAGACGTCCTTCAGATAGATCTTGCGAACTTCGATGCGCTGCTGGGGCGGCTGCTGGGCAGCGCCGTTCTCCTCGCTCATGGTTGAATCCTGTGCATGTTGGGTCGGTAACGGGTGGCCGTTATACCCCCGCCCGCGGCAGGGGCGCAAATCAAGGGGTTGGCGCTCCCTATTTACGTTGCAATGGCAGGTTGGCGCCAGTCCACGCGGCCAGACCGCCTTGCAACGTATGGACCTTTGCGAACCCCGCTTTCTTCAGCGATGCGCCAGCGGCCCCCGAGCGGACGCCGGTGTCGCAATACACGATTACCGGTTTGTCCTTGAAGCGGTTCAGGTCTGCGCTGCGCTTGGCCAGGTCGGCCACCGGTACATTGCGAGCCCCCGGGATATGGCCGGCATGGAAGGCCTTGTTGTCGCGGATGTCCAGCATCACGGCATCGTCATGGTTCATCAGCGCCAGCGCCTGCTGCGCATTGATCGGGGGGATGCCACGCATCAGGCGCACGACCTCGCCGCCGACCAGCAAGGCGAGGATGACGCCCAGTGCGGCAAACAGGTACCAGTACTTCGTGACGAACGGGATCAGCTCTACGGAGTCCATTGATGGGTCACACGGCGGTTTGCAAAGGCGCGCGGATGATACCATCCGTTGCGCGCCGGCGCCCGTGAGTCGATGTTTACGTGCTTTATCCCGGCCGTTGTCGGGTCATCAACCCGCAATGAGTCTGATCATGGCCAGGGGGCGCGAGTCGGCCAGACGGTAGAACACCTGGTTTCCGGCCTTGCGGGCTTGCAGCAGCCCTTGTTCGCGCAGAACCGCCAAGTGCTGGGAGACATTGCTTTGGGTGGATCCGACTTCGCTCACGATGGTCTGAACCGAACGCTCGCCATGATCGAGGCATAGCACGATGCCCAGGCGGATCGGGTGGGCCAGTGCCTTGAACGTGGCATGGACCTGCGCGACATCGAGCGCGCGAACAGGGTGATGGGGTTGGACGATCGACAATCCATTCATGGCGCCTGCGCCTCCTTGCGATTCAACATTCATTAACCAAGAAGCGCAAGCATACCGTGTTGTGCGGCGACCGCAACTGTCAGTGGGATCAGTGCCTAAACGGTCGTACAATCGGAGTTTTTCGCCCGATGAGTCTCACCGGGCCATTGCCGGCTGTCACAGGGCCGGCAAGGGGCCAAAGCCGTTACGCTGCGCGAGGATTGCCATGGCTGTCACACCCGTCGTACTCATTGTCCTGGACGGTTGGGGATACCGGGAAGAACCCGATGACAACGCCATCGCCGCCGCCCACAAGCCAAACTGGGACCGGTACTGGACGGCATATCCGCATGCGCTGATCAACACCTCGGGCAATGCCGTGGGGTTGCCCGATGGGCAGATGGGCAACTCGGAAGTCGGTCACATGAACCTCGGTGCCGGTCGCATCGTATACCAGGAGCTGACCCGTATCGGCGCAGCCATCGAAGATGGCAGTTTCTATGACAACCCAGTGATGTGTGCGGCGGTCGATCGGGCGGTCGCTGCGGGCAGGGCAGTCCACTTGATGGGCTTGCTGTCGCCCGGTGGCGTACACAGCCACGAAGCGCATATCCACGCCGCCATTCAGTTGGCCGTTCGGCGCGGGGCAACCGAGATCTACGTCCACGCGATTCTCGATGGCCGCGATACACCGCCGCGCAGCGCTGCCGACTCGCTGGCTTGGATGGAGCGGACCCTGGCCGAATTGCGTTGTGGGCGCATTGCGACGATGGTGGGGCGTTACTACGCCATGGACCGCGATCAGCGCTGGGATCGGGTGCAGCAGGCCTACGAACTGATCGCCCAGGGCAAGGGGGCATTCCAAGCCGATACCGCCGCCGCCGGGCTCGACGCCGCCTATGCCCGCGATGAGAACGACGAATTCCTCCGGCCCACGGTGATCGGCAGCCCCGTCCCCATGCGTGACGGCGATGCGGTGTTGTTCATGAACTTCCGTGCCGACCGGGCTCGCGAGCTTACCCAGGCGTTTACCGACGAGACCTTCACGAATTTCGATCGCGGCCCGCGTCCGCCGCTGGGCGCGTTCGTATGCCTCACGCAGTACCAGGCGGACATCGATGCCCCGGTTGCCTTTCCGCCCACTGAATTGCACAACGGGCTGGGCGAGGTCGTCGCCCGCGCGGGGCACAAGCAATTGCGCATCGCCGAAACCGAAAAGTACGCTCATGTGACGTTCTTCTTCAACGGTGGCCGGGAAACCGTCTTTGACGGTGAGGATCGCAAGCTCATCCCCTCGCCGCGCATTGCTACCTACGACCTTCAGCCGGAAATGAGCGCGCCGGCGGTCACGCGCGAGTTGGTGGCTGCCATCGAGTCGGGGCGCTACGCCCTCATCGTGTGTAACTACGCCAATCCTGATATGGTCGGTCATTCGGGCATATTCGATGCGGCCGTCAAGGCGGTGGAAGCCATAGACGCGTGTCTGGGCGATGTGCTCGATGCCGCCCGCAAGGTCGGTGCGGAGGTGCTGGTGACGGCCGATCACGGCAACGTGGAGATGATGAGCGATCCGGCCACCGGCCAGGCGCACACGGCGCACACCACCAACCCGGTGCCGCTGCTCTACGTGGGGCGTGAGGCCGATATCGCAGAAGGCGGCGCGCTGTGCGACTTGGCACCTACGATACTCAATCTGATGGGCTTGCCCATACCGCCGGAGATGACCGGTCGGCCGCTGATCAACCCACGCTAAACTTCGATGCAGATTGGGTCTCAAAGACAAGCAGGTTCCACGGGTAGCGGGAGACCCGAACGCATTATGACAACCACTTTACGTTTACGGCTGAATCTTGTCCTGGGGCTGGCCCTGGGCGTTGCGCTGTCCACTGCCGGCCTTGTCTGGGCTCAGAAAGAGGCCGCCGATCCCGTCCCCCTGGACGAACTGCGACTGTTTACCGAGGTGCTCGATCGCATCAAGCAGGACTATGTCGAGGACACCACCGACAAGACCCTGCTGGATGCGGCGATTCGCGGCATGCTCGCCGGCCTCGATCCGCACTCCTCCTATCTCGACGAGGACGCCTACGCCGAGATGCAGGCCGGTACCAGCGGCGAGTTCGGTGGCCTGGGTATCGAAGTGGATATGGAGGATGGCTTCGTTCGCGTCGTCGCCCCGATCGAGGACACCCCGGCCGATCGTGCCGGGGTCATGGCCGGTGACCTGATCATCCGCCTGGACGATGCACCGGTGAAGGGCATGTCCCTGTCCGATGCCGTCAAGCGCATGCGCGGCGCACCGGATACCGAGATCACCTTGACCGTCGTCCGCGAGGGCGAGGACGCGCCGCTGGAGATCGTCGTCGTTCGCGACGTGATCGAAGTACAGAGCGTCAAGACCCGTATGCTGGAGCCTGGCTACGGCTACGCGCGTATCACCCAGTTTCAGGTACCGACGGCGCGCAAGCTCAAGGAGTCGCTCAATACGATGATCGACAGCAATGGCGAGCCGCTCAAGGGGCTGGTGCTGGATCTGCGCAACAATCCCGGCGGTGTGCTTACCGGGGCGGTCGACGTTTCCGATTTGTTCCTGGAGTCGGGCGAAGTCGTCGAAACCCGTGGACGCACCGATGGCACGCAACAGATCTTCGAGGCCACCAGCGGTGACCTGCTCAATGGTGCACCCTTGATCGTCCTGGTCAACGGCGGTTCGGCGTCTGCGTCGGAGATCGTCGCCGGCGCACTGCAGGACCAGCGTCGCGCCGTGATCATGGGCCAGCGCACCTTTGGCAAGGGGTCGGTGCAGACGATCATGCCGCTGGCCAACGGGGCGGCGGTCAAGCTGACCACCGCGCGGTACTACACGCCCGATGGCCGCTCGATCCAGGCCGAGGGTATCGAGCCGGACATCACCTTGCGTGACTTCACGTTGTCCGATAGCAAGAACAATGGACTGTCGGTACGCGAAATCGACTTGCAGCGTCATCTCATCAATGAGAACGGTGAGGTCGAGGAGGAGGAGAAGCCGGCGGAGGGTAGCGAGCTTGCCGAGGACGATTACGCGTTGTACGAAGCCCTGAACCTGCTCAAAGCGCTGGCATTGCTGGATACGAAACGCGCTTGACCGTGCATGGCGCGGCTTGCCGGGGCTTAACGCCCGGCAAGCCCGCGGGCGCCGGTCAGCACCGCCGCGATACCCAGGCCCCAGGCCGCCAGCGGAATGCCCATCGGGCCACTGGGCACGTCATGGGCCAGCAGTGCCACGGCCACGGCCGCCAAGCCCAGCCCCAGGGCGAATATCGACAATGACTGGCGGTGCTGATTGGCCGCCAGTTGCTGGCGCACCTGGGCAAGCTGTGCCGGGTCCAGGCGCACACTGACCTCGCCGCTGGCGGCATGCTTCAACAGCTTCTGCACCAGATCGGGCAGGTCGGGGAAGTGCTCGGCCCAGCGCGGCGCGTTATCGCGCAGCTTGTTCGCCATCGCCTTGGGGCCGATACGCTCGGTCATCCATTCTTCGAGAATCGGCTTTGCCGTCTTCCACAGGTCGAGATCCGGATCCAACTGTCGCCCGAGGCCTTCGATATTCAGCAGAGTCTTCTGCAACAAGACCAGTTGCGGCTGCACTTCCATGTTGAAGCGGCGGGCGGTTTGGAACAGGCTCAGCAGGAAGCCGCCGAAGGAAATGTCCTTGAGTGGGCGGTCGAAAATGGGCTCGCAGACCGTGCGGATCGCCGACTCGAACTCATCCACCCGTGTCGAGGCCGGCACCCAGCCGGACTCGATGTGCAGCTCCGCGACGCGGCGGTAATCGCGACGGAAGAAGGCGACGAAGTTCTCGGCCAGATAATGCTGGTCCGTAGGCGCCAGAGTCCCGATGATGCCAAAGTCGATGGCGATGTAGCGCGGATTCTGCGGGTCTGTGGCGTCGACGAAAATATTGCCCGGGTGCATGTCCGCATGGAAGAAACTGTGGCGGAAGACCTGGGTGAAGAAGATTTCCACACCCCGTTCCGACAAGCGCTTCATATTGACGCCACGCTGCCGCAGGGTGGCCAGGTCGCTGATCGGTATCCCGTTGATGCGCTCCATCACCATGACGGTACGCCGGGTCAGCGGCCAGTGGATCTCCGGCACGTAGAGCAGTGCCGAGCCGTCGAAATTGCGGCGCAACTGGCTGCCGTTGGCCGCCTCGCGCACCAAGTCGAGTTCGTCGAAAATCGTTTTCTCGTATTCGTGCACGACCTCGCGTGGCCGCAGCCGCCGCCCCTCGCGCCAGAAGCGTTCGGCGTTGCCTGCAATGAAGTGCAGCAGATCGACATCGCGGCGGATTACCCGCTCGATACCCGGCCGTACCACTTTGACGACCACCTCGCGGCCGTCGCGCAGTTGTGCACCATGCACCTGGGCAATGGAGGCGGAAGCCAGCGGGTCGGTGTCGAAGCGGCTGAACAACTGCTCCAGCGGCTGGTTGAAGGCGCGCTCGACCAGAACCCGTGATTGGGCGCTGGGAAAGGGCGGCACACGGTCCTGAAGCCTTGCCAGCTCGGCGGCGATATCGTCCGGCAGCAGGTCGCGGCGGGTCGAGAGCATCTGCCCGAACTTGACGAAGATCGGGCCCAGATCCTCCAGTGCCAAGCGGATACGCACCCCCCGCGGCGGGCGCTCGCGTCCATGGTTCAACCAAAACCATGGCGAGCAGTAACGCAGAAAGCGCACCGGCCGGAACAGATGGGTGGCCAGCACGATCTCGTCCAGACCGTGGCGCAGCAGCACCCACTGAATATGCAGCAGGCGAACCAGTTGCTGAGGGCGTCTCAGCATGGGCGGCCCGATGATGCCGCACGCCGTGCGGCGAGGCGTTTTAAGCGTGCGTCCAGGCGCTCTATGTCATCGCGCAGGGTGTCCACCTCGTCCAGGAAGACATCCACCTCGGCCCGGATGGCCAGGTCTCCGGCTTCGTACTGGACGTACTCGCTGGTGTTGGCCATCAGCCTCGCCAGCGTCTGGCGATGAAAGTCCAGGACACCGCGCGCGATGTTGCCCAGTTGACGGGCCGCCAGATCGCCGGTCACCCGCGAGACCAACTCTTCCAGGTCCGGGGCGTGTTCGGTGAACAGCTTGAGAATGGCCTGCGCCAAGCGCGCATCGCCTTCGATATCGACACCGTCGGTGGCGCTGCCTTGGGCGGCGAAGCGCACCAGCGCCCCCGGCGAACCGGTGATGCACAGGTCCGGCGTCAGGTCGGTGGCCTCCTTGGGGCCGATCCGCAGCCCGTTCGCCGTGCCATGGATGTCGATGACCGCGGGGATGTCCGGCGCGATCGACAGCACCAGGCGCACATGACGGCCATCGAGGAGAGCCAGAGCGGCCTGCGGCTCTTCGGCCAGACGCAGATACTGGTTGACGGCCGCCTGCAGCGCGCCGCTGAGCACGCTGCCCGGTGTCATGCCTTATAGCCCCGGTGGATCGCCACGATGCCGCCGGTGAGATTGAAATAACGGCACTGAATGAGCCCGGCCGCTTCCATCATGTCGCGCAGGCTGCCCTGGTCCGGATGCATGCGGATGCTCTCGGCGAGGTAGCGGTAGCTGTCCGCGTCATTGGCGATCAACTTGCCCATCAGCGGCAGAACGCGAAACGAATACACGTCGTATACCGGCTTGAGCCCGGGTGCCACCGGTTGCGAAAACTCCAGCACCATAGCCCGTCCGCCGGGCTTCAGCACACGGGCCATCTCGCGCAGGGCCTGATCCTTGTCAGTGACGTTGCGCAGGCCGAAGCCGATGACCACGGCATCGAAGTGATCGTCGGGAAATGGCAGGTGTTCGGCATTGGCGATGGCGTAATCGATGTTGCCGACTCGGCCCTCGTCGATCAGACGCGCACGGCCGGTCTCCAGCATGGCGGGGTTGATGTCCGAGAGGACCACTCGTCCGCGTTCGCCTACCTTGGGTGCGATCAATGCGGTGAGATCACCGGTGCCGCCGGCCAGATCGAGAATGCGCTCACCGGCGCGCGGCGCCAGTACAGTGACGGCGAAGCGCTTCCACAGACGATGCATGCCCATGGACATCACGTCGTTCATCACGTCATAACGAGCGGCCACGGAGCTGAACACCTGGCCGACGCGGCGGACCTTGTCGGCCGCGGGCACCTGCTCGAAGCCGAAATGGGTGGTGACGTCGTCGTCGCGCTGGGGGGACATGCAAGGCCTCGGCTGTCACGTCGGGGGCGGGGCGTCCGTAGCGTGCGGACGAGGCCGTTGTTAGTCCTCGCTGCTGCGGCGAGTATGACCAGCCTCGGCCAGACGCTCGAGATAGCGCTGCCAGTAGTGATCCTGATTGCGGCCAAGATCATACAGGATGTTCCACGAGTACAGCCCGCTGTCATGGCCGTCATCGAAGCGCAGGCGCACGGCATAGTGCCCGACCGGCTCGATGGCCGTGATGCCGACCTCTTCCTTGCCGACCTGGAGCACCTCCTGCCCCGGGCCGTGGCCGCGCACCTCGGCCGAGGGCGAGTACACCCGCAGGTACTCGCAGGGCAGACGGAAATGCCCGCCGTCGTCGAAACGGATCTCCAGCACCCGGGAGGCTTGGTGCAGGTGTATGTCGGTCGGGCGAGGTGTCTTGTTCATGGCAAGTCCGCGGTGAGGAGCTACAAAATATAGCGCGTCAGATCTTCGTTCTTGATCAACTCGCCGAGATGTTGTTCGACATAGGCACGATCGATGGTCAATGCGCCGCCCGATTTGTCCGGTGCCTCGTAGGAGACGGTTTCCAACAGGCGCTCCATGACTGTGTGCAAGCGCCGGGCACCGATGTTCTCGGTACTCTCGTTCACCTGGAAGGCCACCTCCGCAATGCGCCGTACACCGTCATCGGTAAAACTCAGCGCGAGATCCTCCGTGCCCAGCAGGGCCTGGTACTGGATGGTGATGGCGGCATCCGGCTCGGTGAGGATGCGTACGAAATCCTCGACCGACAGCGCCGACAACTCCACCCGGATGGGCAGCCGCCCCTGCAGCTCGGGGATCAGATCCGAGGGCTTGGACAGGTGAAAGGCCCCCGAGGCGATGAACAGGATATGGTCGGTGCGCACCATGCCGTGCTTGGTCGACACCGTGCAACCCTCGACCAGCGGCAACAGGTCGCGCTGCACGCCCTCGCGGGAGACATCGGCACCGGCGTATTCGCCGCGGCGGCAGACCTTATCGATCTCATCCAGGAAGACGATGCCGTTTTGCTCGACCTTGGTGACCGCCATGAGCTTGATGTCGTCCTCGTTGACCAGGCGTGCGGCCTCCTCGTCGGTCAGCACCTTGAGCGCATCGCGGATCTTCAGCTTGCGCGTCTTGGTGCGGCCGCTGCCGAGGTTCTGAAACATGCTCTGCAGCTGCTGGGTCATCTCCTCCATGCCCGGCGGGGCCATGATTTCGACACCCGGCGGGCGGGCGGCGACCTCGACCTCGATCTCCTTTTCGTCCAGCTCGCCGCGCAGGAGCTTCTCGCGCATTTTCTGGCGCGTGCTCGAGCCGTTCTCGGCGGTGGGCGGCTCGTTGGCGAAGCCGACCGAGCGTGGGCGTGGCAGCAAGGCGTCCAATACACGATCCAGTGCGGCGTGTTCGGCCTGCGGACGGAGCTTGTGCATCTCCTCTTCACGCACCATTTTCACGGCGGCGTCGACGAGGTCGCGGACGATGGACTCGACATCGCGGCCCACGTAACCCACTTCGGTGAACTTGGTGGCTTCGATCTTGATGAACGGCGCATTCGCCAGTTTCGCCAGGCGGCGTGCAATCTCGGTCTTGCCGACACCGGTCGGCCCGATCATCAGAATGTTCTTGGGGGTGATCTCGTTGCGCAGTTCTTCATCCACCTGCTGCCGCCGCCAACGGTTGCGCAAGGCGATGGCCACGGCACGCTTGGCGTCCTGCTGGCCGATGATGTGCTTGTCCAGTTCCTGGACGATTTCGCGGGGTGTCATTGCGGACATGGACGAAAAGCCTTTGGTCAGCGCACGGGGGCGATTAGAGGGATTCGATCGTCAGGGCACGGTTGGTGTAGATGCAGATATCGCCGGCGATGCCTAGCGCCTTCTCCACCACCTCGATGGCCGGCAGTTTCGTGTGCGCCATCAGTGCCCGCGCGGCCGCTTGTGCATACGCGCCGCCCGAGCCTATGGCCGCGATGTCGTATTCCGGCTCGATGACATCGCCGTTGCCCGAGAGCACCAGAGTGGATTGGGCGTCGGCCACGATCAGCAAGGCCTCCAACCGGCGCAGAGCGCGTTCAGTGCGCCAGTCCTTGGCCAGTTCCACCGCGGCGCGGGTGAGGTTGCCCGAGTGTTTCTCCAGCTTACCCTCGAAGCGTTCGAACAAGGTAAACGCATCGGCCGTGCCACCGGCGAAACCCGCCAGCACGCGGTCGTGGTACAGGCGGCGGACCTTGCGGGCATTGCCTTTCATGATGGTGTTGCCCATCGTCACCTGGCCATCACCACCCAGGGCGACCTGGTCACCGCGTCGGACGGAGAGAATCGTGGTGCCGCGGAATTGTTCCATGCTCAGCGCTCGTGTGGATGTGCAGATCAAGCCGATGTGGGCGCTACAGGGTGGATTTCAACCCCGGATGCCCAAGCGGGAGGCACAAAAAAGCCCCGGCAAGGGGGAGGGGAGCCGGGGCCAAAAGCCCACCCGGCCTTGTGGCCGAGTGGCGCCCGCCTAGGGAGGGAAGCGGACGAGCGTTGAGCACGCTTGCAAGGATTAAGAGCGGCGGCTGTGACGAAAGTTCGAGCCCTTAGATTACCGAACGTTAATGCGCGGTGAACGCCTCGGCTGCCATGGCCAGACGGCCGGTTTGATAGTCGCGAATGGCTGTTTCAATCTCTTCCGGCCGGTTCATTACAAATGGGCCGTACTGCACGATGGGCTCGTGCAAGGGCTTGCCGCCGAGGATCAACACACGACCGCCCGCCGCGCCGCCGCGCAGCGCCAGCGTATCGCCCGGCCCCATGATTGCCACGCGGTCGGCGCCGAGGGTGGGAAAACCTTCGTCGGCCTGATTGATGACCTCGCCCTGAACGCCGGTCAGCACGATCCGCTCCTCCCCGTCCACCGGCATGACGAAGCTCGCACCCGGCTCCAGCGCAAGATCGAAAAAACGTATCCCGGTAATGCTTTGTGCTGGGCCTTGATGCCCATCGAACGTGCCGGCGATGACACGCAATTGCCATCCCTCGCCCTCGAGGCGGGTGATGCGCGCCGCCGGAATGTCCTGATATCGGGGTGGGATCATCTTCTGCCGGGCGGGTAGATTCACCCACAGTTGATAACCCCACAGGCGGCCCTGGTCGCGCTCGGGCATCTCCGAATGGATGATTCCACTGCCTGCGGTCATCCATTGCACCGAGCCGGCCTCGAGCAACCCCTGATTGCCCACCGAGTCGGCATGGCGCATACGGCCCTCGAGCAGGTAGGTGACAGTTTCGAACCCCCGGTGCGGGTGATCCGGAAACCCGGCGATATAGTCGTCCTCACGATCGCTGCGGAAGGCATCCAGCATGAGGAATGGGTCCAGGTGCCGGCAATCGGGCGTACCGATGATGCGGGTGAGCTTTACACCCGCCCCGTCCGTGGCGGGGCGACCGTCGACGAGTTGATGGATGGGGCGAACGACTGCCATGAAATCTCCGCAGGGTCTCTAACAACAGCCTCCTAGTTTGGGATGCCCGACGCCCCAGACATAGCGAAGGGTTTACAACAACCCATTCAAGCCGCTTGAACAAGTCAGGCCGCGTGTGCCGTGGTGAATGTCGAATCGGCCGCCATCACGCGGTTGCGGCCTTCGCGCTTGGCCCGATAGAGCGCTGCATCGGCCAGGCTGAACAAGCGTTTGAGATCGCCCTCGTGTGCCGGCAGTGCCGCACAGCCGATGCTCACCGTCACCGGTGTCGGCATGTGGCTGGCCATGGCGATGCGGTGACGGATGCGTTCGGCCAGCCGATGGGCGCCCGCCTGGTCGGTGTCGGGCAACAGTACGCAGAACTCCTCGCCGCCGTAGCGGGCGACCACATCGCGTCCGCGCAAGCCCTCGGCGACCACGCGCGTGAACTGCTGCAGCACGGCATCGCCCGCAGCGTGCCCGAGGTTGTCGTTGATGCGCTTGAAATGGTCGAGATCGAGCACCAGCAGGGCAACCTGGCCGCCGGTGAGACGTTCGGCATCGAACAGGCGCTGGGCGGCGCGCTCCAGGCCGCGGCGATTGCGTACACCGGTCAACGCGTCGCGCTCGGCCAACTGGTGGTACTCGCGTACAGAGCGGTTGCGGTGCATCAGCAGGAACAGTGACCCGCCCATCAGCACCAGCACCAGGTTGCCGATCAGGCGCAGAATCTGCAGCGGGTGCGTGGAAAAGATGCTCTCGAGCAGTTGTGGCTGAAACGTTGCCACTGCGGAGCGGGCGAGCACGATCACTGCCAGGCCGGCGAATACCGCCGCGGCACCGCGGTGCAAACGCATCTCCCAGGGTTCCGCCCCGCGCAGCAGGGTATGCGCACTGTCGAACCAGACAATGGCCAGCAGTACGCCGCTGCAGGCCGCACGGGCGGCGAAGTCACCCAGCCAGAACAGATTGATCGCCGCTCCGGTGGCGGCGATCAGGACGACGGTGCGCAGCGAGCTGTCGATGCCGTAGAAGCGGCGCAGCGCATGACCATGCAAGCCGTAGCTGGCAATGATCAAGGTATTGCCCACGGCCACCGAAACCATCGGGTGCAGTATGCCGTCGGTCCAGATCAGCAGCCAGCCGAAACCCTGCAGCACGGCGGCCGCCATCCACTCGTACAAGCCGCCGCGACGGGCGTCCTCCGCCGTCGCCAGCGACAGTTGCAGCGCCACCAGTACATTGCACAGGCCAAGCGCGAAAATCAGGGTCCGGGTGTCCATGGGGCCGCCTCCGCGGGGATAAAACCCATGAAACCTAGTGTCGACCAGGGGTCGGTCGTAAGGTAGTGTCGACGGTAAACAAAGGTGTCAAAACGTGCATTTTTCACAATTGGCTACAGTTCAGAGCGCTCTTAATGAACCGACCCCGGCACCGGCCTCCTGAGATCAGCGGCAAGTTGCGTGGCGCGCGCAAGAGCCTCGGACTGACGCTGGATCAACTCGCCCAGCGCTCGGGGGTATCCAAGTCGGTGCTCTCGCAGATCGAGCGCGGCCAGACCAACCCGACCTTCGCTACGCTGTGGAATCTCACCCAGACCTTGGGCATCGATATCCAAAGCCTGATCGAACACGACATGCCCACCAGCGGCCGGGTCAGCATCGAGCGGGTGGCGGCCAATCTCACACCGACGATCTTCAGCGCCGATGGCTTGTGCGTGTTGCGTATTCTCAGTCCGGCCGACCGCGCAAGCGACATGGAGTGGTATCAACTCACCGTTCAAGCGGGCGGCGAGTTGTGCTCGGAGCCGCACGCCCCGGACACCTGGGAGCATCTGTCGGTGCTCCAGGGACGCTTGCAGGTGGAAAGCGGCGGGGACGAGATCGACATCGGTGAGGGTGAGACGGCGCGCTACCCGGCCTTTGTACCGCATCGCATCGCCAACCCCGGCGCGACGGTGGCGATCGCCTTTCTGGTGGTGCTGCAGCACATCTGAACAGTCAAGTTCAGGTCGCTTGTAGCGCTTGACGGATCAACGTTTTAGGTTCAGTTTCCCGTTTTCAGAACGCAAAAGTACGGTATACAGGAATGTCGAAGCGATTGCTCGATGATCTGGCGCAGCAGACCGAGGCGTTGCACGATCAGGGTTTGTTCAAGCGCGAGCGGCTGATCGCCTCGCCGCAGCGCGCGCAGGTCAGCACCGCCGATGGGCGCAAGGTGCTGAACCTATGTGCCAACAATTATCTCGGGTTGGCCGACGATGCCGATCTCATCGCCAGCGCCAAGCATGCCCTGGACGAGCGCGGCTTCGGCATGGCCTCGGTGCGTTTCATCTGCGGCACGCAGGATATCCACTGCGCACTCGAGGCGCGGTTGTCGGCCTTCCTCAAGACCGATGCGACCATACTCTTCAGCTCTTGCTTCGATGCCAACACCGGCCTGTTCGAGACCATCCTCGGCGAGCAGGACGCGATCATCTCCGATGCCCTCAACCATGCCTCCATCATTGATGGCATCCGCCTGTGCAAGGCGCGGCGCTATCGCTACCCCAACAGCGACATGGCGGCCCTCGAGCAGGCGCTCAAAGAGTCCCAGGACTGCCGTTACCGGCTGATCGCCACCGACGGCGTGTTTTCGATGGATGGCAGTCTGGCCAACCTGCCGGCCATCTGCGAGCTGGCCGAGCGTTATGACGCCCTGGTGATGGTCGACGACTCGCACGCCGTCGGCTTCATGGGCACCAGCGGTGCCGGCACGCCGGAGCACTTCGGCGTGCAGGATCGGGTCGACATCGTCACCGGCACCCTGGGCAAGGCCTTGGGGGGCGCCTCGGGCGGCTATGTCAGTGGCCGCGAGGCCGTGGTCGGCTGGTTGCGCCAGCGTGCCCGGCCCTATCTGTTCTCCAACAGCGTCGCACCGATGATCGTCGCCGCTACCATGACCGCCCTGGACAAGGTCACCGGCAGCGGTGAGCTGCGCCGGCGTTTGTTCGCCAATGCCGGGCGTTTTCGCGCCGCGATGAGCGATCTGGGCTTCGACCTGCTGCCCGGCGAACACCCCATCATCCCGGTCATGCTGGGCGATGCCGTCCTCGCCGGCCGCATGGCTGAAGCCATGCTCGCGCGCGGTGTCTATGTGGTGGGTTTCTCCTTCCCCGTGGTGCCCAAGGGGCAGGCCCGTATCCGTACCCAGATGTCGGCGGCCTTGACGGACGACGATATCGACCAGGCCGTGACCGCCTTCGCCGAGGCCGGACGCGAGCTTGGCATTCTGCGCTGATCAGGAGTCGCCACGATGAGAAGCCTTGCCAAGCTGGAGCCTCGCGAGGGCATCTGGTTGCACGATGCCCCGGTGCCGGAACCCGGCCCCAATGATGTGCTGATCAAAATCCGCAAGACCGCCATCTGCGGCACCGACATGCATATCTATCACTGGGACGAGTGGGCGCAGAAGACCATCCCGGTGCCCATGGTGGTCGGCCACGAGTACATCGGCGAGATCGCTGCCCTGGGCAGCAACGTGCGGGCCTTCCACCTCGGCGAACGTGTCTCCGGCGAGGGGCATATCACCTGCGGCGTGTGCCGCAACTGTCGCGCCGGCCGTCGTCATTTCTGCCGCGATACGGTCGGTGTCGGGGTCAACCGTGCCGGTGCGTTCGCCGAGTACCTGGTCCTGCCGGCGGAGAACGTCTACCCGCTGCCCGATACCATTCCCGATGAATACGGCGCCATCCTCGACCCGTTGGGGAATGCCGCCCACACGGCCTTGGCCTTCGACCTGGTGGGCGAGGATGTGCTCATCACCGGCGCTGGCCCCATCGGCATCATGGCCGCGGCGATCTGCCGCCATGTCGGCGCCCGCCATGTCGTCATCACCGACGTCAATCCCTGGCGTCTGCAATTGGCCGAGAAAATGGGCGTCACGCGCGCGGTAAACGCCGCCGACACCCGGCTCAAGGATGTCATGGACGATCTTGGCATGCATGAGGGATTCGACGTCGGGCTCGAGATGTCCGGCAACGGGCGGGCCTTCAACGACCTGCTCCTGAGCATGAACCACGGCGGCAAGGTGGCCATCCTCGGCATCCCCTCAGCTGGTGTCACCATCGACTGGAACCAAGTCATCTTCAAAGGCCTGATGCTCAAGGGCATCTACGGCCGCGAGATGTACGACACTTGGTACAAGATGGTCGCCATGTTGGAGTCGGGCCTGGATATCTCGCCCATCATCACCCACCGTCTGCCACTGGCGCGCTTCCAGGAAGGCTTCGATGCCATGGCCTCCGGCCAGGCCGGTAAAGTGGTGCTGGATTGGACGACGTAGCCCACTGCCAACAACGTGCCTTGAGTGCCGGGCTAAATGTAGGGTGGGTTGAGCATAGCGATACCCACCAAACGAGGCAGACCAACGGCGCCCGGTGTGCCGGTACCGCACCGGCGGGCTCACATCACCTGCCGGCGGGCCAAGGCTCGGCGGCTGCGATCCACCAACGATGGGTATCGCTGCGCTCAACCCATCCTACATCGGGTTCTCAGCG